>JAITKK010000094.1 GCA_031278475.1 Deltaproteobacteria bacterium
GGCAATCCCGCCTCACATAACGACTTCCAGATCCTCGTCCGCGCAGTCGCGGTCCATGCGGTCCATCACGGCATCGGCTATGCGCTCGGCCAAGAGCAAGGCTCCCTGGTAGCCAACCAGCGGGTGGTAGGAGTGGCCGTAGCGGTCGAGTATTGGAAAACCCGCCCTCACGAATGGGAGGTCCTCTGCCTTGGCTATCTGCTTGCCGTAGGAGGTCCCGATAAGAAGGTCCACGGGCCCGTTCTTTATCCACTGGTGCAGCTCGAAGAGGTCTCCCGCGGCCTTCACCCTTGCCCCCTCCGCCTTGCCGTCGGCCTCCAGCATGCCCATGGCCTTGGTGACGAATGCCTCGCCGGGGGTCCCTGTGAGTACGTACTTGGGTGTCATGCCCAGCTCCAGGGCCAGCGAGGTTATCCCCAGGACCGTGTCCGGATCCCCGAAGACGGCGCAGGTCTTGTCGTAGTAATAGGGGTTCGCGTCGAGCATCAGGTCTATGAGCCTCCCCCTTTCCTCTTCAAGCTCCTTGGGGACGGGCTTCCCGGAGAGGGCCGAGAGCGTCAGCAAGAATGAGTCCGTGAGCCTCACGCCCATGGGAAGGGGCAGAACCGTGCTCTCCACGGCGCACTTGGTCTTAAGCGCGAGGGCCGGCTCGGTGGAGGCGAAGCTGCCCAAGGCCAGGGCGTGCCTTGCGCCTCCCAGGGCCCTTATCTCCTCGATGGTGGTGCCGCCGTCCGGGAACATCTCGTATTTCCCGGTCATGGGCCCGTCCATTACCCCGGTAGTGTCCGGGAGCATTATGTGGGGGACGGCCATAAGGTCAAGGAGCCTTTTTAGCTCCCTGATGTCCCCTGGGTTCACGAATCCCGGGAAAACCCCCACGAGCTCGCTCTTGGGCGCCCTCTTGTCCGCAAGGTAGCGGATGAAGCCAGCCACCATGTTGGCGTAGCCGTTTATGTGGGAGCCCACGTAGCTGGGGGTGTTGCAGTGGACCACCTGCTTCTCCTCCGGGATCTCAAGCTCCATTATGTATGCGTTGAGGTCGTCCCCGATGGTTTCCGAAAGGCAGGTTGTGTGGACCGCTATTATGTCCGGGTCGTAGACGTCGAAGATGTTCCTGACCGACTGCTTCAGGTTGGCCCCGCCGCCGAAGACCGATGCCCCCTCGGTAAAGGAGCTGGAGGACGCAATGGCCGGCTCCTTGAAGTGCCTTGTGAGAAATGTCCTGTGGTAGGACACGCAGCCCTGGGAGCCGTGGCTGTGGGGCATGCACCTCCTCACGCCCAGGGCGGCGTAGAGGGCCCCCACCGGCTGGCAGGTCTTGCAGGGGTTTATGCGCAGGGCCTTGCGCTCGGATATTTCCTTGGGGGTTTGGTCAAGCATCCTGGGCCTCCTGGAGGGCGTCTTGGCTGTCTTGGGCATCCGGGGCATCCGCATTCGGGGGAGCCGCCCATGGGGGGCTCACAAGCTTCCAGGCGGGGGCGAAGAGGCCCATGGAGATGTCCCGGGCGAAGATGACGGCGCCCCTGAACCCGGAATAGGGCCCGCTGTAGTCGTAGGAATGGAGCTGCCTTGAGAGCACGCCGCCTTTCTGGATTACGTACTTGTCCTTGATGCCGGAGAAGAAGATGTCGGGTTTGAGGATCTTTATGAACTCCTCGGTCTCGAAGTGGTTTAGATCGTCCACCACGAAGGTCCCGTCCGGCATGCCGCTCATGAGCCCCTCGTAGTCCTCGAGCGGGATCCTCCCCTTGAGTTCCTCCATCCGTTCAGGGCTTAGGAAGACCCTGTAGCGGGAGTCCTTGTCCATGGTGAGGTTCTCTATGTTCTTGCTGTCGGCATCCTCTTTGATGGTGGGGATTACCCGCCTTCCCTCGTAGTCGTCCCGGTGGGCGAACTCGTAGCCCGCGAGCACGGTCTCGACCCCAAGGTCCCTCAGCAGGGCCTGGTAGTGGTGGGAGCGGCTCCCGCCCACGAATATGGCGGCCGTCCTTCCCTGGAGCCTCTCCCGGTAGTGGGCTATGTCGGCCTCTATCGCCTGGGTCTCCTCCTCGATGACCCGCTCGGTGCGCTCCTTCAAGGCCGGATCGCCGAAGAACTCGGCGATGTCCCTGAGCGTCTGGCAGGTGGCCTTGATGCCTATGAAGTTGACCTTTAGCCAGTTGGTGCCGAAGGCCTCCCTCATCATCTCGGCCACATAGTTTATGGACCTGTGGCACTGGACCAGGTTCAGCTCTGCCGTGTGGGAGTTCGCGACGTCCGCCAACGCCCCGTCGCCCGTGAAGACCGCTATGACGTTGTAGCCCACCCTTCTCAGGATGCGCTCTGTCTCCCAGCCGTCGCCCCCTATGTTGTACTCGCCCAGGAGGTTGATGCGGAAGTCGCCCGGCCTCTGGGTGTCGTCTGTGCCGATGATGCGCTTCATGAGCCCGTTGTTGGCTATGTGGTGGCCAGCGCTCTGGCTCACGCCCTTGTAGCCCTCGCAGGAGAAGGCCACGCAGGTGAGGTTGAACTCCTTTTCGGCCCAGGCCGCCACCGCGTGGATGTCGTCCCCTATCAGGCCCACCGGGCAGGTGGAGCAGATCATTATCCTCTTCGGGTGGAAGATGGCGTTGGCCTCGGTCAGGGCCTCCCTCAGCTTCTTGTCGCCCCCGAAGACGATGTCGGGCTCCTGCATGTCGGTCGAGAAGCAGTACTGGACGAAGTTCTCGCCGCTGTCGTTGGCCTTGGCCTTGTTGCGCCTGGTGCCCCAGCTGTAGAAGCCGCAGCCTATGGGCCCGTGGGTCAGCACCAGGGTGTCCTTGAGTGGGCCAAGGACTACGCCCTTGCAGCCCGCGTAGCAGCAGCCGCGGTTCGTCATGATCCCGGGGATGGCCCGGGTGTTAGCGGCTATGGCCTGCTCGCTCGAGCCGTCCAGCTGGATTATGTGGTCCTTGCGGCTCTTGAATACCTTGGCCTTGTACCTTGAGAGTATCTCTGTCTTCGCGTCCACCTCACACCCCGCCTTTCTCGCCGAGGCGGACGCTGTAGGCGTCCCCCACGGGCAGCACGAATATCCTGCCGTCCCCCGGGTGGCCCGAGGAATTGACGGCTATCAAGACGTCCACGCAGTCCCCCACCCGCTCGTCTTCCACCACTATGGTGAAGAGGCGCTTGGGGATGAGCCTAGAGGCCTCGGTCATGGACTCCCCGGCCGCCGTGAGCGGGAGCTCGCCGGACTCCATGATGAGCTTCAATACCCCTGGGTCCATGAGCTTCTTGCCTCGCCCAAGGCACGGCACGCAGGTGAATCCCGGAAAGCCCGCCGCGGCCAGGGCGTTCTTGGTCTGCCCCACCTTGTTGGAGCGGACCACCGCCATGAGCTCCTTCATCAGAGGCCCTCCTTCCCGCTGCTTATGGTCCAGGCCTTCTCCACAGGCAGCACGAACACCCTGCCGTCCCCGAAGTGGCCCTCGCCGGTCCTGGCCGTGCGCATGATTATGCCCACGATGTCGTCCACGTCCGGGTCGTCCGCCACTATGAGAAGCATCTGCTTGGGCAGCTCGTCGTAGTGGACGTCGTTCAGGACTATGCCTTTCTGCTTGCCCCTACCGAAGACGTCCACCTTGGTGAGCGAGGGGTACCCCGCTCCCATGAGCTCGGTTATGACGGGCGTGGTCTTCTCGGGCCTGATTATCGCCTTTATCAGTCTCATACGTCTCTCCCGGGACCTACAGGATGCCGTGCTCCATGAGCAGGTTCTCGAGCCTCTCCTGGCTCATGGGCTTTGGGATAACGAACATGTCGTTTCCGTCTATTTTCTCCGCCAGGTGGCGGTACTCCCCGGCCTGGCTGGACTCCGGGTCGAACTGGATGACCGTCTGCTTGTGGATCTCGGCCCTCTGGACCATGTTGTCCCTGGGCACGAAGTAGATCATCTGGGTGCCCAGCTCCTTCGCGACCGACTCCACGAGCTCCGCCTCGCCGTCCACGTTGCGGCTGTTGCAGATGAGCCCGCCCAGGCGCACGCCGCCGGTGTTTGCGTACTTCCTGATGCCCTTGGAGATGTTGTTGGCGGCGTAGAGCGCCATCATCTCGCCCGAGCAGACTATGTAGATCTCCTGGGCCTTGCCCTCCCTGATGGGCATGGCGAACCCGCCGCAGACGACGTCGCCCAGGACGTCGTAGAACACGTAGTCGAGGTCCTCGGTGTAGGCCCCCAGCCTCTCCAGAAGGCCGATGGAGGTGATGATGCCCCTCCCGGCGCAGCCCACCCCGGGCTC
>JAITKK010000110.1 GCA_031278475.1 Deltaproteobacteria bacterium
GATAGTCTCTTTGCCCTATCGGGCCAAAAACACCCACGCATCAATACATCCTCGGCATCCTTGCCATTATTGGCATCCTTGGCATTCTTGGCTCCGGCGATACCCTTAGGTGGCGTAAAAGGCATTGGTATGGGAAACCCCCGCGCCCGTGCGCCCGTAAATTCCCGCGTTCTGGCCATTGGCACGGGTCAAGGCGTGTTCCCAGGGTTCGCTTGCGCCCTTCCCTTTCCCAGGCCATCAACCCCCCTCCCTTGAAAACACGGCGCGTTTTCAGGTAAAATGCTCCCGAAAAACGGTTTCCCAGAAAACCCGCATGGGGGCGCCTGAAAGGCGCGCCCGTGCATAACGCCGCCTTACGATCCAGAGGCACCCATGGGCTCGGTGGAATACAAGGGCAAGGTCTTCGAGGTGGATTCGGAGGGGTTCCTCCTGGATCCGTCCCAATACTCAGAGGAATGGGTGGAGTACGTCCAGGGCCTCGAGGACATCGACGAGCTGACGGAAGACCACTACGAGGTCATCTCCACCCTCAGGGACTACCAGGCGGCCAACGGCCGCCCGCCCAGGGTGAGGGACATGTCCCAGGTGACCGGCTTCAAGCTTAAATACATCTACGAGCTCGTCCCCTCCGGCCCTGGCAAGGGCGCCTGCAGGATGGCGGGCCTTCCCAAGCCCGACGGCTGCGTCTGAGGAGGGGGCCGGGGCCCCGCCCCCGGGGCAAGGCCCCGGGGCGGGGCCCGGAACGCAATGGGGATCAGGTCAACATGAAATCTTGGTCAAGTCTCACCCAAAAGGACCTCGCCCGTCGCAGGACAGCCTTCCTGAAAGAGCTCGGGGCACTGTACCCCTCGCTCGAGTTCTCCCTGGACCCGGAGCCGGCGGGGGACCTGGTGGCGGACATTAGCCTTTCCTTCCGGGGCAGGGCCCTGGGGAGGCTCTCGGCAACCCTCAGGGAGGGGGCCGAGGAACCATGCAAGGGGGCCGTGAGGCTCCTCGACGGGGTGGTCGCGTCGCTTCTGGACAAGCTCTGGCTCAGGAAGTGCCTGACCCTTGACAGGGAGAGCGGCCTTTTCAACAAGGATTACCTTCTTTCAAGGCTAAGGAAGCTCCTGAGGCCGCTCGACACCCACCCGAGGCCTTTGAGGCTGGAGGAGGGCGGGGGCGCCATAAACCTCGCCCTCATAGAGTTCCGCTACGAATGGGGCCTGCCCCAGCGGGTCCTTTTGGGGAAACTCAAGTCCGTCCCGGGGCTTCTCCTCCTCGCCCGCCATGCCGAGAGGCGCTTCGCCATGCTTTTCAGGGGGAGCCGGGAGGATGCCAGGCAGGCCTTGGACTACGCCCGCAGGGAGGCCCAGTTCAGGTTCCACTCCAGCCCCCCGCAGATAGGCTTCGCGAGCTATCCCGGGGACCTGGCCTTCGATGGCCTTGGCTCCGACCCATCGGACGCCCTCCTCCAGAAGGCGGCGTCCGCCCTCTTCTTCGCCTCCTCCCAGAACCCCTCCCAGGTGATAGCCTTCGGCGATCTGCTGAACTGCCACGGCAGGGTGACCCAGGTGCTGCCCCAGGACAGGGCCATACTTAACCTCGGCAGATCCATGGGGGCCTTGGCCGGGCAGGTGTTCCTGGTGAAGGGCGAGGACGGGGCCCCCAAGGGCGAGGCCAGCGTCTTCGAGACCGCACCCACCTACTCCATAGCCCACCTCCTGAACTCCGCCCCGGGCAGAAGGATAGCCCAGGGCGACCGCCTGGAGTTCCTGAGGCTCCAGGAGGGGCTGAACCCCCAGGGCCGGAACGGGGGCCAGGGCCGCTGGGCGGGCCGGGACAAGGCTTTGGCCTTCATAGCCCAGAACGCCGTGCCCGAGAGGAACTTTCTCTTCGCGTTGGCAAGGCCCGACGACTACGAGAGGCTAAGCGCGATGGTGGGCGACCTGGAGGCCGAAAAGCCACTCGACCACTTCGCCATTGCCCTGGCCGAACGGGTGGAACCCAAGCCGGATGTGTCCGTCCCCTGGGAGCCCGGTGCCCTGGCGCTCGCCTGGGCCGAGCCGCCCCGGGACCTCCAGGAGAGGCTTTTGGCCTTCCTAAAGGGCGGGGAGGGCCCCGGCAAGGTGTCCCTTGGGCTGGTGTCATGGCCATCCGCCGTGCTAACCCCCGAGTCCGTCCCCCAGGCCGCCAAAAAGGCCCTGCTGGAGGCCGCCATGACCGGGCACGAGGTGGCCGTCGCCTTCGGGCCGCAGACGCTTAACATATCCGGCGACCGCCTCTTCGACGAGGGCGACATGGACGAGGCCGTGGAGGAATACCGCAAGGGCCTGATACTGGATCCGGCCCACATCAACCTCCTCAACAGCCTGGGCGTCTGCTACGGCCGCATAGGGGACCAGAAGGCCGCCATAGGGGCCTTCGACGAGATCCTCCGCCTAGACCCGGACAACCTCATGGCCAACTTCAACAAGGGCTGCTCCTACATCCTGAGCGGCAAGCACGAGGAGGCCGAGAAGTCCCTGGAAAAGGCCGCCTCCTTGGATCCCTCCAACTTCGAGGTCCTTTACCAGCTGGGGAAGATCTCCCTGGAGCTGGGCCACGTGCCCAAGGCCCTCCAAGCCTTGGGCAAGGCCGCGGGCCTCAAGGGCCGCCGCGGCCCGGTCCACAGCCTGCTGGGCCAGGCGAGGCTTCTGTCGGGGGACGCCAAAGGCGCGATGGATTCCTTCAAGCAGGCCGTGAAATACAACCCCGACGACGCCCAGAGCCTGTCCTCCTTGGGCGTGCTCTACCTCGAGGGGGACAAGGACAAGCAGATGGCGCTCTCGCTCCTTCGCAGGAGCGTGGAGCTGGATCCCTCAAACAGCCTCTACCGCCAACGCCTTGGGAAGCTCTACTACGACATGGGCATGTTCCAGGAGGCGGAGCACCACCTCAAGTCCGCCCTGGAATACTCGCGGCTAAACCCCTCCCCCGAGCTGAGCGGGAACCTTGCGATGCTTGCCGCGGCCCTTGGGAAGGAAAGGCCAAGGGAAGAGGGGGCCCAGGAACCCGCCCAGGAACCCGCCCAAGAAACCACCGAAGACACCGCCCAGGAACCCTCGCAAGAACCAGCCGCGACCCAGGAGGGAGGGGAGGCCTGAGAACCCAAGGGCCTGGGAACCCAAAAGCCTTGACACCCATGGAGCCATTGTGGCCCCATGGGATTGGGCAAAATCTTCCAAAATCAGCCGTTATTAGGCGTGAGGGCCCCCCGCATTTCGCGGGGGGCCCTTCTTGTCCCCTCCCCTGCCCCAAGCCACAAAACCGCGCACGAAGCTCGCCAAGAATGAAGCCATGGCCAAGAAGCCATGGGGAACATCATGATGGGGAGGATCCTGGTGGGCAAGGGCCTAGGCATAATAACCCCGCAAGACCCCGTGGCCAAGGCCCGGGGTTTTTGCGGGGTTGGGTAATGCAAGACGGGCTGCCGAAGAGCGTGCCGGGCCTGTGTCCTACTGCTCGGTCGCGAAGAGCTGGGTGGAGAGGTAGCGCTCGCCGGTGTCCGGGAGGACCACCACCACGATCTGGTCCTTGAACTCCGGGCGCTTGGCGACCTCGGTCGCGGCGAAGAGGGCCGCCCCCGAGGAGATGCCCACCAGGAGGCCCTCCTTGTGGCCCACGTCCCTGGCGGCCTGGATGGCGTCCGGGGTCTTGACCTGGATTATCTCGTCCACGATGTCCTTGTTGTAGACCTGGGGCACGAAGCCCGCCCCTATGCCCTGGATCTGGTGGGGACCGGCCTTGCCGCCGGAGAGGACAGGGGAGTCGAAGGGCTCCACGGCTATGACCTTCACCTTGGGGTTCTTCTTCTTCAGCACCTCGCCCGCGCCGGTGATGGTGCCGCCGGTGCCCACGCCGCCCACCAAAGCCGCCACCTTGCCGTCGGTGTCGTCAAGTATCTCCTTCGCGGTGGTCGTTCTGTGGATCTCGGGGTTGGCGGGGTTGATGAACTGCTGGGGAACGAAAGAGTCCGGGATCTCCTTGTTGAGCTCCTCGGCCTTCTTGATGGCCCCCTTCATGCCCTCGGGGCCGGGGGTGAGCTTGAGCTCCGCGCCCAGGGCGTAGAGCAGCTTGCGACGCTCGAGGCTCATGGTCTCGGGCATGACCAGTATTATCTTGTATCCCTTGGCCGCCGCCACGAAGGCGAGCCCTATGCCCGTGTTGCCGCTGGTGGGCTCTATGATGGTCGTGGTCTTCTTCAGGAGGCCCTTCTTCTCGGCGGCCTCGATCATGGAGAGCGCGATGCGGTCCTTCACGCTCCCCAGGGGGTTGAAGTACTCCAGCTTGGCGACCAGCCTGCCGACAACACCCCGGTCGGCTGCGTAGCGGCTCAGTTCCAGAAGCGGGGTTTTCCCTATGAGATCGGTTAGGCTTGCTGCGATTTTCGACATTTGACACCTCTTCTTTGGATGATTTTGATGATTGCGGCGTTTTTGCAAGACGCCTATATCGGGCTAAAAGCTGCCCGTCCCCTGCCCCTCTTGGGGGATCCCTGCGAGAGGGGGGGCCGTGTTTGCGCATGGCTTGGGAAAAAAAGAAGGCCAGGAACATAATCTCATGTTCCTGGCCTTCAGGTGACTGATCGGCAAAAAAATTTGGCGGGGAGGGGTTGAACGGCCCTGGTATCCAACAAGAAAGGATATTGATCCATTATCGCCTCTTGTCCTGGGGAAGTCAAGCTTTTTTTTTGCCATTGCAAAAAACACTACAAATTTACCCCGTAACTTGTTTATAAGAATAAAATTCCTTTGAATTTCACCTAACAATACGCAATTACCATGAATTTTATAAAATATGCGCTATGGAGAGGAAAGCCACCCCCCAAAAAGGCGGCATTTCAGCCAATCCCGGCTAAAGCCCATAAATCCATGGGAATAATCCGGCATAAAAGGATCCCACACATTATTGGCAAGGTAAAGCCCGCAAACACCGGAAATCCCTAATGGTAAGAAATTATGCCTCAATCGAAGCATCCTATTCGCCTCGGACAGAAGCCTCCCAGAGTAAGCCCTTGGGGGCCCTTGGGCCCGAAGCGGTCCGAAAACAGTTCCCAAAGGCCGGGTTTTTCGCTAGAATGACTATTTGCCCGAACGCCTTGGGCCCTTGGAAGCACAGCTTCCACAAGCCCTTCCGGGCGCATCCCAAGAGAGACCGAGAGCGTCTGCCAGGCCAGCCATGAGGATCGAATCCATCTGCGTCCACGGTGCCAAGGACCCCAACAACACGACTGGGGCGGTGGCCGTGCCCATCTACCAGTCGGCGACCTACGCCCACCCGGGGGTGGGCGCCTCCACGGGCTACGACTACGCCAGGGTCCAGAACCCCACCAGGGAGCCACTGGAGCGCCTCGTTGCCGCCCTCGAGGGCGGCAACGAGGCCATGGCCTTCTCCTCGGGCATGGCCGCCCTGGACGCCGCCATGGGGCTATTCGACCCGGGCGACCACATAATAGCCACCTCCGACCTTTACGGGGGCTCGGTGAGGCTCTTCTCCCTCCTGGGCGAGCGCTTCGGGCTCAAGGTGGGCTACATGGACACAAACGACCAGGCCCTTTTGAGGAAAAGCCTGACCCCAAAGACCAAGGCCGTCTTCGTCGAGACCCCCTCCAACCCCATGATGAACATAACGGACCTCAGGGCGGTTCGGGAAACAATAGGCCCCGATGTCTGCCTGGTGGTGGACAACACCTTCCTGACCCCTGTCCTCCAGAGGCCGCTCTCCCTGGGGGCGGATCTCGTGATCCACAGCGGCACCAAGTACCTGGGCGGGCACAACGACACCCTTTCGGGCTTCATCGTCACCAACGACCACGAAAAGGCCGAGAAGCTGCGCTTCATAACCAAGACCGTGGGAACCGGGCTCTCTCCCTTCGACAGCTTCATGGTAATCAGGGGCCTTAAGACCCTGCACCTGAGGATCCGACGCTCCGAAGAGAACGCGAGGGCCCTCGCGGCCTTCCTGACCAGCCACCCCAAGGTGAGGAAGGTCCGCTACCCGGGGCTTAAGGGGCATCCCGGGCACGACGTGGCTACAAGGCAGGCCGACGGTTACGGGGCCATGATCTCCTTCGAGGTGGACTCGGAGGAGACCGCCAAAGCGGCCCTTGAAAGGGTCTCCATGATCCTCTACGCCGAGAGCCTGGGCGGGGCCGAGACCCTCATAACCTACCCATTGCTCCAGACCCATGCCGAGGTGCCGGAGGAGGCCCGGCTGGCCTTGGGCATCAACGAGCGGCTCCTGAGGCTCTCCGTCGGAATCGAGCACCTGGACGACCTCATCGCCGACCTCAGGCAGGCCCTGGCCTAGGGCCAGGGCCTGCCTCCAACCGCACAAGCGGCAAAGGGACTCGCGCGTGATGAAATGATGGGATATTGGAACTTTTGAAACAACGGAATGACGGAATAACGAAATATTGGGATAACGGAATACCGGAACAAGGGGACAGGGGAAACAAAAAAGCATGGATATCTTGGGCGGATTAAGCAAGGCAAAGTTCGATTTCGACGAGCTTATACCCCGCAAGGGCACAAACTGCATAAAGTACGACTGGGCCAAGGAGAGGGGCTTCCCCGATGACGTTCTGCCCATGTGGGTCGCCGACATGGACTTCAGGACGGCGGGGGAAATAATAGAGGCCCTGGAGAAATCCGCAAGGTACGGGATCTTCGGCTACACCGAGGTTGGCCCCTCCTACTTCGACCCCATAGGCGATTGGTTCCAGCGCAGGTTCGGCTACCAGCTAAGGCCGGACTGGATGCTGAAGACCCCGGGCGTGGTCTTCGCCCTCAACATGTGCGTCAGGGCCTACACAAGGGAGGGCGACAACGTTCTCATCCAGAGCCCTGTCTACCATCCCTTCCACTCCTCCGTCACCGAGAACGGCCGCAAGATACTTGACAACACATTGATCTATAAGGACGGGGCCTACTCCGTCGACCTTGCCGACTTCGAGCGCAAGATAGTCGACGGCAAGGTGGGGCTCTTCCTCCTGTGCAGCCCCCACAACCCGGTCGCGAGGGTATGGACCGAAGAGGAGCTCTCCGCCATGGGGGCCATCTGCCTCAAGCACGGCTGCGTGGTGGCCGCGGACGAGATCCACTGCGACTTCGTCTGGGGCGAAAGGAACCACCGGCTCTTCCCCTCGGTCGGGCATGCCTTCGAGAGGAACGCGGTCCTGCTCACGGCGCCCTCCAAGACCTTCAACCTCGCGGGACTCAACACCTCCAACGTCTTCATACCCGACCCGTCCCTCAGGCAGAGGTTCCGGGACGAGGTAAGCCGCACCGGGGTTAGCCAGCTTCAGGTCATGGGGCTTGTGGCCTGCGAGGCCGCCTACAGGCACGGGGAGCCCTGGTTCGACGCCCTCAAGGGATACCTTGAGGGCAACATCGCCTACGTGGAGTCGTTCTTCAGGGAGAGGCTCGCGCCCTTGAGCCTCGCCGAGACCCAGGGCACCTACCTCATGTGGGCGGACTTCTCGGGCCTGAAGCTCCCCCACAAGACGCTTAGCAAG
Organism: Deltaproteobacteria bacterium; assembly: GCA_031278475.1. Classification (GTDB taxonomy): domain Bacteria; phylum Desulfobacterota; class Desulfarculia; order Adiutricales; family Adiutricaceae; genus JAISMF01. The sequence goes on from JAITKK010000110.1 coordinate 7,538, forward strand.
CTACTAAGCCAGAAGGCCAGGCTGTGGCTGAGCGACGGGCTGACATTCGGGGAGGCCGGGAAGGAATTCAGGCGCATCAACGTGGCGACGCCCAGGAAGAACGTCGAGGAGGCCATGGGGCGCCTCGCCGGGATGCTCGAATCCCTTTAGGGGGGCTTGCGCACCCATAGCCAACAGGGCGGGGCCTGCGGCTTTGCCCCAAACCAACACCCATGCCTTGCACGATGGAGACAAATGGCCAAAGACAACATCCAAACACAGCTTGACAGGCTCAAAGATGCCCAAAAGCTCACCGACTTTTCCGGCGAGTCCGTGTTCGTGCCCCTTTCCGGCTACTTCGCACCCTCCAAAAGGGAGGTCCCGGCCGACGCCGAGCTGGTGAGCCACAGGCTCATGATCCGGGCCGGGCTGATCCGCAAGCTCGCCGGGGGCATCTACAGCTACCTGCCCCTCATGCTTAGGTCCATCAGGAAGCTCGAGAGGGTCATAAGGGGGGCCCTTAACCGGAAAGGCGCAAGGGAGCTCCTGCTCCCGGCGGTCCAGCCCCTGGAGCTATGGCAGGAGTCCGGGAGGGACAAAAAGTACGGCCCCGAGCTTTTGCGGCTCAAGGACAGGCACCAAAGGGACTTCGTCATAGGCCCCACCCACGAGGAGGTCATAACCGACATCATCCGCAAGGAGATCCACAGCTACCGGGATCTTCCAATCAACCTCTACCAGATCCAGACGAAATTCCGCGACGAGATAAGGCCCCGCTTCGGGGTCATGCGGGGGCGGGAGTTCATAATGAAGGACGCCTACAGCTTCGACCTGGACGAGGAGGGGGCGAACGGGTCGTACCTTGACATGTACCAGGCCTACAAGGAGATCTTCGACCAATGCGGGCTGAGGTACGCCATAGTCGAGGCCGACAGCGGGGCCATAGGCGGCAGTTATTCCCACGAGTTCATGGTGCTGGCCGACTCCGGCGAGAACACGCTCATGTTCTGCGACTCCTGCTCGTACGCGGCGAACCAGGAGAAGAGCGCCCTTGAGTCCTACGAAATAGAGAGCTTCCCGGACTCCCCGCTTGAAAGGGTGCACACCCCGGGCATGCGCCACGTGCCCGAGCTTGCCAAGTTCATGGGGGTAAAGGAGCGGGCCATCATAAAGTCCATGCTCTTCATAACCGAGAGCAAGGGCCCGGTGCTGGTCCTCATCCCCGGCCACAGGGAGATAAACCCGGTCCAGCTCGAAAACTCCCTCGCGGCGGGCGCGGTCAGGCTCGCGGGCCCGGAGGAGGCCGAGGGCATAATGGGGGTCCCCATGGGTTTCGTCACCCCGGTGGGCTCCAAGGTGAGGGTAGTGGCCGACCACGGGGTGAGGCTGATGGGCTCGGGGATCGTGGGGACCGGGGAGAAGGACTACCACTACAGGGGGGCCAAGCTCGGCCGCGACTTCGAGGTATCCGAGTTCCTGCCGCTTGCCCTGGCCGAGGCGGGCGACCCCTGCCCGCACTGCGGGAACCCCCTTTCGGTGAAGAAAGGCATAGAGGTGGGGCATGTCTTCAAGCTGGGCACCAAGTATTCGGAGGCCATGGGCGCCAAGGTGCAGCGGAAGGACGGCTCCGAGGCCTTCATCATCATGGGCTGCTACGGCATAGGCCTGGGCCGCACCATAGCCGCCTCCATCGAGCAGGGCAACGACAAGGACGGCATCATCTGGCCCATGCGGCTCGCCCCCTTCGAGGTGTCCCTGCTCCCGCTCCAGACCAACGACGAATCCGTGATGGAAGCGACCGCCACCCTGGTGGAAGGGCTCACGGCCTTGGGCGTCGAGGTGCTCTTGGACGACCGCGACGAAAGGCCTGGCATGAAGTTCAAGGACGCGGATCTCCTGGGGCTTCCAATCAGGGTAACGGTATCGCTAAAGAGCGTCGCGGGCGGAAACTGCGAGCTGAGGGTCAGAAGGACGGGCGAGGTGCGCATGCTACCCCTGAAAGAGGCCCCAGGGGAAATCAAGGCCCTGAGGGATTCCATGCTGCAGGCCGAAAGCCAGGAGAAGTCTTCGGCTTAAGGCGCATATTCCTAACCGCCTTGTTGCCCTCAAACACCGTGAGCGGCTCGTTGATGTCCCGCCCATTGCCGCCAGGGGTTTGCCCCTGTCGCAGGCCTTGGTTTTCCCGATAAAGCAGTGACCGGAATCCGTATCGCCTTCTTCCTTGGAAAAGCACCTGTCGCGGAGGGACTCGCGCAGCGAGTTCCATCCCTCTTTTCGGGTTCTCTTCAGTCTCTTGAGGAACCCCTCGATGGTCTTGCGGAAGAGGCCGACCATTCAGTGCTTGGCCATGTTCGAGCGGACGTGCGCGCTGTCAAGCCGCTGCGAGCGGAGCTTCGCGTCGGCCGTCTTGGCGAGGCTCTCGGTTGCGCATTCCATGATCGCGATGCCGCTTTTGGTGGTTTTGTAGGCGAAATCATACAGGGTCTTGGACCACAGGCTCCAGTCTTTCAATGGGAGGCTCCCCAGGTTCAACGGCTCGATCCAGGGAAGATCCGTAGTGTATTAAAAGCAAGTATCGTTGCCTGTGCTGTGGGACATCCGCTGCCGGATCAGGCTCTCGTAGTTGAACGGAACTACTTTCTGGGGATCCGTTGCCCACCAAAACTGCTAGGCTATCTTGTCCATGGGGAATTTGGGCAGGACTCAGTTCCGGAATTCCGCGGCCCAAGCTCCCAAGCTCGACATGGGCCCTCTTCCGGGCGACGTTAAGGTGAGGTTGGCGAAACAGTGCGTTGGTGTGTTGGCCGGCACAGTCCATAACGTGCCTCGCAAAGCTGTTATGGTCTTATCAGGGAGGCTTTGCCGAGAAATGCAATAGAAGCATGCAAACTTTGATTTATGGTTGCTGTAAATTCAGGTGTCAGGTATTATTAACCGAACACTACTTTAGCACTACTTTTTGCGCCTCTCCCGTAGTGCGCATGGGAGGGTACAAAGGTATCTGATCTTAAGCCCTTTTTAGCTGTCGATAAATATGAACACTACATTATATATACATAGAATATTACGTATAACTTATGAAAATTGATTTAAACACAGATTAGTACGTTTCTGTGCTTGACCATGGCCATTGGCACAGTTGCAAAACCTTGACTTATGGCATTTAAGTGCCTAAAATTCATAGTCAGGGGTAAATGAACGATGGAAGACAAAACGCTGCCATCCGCTACCAAGCGGAATTTTGAGAAAATGATTAAAGGTAATAATATTTATGTGGACAAGACCGGATACTTGGCCCAAATGCTAGGAAGAGGCAAGAAGGCTTGGTTACTTAACCGTCCGAGGGGTTTTGGAAAATCTTTGACTGTGAGCACCTTTGAGGCGATATTTTCGGGGAAAAAGGAGCTTTTTCGCGGACTAGAAATTGAAAACAGGCTAGAGGAGCCATTTTTCTCCCCTCGCCCGTTTATCTATTTGGATATGAGCGAGATAGGGTCTGTTAGGGGATTAAAGAGATTCGAATCCGCTTTGAGGGGTATGCTCTCAACAATTGCTAAATCCCATGGCGTTGAGGTTTCAAATAGCCTTGATCCGGAGGTAGTTTTTTCTTCCTTGATTAAGGAGTGCCATAAAAAATATGATAGAAGAGTGGCGATTCTCATTGACGAATATGATACCCCGGTAACCAATCTATTGGAAAATACGGACGAGATGAAAAAGGTAAGCGAATCGTTGCAACTTTTATACAGACAGCTGAAATCCAATGACGAATATATCTCATTAGTCTTTGTGACAGTCATCACAAAAATTGTTTTGGGAGACTTGTTTGGGGGCTTTAACAATGCCATGGACATCAGCATTGACCGAAAATACGGAGCTTTGACAGGATTCACCCACGAGGAAATATTGCGTTATTACCCCCATCAGATTAGCGCAGTCGCCGCAAGTCTAAAGATGTCTGAAAATAAACTTTTAAGCAAGATGAAGAAATACTACGACGGTTTTTGCTTTGACGGGAAAACTTTTGTCTATAATCCTTATTCCATACTTTGTTTTTTCCAAAAAAAAGAATTTAGGAATTTCTGGTTTACTGATTATTCACCGACTCATTTAATAACGTTTTTGAAAAAAAAGTACGTAAATATCGAACAGTTCAGAAACTATTTTATACCAGAGGACAATATTCATTCTTCACATGAAAGTGCATTTGATAATTTGGCTGTTTATCTCTTCCAGTTAGGCTATCTCAGTTTGCGTCCCTACGACTCAGATATTGTTTACTTACTGGATTATCCCAACGTCGAAGTCAGGGAGTCTTTGGCACGACGGATTTTGGCGAACTATTTTAATTCCAAGCCCGAAGCAAAAACGTCACAGGAAAATATTGAAAAAGCTTTTTTGTACCGAAATCCCACATTGCTAATAAACGAACTCAACAAGATCTTTGCGGCGATACCCTATGAATATAATAAAGAGAGAAGGAACATTGAATATTATGGGAGTGACGAGGATTTTTTATGCTCACAAATATTTTTGGTTTTTTATGCCTTCAGTGTGAATTTTAAAGCGGAAAAACATGAAAATTTGGGAAGAACAGACTTTGTTGTACGAGCTGGAAAGCATATTTGGGTTATTGAGGTGAAAGTCAGCCACAACGATGCAAGCCCCAATAATAAGAACGAATATGAAGAATTAACAGATAATGAGGCTATTGATAAATTGGCTTCCGAATATATATTCGATGAAAGGATCGCCAATGAGGGCCTAGCACACGAGATTTTAACAAATCAGGCCAAGTACGATGCCCTGAGGGAAAAAGCCCGAAAGCTGGCCGCCAGAATTTTAACCGGAAAAGAGGGGCTAGAAGCCTTAGGTCAAGCGGCCAAGATTATGGCCACCACATTATTGAAAGAAAAGGAGGCTAGAAAAAAGACCAAATTAGTCAAACAGGTGAATCCTGCGCATCCAGCAGACCAAAAGCTGGCCGATGCCGCCTTCGAGCAAATTTTAAATAAAAATTACGCAGACGAATACGACAATCCCGTTCTCCTAGGCTTTGTCATTAATGCCATTTCAAAGAAGATAACCGCATATAAGCATAGCGATGGATTTCCAAAAAAGTGGGAACAAGAATTGGAAAATGATGAGCCAAGAGAACCCAGGCCTTCCTAAATATTACTCGCTTTATTTGACAAGGATGCTCCGCACACAGGCCCTTGTTTGGTGGTTTCTAAATCCTTGTAAAGGCGGACGCTTAAAGCTGTTCTTGTGATTTATGCGAAATATTTTGCAAAGGTACTGTTTGCAAAGCATAAAAACAAAATTTTGTAATACCATATATACTCCATATATATAATATCTCAACAGTAATTTCAACAACAGCTTCCCAGACCCTACTTCAAGATATCCGCAAAATGCTTCCACGGCAGTGCCGGAAGGCCCGAGGTAGGCAGCGGCATTCCGTGGACCCTCGGATACATGCACTGGACTTTCTCTTTCAGGAGCGACGAGACGCACCTCAGCCGGGAAAAAGGGCGATACCAACGGATACGACCCCGCCTATTTGCCCGCCGCCAGAGTGGCCCAAGTATTTTTTAGCCCTCAGACACAAACCAAACAATATCCAAGCCAGTCCCTCTCAGGCATCCCGCAGTACCCTAAAA
>JAITKK010000044.1 GCA_031278475.1 Deltaproteobacteria bacterium
GGCCTAGTGAGAAAGAATGGGGAGGAATGCTGTGGCGGAAAGGGAGGGATTCGAACCCTCGGTAAGGCTTTACACCCTACACTCGCTTAGCAGGCGAGCACCTTAAGCCGCTCGGTCACCTTTCCGCGATCCGCAAAACAAAGACCGAAGGCCCCGGCCCCCTTTGCCGCCTGGCCGAGTGGGTCTCGGCTCGCGCGGGAGGGAAGGAATCTCAGGGTCCTGTCGGCCTGTTTCCTTGGGCCTAGGGCTAATGGCGTCTAATTATATATCAGCTATGCCTCCTCAAAGCAAGAAAAAACCCGGCCCCCCGGACCCGCCCACAGGGGTGAGCCACCCCTTAACGGGCCCCGGGCCTTGGCCCGGGGCCCTCTGGGCCCTGTGGGGCAGGGCCTCTTGGCCCCATGGGGCAGGGCTCAGATTGAGTATTGAAAAAGGGGCGACCTGGACAATATAATTGGCATGGCATGGCAGTGGGGCTATGCCCCCAAGGGCGGACCATGGCCCCCGGGCGGCACTTGGGGAAATCATGCGCTTACTGACTTTGGAGGGATGGCCGAGCGGCTTATGGCGGTGGTCTTGAAAACCATTGAACGCAAGTTCCGGCGGTTCGAATCCGTCTCCCTCCGCCACTTCATTGCGTAGCCCTGCGCTGTCGTTCCCTGCCCCCGGCATCCATGAGATCCCCGGGGGCTTTTCTTTTCGCTTTCCTTAGCCCAGGGCCCCTGCGGGGATTGGATCCCCAAGGCAGCCAGTGGGCCCTAAGGTCATTGGCCGGAACAAACATTGGCCGGAAAAGCCATGGGCCGGAGTGCAAAGCCCCCCGGAACGCAAAGCGTTCCGGGGGGCTCTTTTATGTGTGAAAAGCCCGGCGTAAACGGCTCGGGGAAAGGGCCCCTGGCCTTCCTAGGGTTGGGCTGCCTCGCTCAGACCTCCAATGGGACAACTGGCGTTATCGAAGGGGGCGGGCCCTGGAGCCCTGCCGCCTCTCGCAGGCGCGGGGCCAGGGTCGTGGTCTTCTCCCAGGTGAAGGTCGGCTCCGTGCGGCCGAAGTGGCCGCAGCTGGCGGTCGCCTCGTAGATGGGCCGCTTGAGGCCAAGGTGCTCTATCATGGAGGCCGGCTTGAAGGACACCACGCTGCGCAGGGCGTCGGATATGTCCTGGTCGCTCTTCCTGCCCGTGCCGAAGGTCTGGATCATGAGCGATACCGGCTCGGCAACGCCTATGGAGTAGGCCAGCTGCACCTCGCACTTATCGGCCAGACCCGCCGCCACCACGTTCTTGGCGGCGTAGCGGGCCATGTAGCAGGCTGATCTGTCCACCTTGGAGGGATCCTTCCCGGAGAAGCAGCCGCCGCCGTGGCGGCCCCAGCCGCCGTAGGTGTCGACTATTATCTTCCTCCCGGTGAGCCCGCAGTCGCCCATGGGGCCGCCTATGACGAAACGGCCGGTGGTGTTGATGTGGATCTTGGTGTCGGCGTCCAGGAGCTTGGCGGGTATCGTCTTCTTGATGACCTCCTCTATCACGGCCTCCTTGAGCTTGTCCTCGGAGATATCCGGGGAGTGCTGGGCGGCGATGACCACAGCCTCCAACCTCTTGGGCTTGCCATCGTCGTACTCCACCGTCACCTGGGACTTGCCGTCCGGCCTCAGGAAGTTGAGCACGCCGTTATGCCTGACGGCCGCCAGCCTCTTGGTCAGAAGGTGGGCCAGGTGTATGGGCAGGGGCATGAAGACCTCCGTCTCCGTGCTGGCGTAGCCGAACATCAGCCCCTGGTCGCCTGCCCCCTGCTCCTTGTCCAGGCTCGAGTCCACTCCCATGGCTATGTCCGGGGACTGCTTGCCCAAGGTGTTTATGACGGCGCAGGTCTGCCAGTCAAAGCCCATGTCCGAGCTGTTGTACCCAATCCTCCTTATGGTCTTCCTTACGACGTCCGCCATGTCGATCCAGGAGTTGGTGGTAAGCTCGCCAGCCACCACCGCCATGCCGGTGGTGACCAAGGTCTCGCAGGCCACCCTGCCCGAGGAGTCGTTGGCAAGGACGGCATCCAGGATGGCATCCGATATCTGGTCGGCCACCTTGTCCGGGTGGCCCTCGGTGACGGACTCCGACGTGAATAAGAATCTGTTCTGGCTCATGTATAGGCTCCTTTCCGCAACCATAACCAAGTTTATGCCGTCATTTTAAAAGTCGCCAGGATTTTAGTCAAGAAGGCCTTTGCGGCCTACTTGCTTGTATAACAAAAAACTCTTTACTTGCCTCAATTTCTCTTTGACAGGCTCCCAAAGCCTAGCCCGGAAGGGCCGCCGGTCCTGCGGACGGGCGGCCCTTCCTCCCGGTAAAATACAGTGTTTTGGCTGTGCTGGTAGCCCTCCGAAGACCCAAGGCCGCTCAAAGCCAGGGAGGCGCAAGGGTGGATGGCCTTGCTTAGGGAGCCTGGCCGCAAAGGGGAAGAGCCCGGCTTGCCCATGGGCCCATGGGGAAGGCTTTCAAGGAACGGATTGATGGCGGAGGTTGGTGCCGCATGGGCGGATGGCGGCAGGCGGTGCCGCATGGGCGGATGGCGGGCCTTTGGCGGATGGCTGCCTGGGTTTTTTGGGCTAGTTGGCAACTGTTAGGTGGGAATGGGGTTTTTGATTGCCGGATCGCATCCACCCTGAAATCCAGCACTGTGTCGGATACCCGGATGCGGCGACGGAAGGCGCCTGCGCCCTGGCAGGCGTCCTCGGCTTATAATATATAATATGCGTTAGAATGCTATTTCTATATATGAAAAGTCATAATAACCTAACAGCGTCTTGTAACAAAATCCCCGGAAAACCGCTTCCAGACTAGGGATCCCGGGATCATGCCTACCCTTTGATCTTCACCCAAGAAGATAAGCCTTGCCTCTCAAGCGAAAAGCAAAGCATCAAAATCAGAACCAATGATATATTATGCGGCGTTTTGTTACCCTGGGATGCGCCCTTGGGGCCATACGGCTTGCCCATGCGCATTTCGGCCGTTCGGGAGTCTCCTCTCACCCACATCCTGCCGTATGGCATCAAGGTCACGAGGCAAGATGAAAAGAGCCGTAAAGACCAACCCCCCCCCGATGGCCCAAGGCTTCGTGCCCGCGCAGGATGGGGCCGGTCAAGGCTCTCACCGGAGTTCCAAGGGCTTGCCACATGGCCCCTGGAAAAGAAATTATTTGACCTTCCCAAAGGAGCCCGAGCCGTCGGGGCACCCAGGCTGCGCCGGGCTTGGGTCGCAAGGGCCTTTTACACAGTTGGGTAGGGTCGCTGCTAAATCCCTTGCTAGGGCATCCCCTGGGAATCGCCAGGAAGGGGCCTTGAAGGCGGCCGCATAAGGCAAAGCCTCGCCGGAGGGATACCCCACAGCATGCCCCATAGGATGCCTCAAGAGCCACAGGGCGGCTCCGGCTCTTGTGCCACAAGGGCGGGAAACCGGGTTCCCGAAATTCCATAAAAGCACTATAAACCCAAGGAATGCGGAAAAGCCGCCTTGCCCCCTAGCCATACCAGGCTCAAAATCCTGGGGCCTTGCCCATTGGGGATGGCATATGGGGCATTGGGATGGGGATGGGGATAAGGGATGAGGGATGGGTAATCCGGAAACGGCCCAGGGGCAAGGGCGGGGAGCTGGAAGCTCCCCGCCCTTGCCCTCCTTGCCTTCCCATCGGGCCCTCGGAAAGGGCATAAGGCGCATGGATTGGAGCGGGATGTTATGGGACTGGCTAGGCAAGGCGGCTCAAATGGCGGCTTCCAGGCGGTTCACAGTCTGGCCCGAAAGGGCGGATCCCGCTTGGGCGGATCCCTGGATACTGCCCCCTATAAAACGCCTGACAGCCTCAGGGCGGGGTGCGCATGTGAAAAAATATCACATATTTTTCGGCGATGATCCACGGAAGACTTGCAATAAATTTTGTTTTGATTTATCCAGTGTGCAAGATAGGGGCTTGCGCAAGCCACTTTCCGCAAATCCGGGCGGCCATTGGCCCCGGTCCGCACCGCCTCGGGAATATCCAGGAAAGCTTGAAAAATTTTTTTCGCAAAGGGCCAATTATTATTGACATGATGCAAAAAAACGGATAATATCACCAAAAAATGCGAAACATCCTGCTTAGTGGATACAAGCGGATGGCTTGCGGCCAACGGGGACGCTTATCACTATCGGCAAAATCCAAGGCGTATGCCACGGCTTGAAGGCTCCAAGGAATATGGACGCAGGGGAACTATGTGCGCAGGGAAGCCTGCGACGTTCCCGCCGGAAGCCTGAGCCCAGCGTGCGGCATGCGCCATGCGCCTTCCCCATCGGCACGCCCTCCTGAAGAGGGGCTAAGCCACATCCATGAGTAGGATCCATGGCCAGTGCCCATGGGATTCGGCCATTATCTGGCCATAACCCCCAAACCCGGACGGGACCGGGAGTCGGGGCGAATGAAGGGACGGGATCCTTTCAGATAACGATAGGTACGGGAAAAACGACGTAAAAAGGCCTAGGGCCAATGCCTTGGACGAAGACAGGCCTTAGAGAGCCATTAATCCCCCAAGGGCCCTTGCCCGAATCCCCATCCGTGCGCCAGCATGCCCACAAGCATCGGCTCCCCTGTGGCCGGCATGTGGCCGGGATGTGGCAGGAATGTGGCAGGAATGTGGCCAAAATGGATCCGGCAAGGCCCATGGCCCAATAGAAAATGTACGCCTGTGGACCAATGGGAAATGTCCGCAGGGCCCGGCCGGCCGCCACAGGCGGCCCCAAGCACAAGCATCCTTTGAAAAGCCCTGCCGCCAACAGTTGCGGCCTGAATTTCCTAAACAACACGTCCCACAGAGGGGCAAGACACTTCAACCAAGACTCCATGGAGGTAACTAGCACATGAAAAAGACCGAACTAGTGGCAAAGCTCGCCGAGGAAAGCGGTGTGAGCCAGGCCGCAACCAAGACCATCATCGATGGCCTTGTCAGCACCATCCTCAAAACCGTCAAGAAGGAAAGGCGTTTTGCCGTTTCCGGGCTGGGCGTCTTCCACCTCGTCAAGAGGGCGAAGCGTACCTGCCGCAACCCACAGACTGGCGAGCCTGTGAAGGTTAAGGCCCACAACGCCCTGACCTTCAAGCCCTCGAAGACCGTCAAGCAGAGCTTCGCCTAGGCCTTTGATTAGCTTCCCGGGAATCCCCCACGGGGATTCCCGGGATTCATAATGCCCTGCCTATGGCCTGCGGCCCCCAAAGAACCGCAGGCTAGCCAATTCTTTTGGGGATGTCCTTCCCGCTTGGGCAAGCATCCCTTTAAGGGATCTTACGCCTTAAGCCTCCCGCAACACTACCTCCCAACAGCCTCTTACCCCGCCTTCCAACCTCTCTGCCAAACCATCCTGAACAGTAGATATCCTTGGATTATCCGCCATCCTTGCCTTTCAGCCTTCCTTTCCTGCCCCCTTCATGGCTGGCCCTCCGCCAATCCCTCCTAGGCATGCGGGGCTAGCCTTGCAGTCATGCCTCTCTATTCCAGGAACCTTCTGGCTTGCCAGGGCGTCTTGGGAAGCCTTGGGGGCCAAGGCAATATGACACAAGGATTTTGACAATTCTTGGCAGGCCAGGAGGAGCAAGAGGGGCCGCCTTCCAGGCGGCCCCTCTTGAATGACCAAAGGTATCTAGGACAATCCCTTACGCGGCCTCCCTCACCCGGCAGACCCGCTCGCAGAGCCTCACGGTGTCGAACACGGTGGGCGCGTAGGAGTCGGCCAGGAAGCAGTCCCTTATGGCGTTGTTCACCTGGGCCCCGCTTATAAGGATGTGGGGCGTTGGCCCGTCGCCCCTCTCCTGGCGGAGTGCCCTCACGGTATCCTCCATGCTGTGGAAGCAGCAGGTGAGAAGGACCGAGAGCCCCACCACGTCCGGTTTCCAGTCCCGGGTGGCCTGGACGAACTGGCTGGTGCCCACGTCCACGCCCAGATCCTTCACCTCGAAGCCGTAGGCGGCCAAAAGGGCACCGGCTATGTTCTTCCCCAGGCAGTGGACCTCGCCGCGGACGGTCCCTATGAGCACCCTGCCCTTGCAACGCTGCTCCAATGCGTCCGGCATGCGGGGGGATACCAGCTTTATGACCCGGTTCATGATCTCCCCGGCCATTATGAGGGCCGCTATGAAGTACTCCCCCGTGTCGTAGAGGTCGGATATCTCGACCATCGCCGCCTCGCAGGCGGTCAGGATGCACTTTGGGGGCATGTCCCCGTCGCTCAGCTTCTTGGTTATGTCAAGCGAGTCGCTCACCTGGAGGGAGATGAGGGACTGGATGAGGTTGACCAGGCCTAGGTTGCCTGTCCGTGGGTTCAGCATAGCCGTTCACCGCCTAGCGCCCTTGGTGACTTTGGCGGCCCGCCCCGGGGCCCGTGGCCTTACGGGAGGGGCCTCTCCCCGCGGCCCCCTAAAGGGGGCCGCGGGGCCGGTTAATAATCCCAGACCCCTATCTTGGTGGAGAAGGACAGGCTGTCCTTGGCGGCCAGGAACCAGCCGCTCCCCACCGGGTCGTCGTTGAAACCATAGAAAGTGTAGAGAACCTTGAAGGCAGGGATGGAGGTCGTGGTCTTGAGCAGGTCGGCCTCTGAGTCCGACAGGACGCATGGCTCAAGCTCCAAAAGCGACTTCTTGACGAAGTTGTTGCCCTCCCCCGTGAACAGCGAGAACAGGGAGGATGCCTCCAGCTCCGACTCAACGATGAGGGATTTCGGGTCGTACCTGAGGTAGGCCTTGTTGAGCAGGAAGGGGTCGCCTTTGTAGGAGACCAGGCGCACCATGGAGAGGATCATCTCGCCCGGCTCTATGCGAAGGGACTCGGCTGCCTTTTCGGTCGCCTCCATCATCTTGGCGTTGATGATGCTTATCTCCAGGTTTTCCCTGTCGCCCAGCTTGTCGAGTATTCCGTCGATGTTGAAGCTGGCCTTGGTCCAATCCGGCGAGCAGACGAAGGTGCCGCTCCCGTGCACCCTTCTCAGGATGCCCTTGGCCGCGAGCACCTGTATGGCCTGGCGCACGGTCATTATGGCAACGCCGTATGTCTTGCTGATGGCGGACTCTGCCGGTATCTTGGTTCCCGGCGAGAACTCGCCGCTGCAAATCCTGTCCTTGATAAGGGTGGCCAGCTGGACGTAAACCGGCCCCTTGCCCGCGCTCTTTTCCAAGACGGGCTGCTTGCTGTCTGGGTTTCGGTCGTTCATTGGGGATCCAAGCCCCGGGGACCCGGGACTCGCTGGATTAACCGGCAGGCTTTAGCGCATTGCCGGAGGACGAACGCATTTTAGCATATTTTGCGGCCTTTGGGCTTAACTTCTTCAACCCATGGGATCGTATGCTGCCCCTGTGTTGGGAAATATTGTGACTCGCGGCAATGTGCTACCAACACATTATTATATAGGTGCGAGAGACGGCTGCCGAAAGCATGGGAAATTCCAGAGCCACCGGTCCAACGGGAAATTCCCAAACTATTTTACGAATTTTTTCAGATATTTCGGTAAAATTCGTAAAATTACGTAACGGCCTTCGAAAAGCCTTGTTGATTGTTTTCTTTGGCCTTAAGGCCAAGGACGCGGCCTGAGGCTTGGGCGGCTGGGAGCAGGCCACCACATATGGGGGATGCCATCCATTTGATTTCCTTATATGGCGGACTTTCCCAGAGGTTGCCCATCCCATGGGCCTTGCCCCCAAAAGCCGCCGGACTGGCGGCTCCCCAAGGCGATCCAAGCCCAACCAGCCACTCCCCGAGGCGGCGGCCTTTGCCATGGATGGGCATATATGCAATCCGGCTTACTGGAAGACCGCCGGGAAAGACAAAGAAAAATTTTTGACAGATACCGGGCGCGCACCCGGCTGGGAAGTGTCACAACGCAGGCCCTATGAGCCCCAGGCCTTGGCCAAGTCTTTGCAGGACACAGGGTCAACCGCCTTGGGACAAGGCTTCAAAGGACCTGCCCTTTTCACGAAACGCAATGCCCGCAATGCTTTGCAGGTGTCCCAGGGGCCCTTGGGCACAAGCGAGGCAATCGCAAAAAATGTCTTGCTTTTGGGCACTTTTAAATGGTATTATTCAACTGGCCTTCGGAATGATTTTCGAAAGCGAAAACGTAATTTTTTCGCACTATTCGTAACTTTCCGATATATTGAAATAACACTTTGATATTAATCGTGTTTATTGAAAGGCCAACTTTTTCGCTTTGTTTTGCTTCTTTCGTTCACGTCGTTCCTTCCCATCATTTTGAGAGCCGAGGACAAAATATTTTTTTGCCAAAAATGGCGGGAAATGACCCAAAAAAGGATGAATTGCGGAAAATATCCAATGATTACCGCATGTTACACATCGTGACACCCCCCGCCGATTTATATAGATGACTATACAACACCCTTGCATTTCCAAGTGAAATCATCTATATAATACTATGTGCGAGGGGGCGGCCTCACTTCCGATCCCACGCACCACCCGCCATAGGAGCCATTATGCGCACCTTACTGATCACCGGCTTGCTCGGATCAGGCAAAAGCACTGTACTCCTAAGCTTGGCAGCCTACCTTGGAAGGAAGGCTGGGCCAAGGGCGGTGGTCATTGTGGAGAACGAGATAGGCGACATGCCCCAAGAGGCATCGTGTCCCATGCCCGCCAAGGGCGGGACCTCCCCATCCCCCTCGAGACCGGCCTCCGTGGAGATGACCAACGACTGCATCTGTTGCACGCTCACTGGCGAGCTCGTCGGACTTCTAGAAGAGATTAAAACCAGCTACAACCCCTCCTGGCTCATCGTAGAGGCGTCCAGCCTCGCCCACCAAAGCATCAAAGATATAATCCACCAAACATTGAATATTTTCGAGCCTCTCAGCATTCTTGTGGTAGATGCCGGCAGATGGCGCGAAACGTATGAGGAAGTCCCCATGTTGGTCGGCACCCAGGCGACCAGGGCTGACCTCATCTTGGTTACCAAGGCGGACACGGTCCCCGCGGCTGAGCTTGGCCACGTGCTGGGCGAGCTGCGCAGGCTGAACCCGTCGTGCCCGATCAGGCCGATCGATCCCAGGACCGACGACCTTAGCGGCATCTGGGCCGACCTTGTGGCCGAGGCGGAGGGCTTCGAGCCCTTCCAGGCGCAAGGCTAGCCCCGGGGCTAGGCCCCAATAAACAGACTTTCCCTGCCGCCACTCAGGCGGAAGGGTTCTTAGGACAGCGTGCCACTTAGGCATGCCACGGCATCTTGGCGGCTGGACGGCCGCCTGCGGCCTCTTGCGAGGCCGCACTGGCCCGCCACTCAGGCGGGAGAACGGCTTAGAAGGCCGCATCGGAGAAAGCCCCGGGGGCGCCCGCACGCCCCAGGGCCGCTCGGGCACGCCCGGAAGGACCCTTCGATGCCCTCCCGAGCCAAAGGGGGCAACCCAGAGGCCCGCCGCTCAGGCGGGTCCGCCACTCAGGCAAGGCCGCCCTCGGGTAGGAATACCGTCCCGGACTGGGACGAGCGTCCGCCTGCCCGGCAATCCGGCACCTGGAAAGGACCTGCTAACGCCTTCCCGCGGCCTCCAAAGGCCAAGGGAAGACGCTTTCCAAGGACCGGGAGTCCTAGGCCGCCCGGCCGCGAAGAACGGCCGGGCGAATCGTCAACCCAACCCATTTGTACTATTCGGAGGTAGTCTGCATGAAGTACAAAAGCCTGGCCATCAGCAATCCTGATGACCTAATGTTCGGCACCGCCCCGTACCCCGTAGTGACTCGTAACTACGGGATCCCCATCGGCGGCGGCGTTCTTTACCCGGAGCTGAACTTCACGGTCCCGACCATGAAGCTCGAGGAGTCGACTCTCAAAGAGATGTACGGCCACTATGAGCAGATTGTCCGCGAGGCCCTGAAGCGCGCCGGCGAGCTGGAGAGCCCGGGTGTCGTGCTCGAGTGCGAAACCCTTCCCCAGCAGACCGAGTTCCCGGAGTGGTCGGAGACCATCTG
>JAITKK010000010.1 GCA_031278475.1 Deltaproteobacteria bacterium
AACCAGGCGGCGAATCTTGGGGCGGTCAGGCTTATGGCTGTGAACCTTGCGGACAGTACCGATCCCAAAAAGTGGATGGCTATCCGTTTTTTTGTGATGGTATTTTGTATTTTTTGTAAAATTTCGGTTTGTTTTGGCATCAGGCTCTGTGAATGCCTAGGCGCCTGGTTCCTGGGAGGGAGCGAACCTTACGGATGCCTTAAGGCGATAAAGCTTAAGCCCCTTGCGCAAAACATTTTTTGCGGGTTTGGGGTTACCCAAAAAGGGAAGAGGGCAGGGGCCCTTTCTTTTCCCGGGGCCGCTTTGGGCTCTTTGGCGCATGTTTTGCTTACGCATATTGGCCGCGCTTTTTTCCCGGTGGCTTTTTTCAGCTGCCAAAGGGATTCTTGGATGGGTTTTGAGGGCGGCTTGGGGATTTTCTTGGATTCGGGAATCTCGCAAAATATTGCCTTATTGCAAAAAGTTATTGACAATAGCATATAATTTATGCTAACAATTTTGTTTGTTTTTGGCCCGGCGGCAAGCATGGCTTTCCGGCATTGCTGCCCAGGGCTTTCCCAGCCTCGCCGCGGCAATCCCCCCAAGGGGTTTCGCAAGCCCCAAAGGCGCTTGGACTCGCCACCTACGGTGGCGCCCTGAGCATATGCCTGGGGCCAAGGAAATAAATGGCAGGCTGGCTGCCTTTTGTGCTAGAATTCCCTTCCCTGGGAACCGGCTGGCGGCCCCCGGCAAGGAGCATCCGCAGCCCGCGGCCGCCAAGGGCAATGGGCTTAAAGGATCCGACACAGAGGTTTTCGCAAATGTCCCAATACCAAGTGGAGAAGCAGGGCGGCGTGGTAGGCGTGGAGTACGGGGACGGTGTCCCCAGGGCCTACGAGCTCTTTAAGTTGGCTGGCATCCCGCAGAAGGGGCCGGACAGGCCCATAGCCGCCCGCCTGGACGGGCGGATGGTGGATCTCCAGACGCAGGTCACGAACGGGGGCATGCTTGCCCCGGTCACCAAGGACGACCCCGAGGCCCTTTCCCTGCTGCGGCACAGCGTCGCCCACATTATGGCCGAGGCCGTGACCGGGCTCTTCCCCAAGGCCAAGGTGGCCATAGGCCCAGCCATTGAGGACGGCTTCTACTACGACTTCGACAACCCCGAGAGCTTCACCGAGGATGACCTGGGCCGCATCTCCAAGGAGATGGAGAGGATAGTCTCGGAGGCGCAGCCCTTCAGCCGCAGCGAGCTTCCCATAGGCGAGGCCCTCAAGCGCTTCTCGGACCAGGGGGAGGTCTACAAGGCAGAGATAATAGCCGACCTCGAGAACGCCGGGGAGACCAAGGTTAGCCTCTACGAGTGCGGGGGCTTCACGGACCTCTGCCGGGGCCCGCACATCCCCGACACCTCGCTCGGGGCGGCCTTCAAGCTCCTGAGCGTCGCCGGAGCCTACTGGCGCGGCGACGAGAGGCGGCCCATGCTCCAGAGGATCTACGGCACGGCCTTCTTCGGCAAGAAGGACCTGCAGGCCTACCTGGATCTCGTGGAGGAGGCCAAGCGCAGGGACCACCGCAGGCTGGGAAAGGACCTGGACCTCTTCTCCGTCCACGAGGAGATTGGCGGCGGGCTGGTGGTCTGGCACCCCAAGGGGGGGCTTCTGAGGACCCTGCTGGAGGGCTTCGAGCGGAAAGAGCACCTCTTGCGCGGCTACGAGGTGGTCATGGGCCCGCAGCTCCTCAAATCCGAGCTGTGGGGCAAGAGCGGGCATCTGGACCATTACCGGGAGAACATGTACTTCACCGAGATAGACGGGGTATCCTACGGCATCAAGCCCATGAACTGCGTGGGGCACATGTTCATATACCGCTCCAGGATCCGCTCGTTCAGGGATCTCCCCCTAAGGCTCTTCGAGCTGGGCACTGTCCACCGCCATGAGAAGAGCGGGGTGCTCCACGGGCTCACGAGGGTGCGCCAGTTCACCCAGGACGACGCCCACATCTTCTGCACGCCCGACCAGGTCCACTCCGAGATAGTGGGGGTCCTGGACTTCGTGAAGGACATGATGGCGGCCTTCGGCTTCGACTATGAGCTCGAGCTCTCCACCAGGCCGGAAAACAGCATAGGGACGGACTCCGAGTGGGAGCTTGCCACTGACGCCCTGAGGTCGGCCCTGGAGGGGACCGGCCGCGAATACGAGGTCAACGAGGGCGACGGGGCCTTCTACGGGCCCAAGATAGACGTTAAGCTAAAGGACGCCATAGGCCGCCGCTGGCAGTGCGCCACCATCCAGTGCGACTTCACCCTGCCCGAGCGCTTCGACCTTGCCTTCATAGACAGCGACAACCAGCGCAAGCGGCCGGTGATGCTCCACAGGACCATCTTCGGGAGCATCGAGCGGTTCATAGGCGTGCTCATAGAGCACTACGCCGGGGCCTTCCCGCTCTGGCTCTCACCCGTCCAGGTGAGGCTGGCAACCGTCACCAGCCGGGCGGACGACGCCGCCAGAAGCTTCTGCCTCGCGCTCAAAAAATCGGGGCTCAGGGCTGAACTTGACTTGCGCAACGAAAAGTTGGGATATAAAATAAGGGAGGCCCAGAAGGACAAAATCCCCTACGTCCTCGTTTTCGGGGACAAGGAAGCCGAGAGCGGGGAAGCCTCGGTAAGGGAGAGATCCGGGAAGGATCTGGGCCCCATGTCCCTTTCGGCCTTCCTGGGCCTCGTGGGATCCCTCAAGGATCCCCCCTCCTGGGAGATAAGCCTCTGAGGGGCCCAAAAGACACAGCCGGGGGAGCATGGCGGGGCCAAAGGCCCCGCCACGCACACCCAAACCCAATAACCAACCACAAAGAGAGGTGCCAGCATTAACGGAAAGCGGAGAGAGCAGGAAAGCGGCAAGAGGATGAGCATCAACCAGATGATCAGGGCCTCGGAGGTCAGGGTCATATCCGACGATGGGGAGCAGCTGGGGATACTTTCCATAACGGACGCCATCCAGAGGGCGAAGGATGCCGGGATGGACCTGGTGGAGGTGGCCCCGGAGGCCAAGCCGCCGGTCTGCCGCATAATGGACTACGGCCGCTTCAAGTACCAGCAGAGCAAGAAGCAGTCCGAGTCCCGCAAGAAGGCCAACGTCATAGAGGTCAAGGAAATCAAGTTTCGCCCCAAGACGGGCGCCCACGACTACGATTTCAAGCTCCGCAACATCAAGAGGTTCCTCGCGGACAGGAACAAGATCAAGGTGAGCCTTGTCTTCCGGGGACGCGAGATAGCCCACACCGAGCTGGGCCGGGAGCTCCTGAACCGCATCATAGCCGACGTGGGCGAGGACGGGCACATCGAGCAGATGCCTAACCTCGAGGGCCGCACCATGGTCATGGTGGTGGCCCCCAAATAGCCCGGACGGGCCCCCGTTGGGCCAAAATAGGGCTTATTGGCCGAAATCGGCCCAAAAATAGCCCTCCCGCCCCGATCCGGGGCGAGAACAGGGCCAGCGCGCCTTCCGCAAGGCGCCCGCGACGCGGGCGCTTTTTTCTTGGCCTTTGCCAAAATGGCCCCCAACAGACATTGGCGGAGGGTTTTCGTCACTCTCATGGGCCCATTAGGGGGCCAAGGCAGCCGGAAGGCGGCCCTTGGCGGCCCTTTGCCCGGGGTTTGAATTGAAAGCTTTTTTGTGCTATATAGGAGAGCTTGCCATCCAGCCGGGGAATTCCCGCCCCGGCCAATGGATTTAGGATGGCGCACCCCCGCACCCCGCCCGGGCCTTTGGCCCGGGCGCAACAGCCGCCCCAACGGGCCGGCGGGGGCAACTTAGGCAACCTCTGCCCTCACCACTTGGAGGTTTCAGGAACAGCTATGCCGATATACGAGTATGAATGCGAAAATTGCCACGACGTCTTCGAGATAAACCAAAAGGTCTCTGACCCGTCCCCCCATGAGTGCCCCGCCTGCGGCAAGGGCCCCCTCCACAAGATAATGAGCAGGAGCTCCTTCAGGCTCAAGGGCTCCGGGTGGTACTCCTCCGACTACAAGGCGAAAGACGGAAGCGATTCCGCCCTTGGGAAGGCGGCCGCCGCGGCGGTCGATCCGGACAAGCCGCCCAGGAAGAGCTACCTCCAC
Source organism: Deltaproteobacteria bacterium (assembly GCA_031278475.1). Lineage (GTDB taxonomy): Bacteria > Desulfobacterota > Desulfarculia > Adiutricales > Adiutricaceae > JAISMF01. The sequence goes on from JAITKK010000010.1 coordinate 4,100, forward strand.
CAGACACCTGACGAGAGGAAGAGCACCATCAAGGAGATCACAAACTCCGTGGCGAACAGGATCTAGGCGGCCTAGGCCCTCCTTGCCTTTCGGGCAGCTTGCCTCCTTTAGCCCGAAAGGTCCCTTGCCAAGCATTGAAAAGCCCGCGCGTCCCGCGGGGCCATTGGCCCCGCCCGACGGGTGGGCTTTTTTTTGGGAGTGCCATTCTTCACGGCCAATACGCGCAACCCAGCCCGCCCAAGGGCCTAAGAAGGCCCTAGCCCTTGTCCTTTTGCCTGTGGGCGAGCAGGGCCCTTCCGTAGGACAACGCGAAGGCAAGGGTGGGCGCCGTCATTTTCGGGAGGAAGGCCCCTTTCGCGAGCCCCTCCGGAACGCTTGCGCCCAGGTGGAGCACCGTGTCGCAGCCGAAGGCCTTGGAGCAGGCCCCGAGCGCATCCAGGTCGCCTCCCACCAGGACAGAGCGGCCAAGGTCCACGCCCTCTGAGGCGGCGAGCGCCTCCCAGGCCGACATGTCCGAGGGCTCCGCCCCGTGCGGGAGCCTGAGCGGCCCATCGGATTCCGGGCCCGAAGGTGTCCTGGCTGCGGGTGACGCCTCTGCCAATAGCAGTGCGGGAAAACCCAAGGGAGCCCCAGCGGGCATGCCTTCCGGGCCCTTGATGAGGACGTCCGCGATGGCAGCCGCATCCTCGGCCTTCAGATCGTCCAGGCACAGCCGCTTGGGCAAGGGGCACTCGCGCCTGCGGCAGGGCGCGAGCCCGCAGGCGCGAGGCGCCCTCATGATTGCGGAGTCAGGGCCCGTGGGCCCCGTGCGGACGGGATCCGTGGGACCTATGAAGGCCAAGGTCTTGGCGCCCGCGGCGCCTGCCAGATGCATAATCCCTGAATCGTTCGCAAGGACCAGGGAGCTAAGCCTCAAAATCCCCAGCGCCTCTTTTAAGCTGGTTTTGCCTGAGAGGTCGAAGACCCGCCCTTTGAGCGATACCTTCAGGGCCTCCGCGAGGCTATTGGCATCCTTTGCCTCGGAAGCCCCTCCCAGAATGGCAAGGCATCCACGTGGACGATCGCTTAGGAGCAGCTCGGCTGTCTTTGCGAAAAGCGAGAGCGGGGCGCGTTTCGCGCCCCCGAAGCTCGCGCCGGGTGCAGCCGCCATAACAAAATCGCTATTTTTAGCTAATAACAGGAATTCCCCGAGGGCAGCATTGTCGCTGTCATTGGCACTGGAATTTGTGCTGGAATTGGCACTGTCATTGGCGTTGTCATTGGTGCTGGACTTGGCACTGGAATTAGCGCTGGAATAAGCGCCGCCATTGTCACTGTCGGGCGGGATTGAGGGGAACGAGAAGGCAGGGTCGACCCCATCTGCCCCTCCCAAGAGATTCAGGTGGTAGAAGACCTCGTGGGCCGCGAGTATTTCCTTGCTCGGCTCTATGGCGCTCGTTAGGAGCGGTCCCCTTAGATCCCTTGCGTAGCCCACCCTCTTTTTGGCAAAAAACGACACGATTGCGGCCGCGAAGGCGTTCTGGAAGAGAAAGGCCTCGTCGAATCTTTCTTTCCTGAGCCTTAGGGAAAGGCCGAGCCTCGCAAACATTCCTGCGGGATCGCCCAAGTATGACGCAGATTCCCCGAAAGCAAGCCTGTACAGGGCAAGACCTGGGTCGCGTGAGACTATGAAAGGTCCCGCCCTTTTGGCCAAAAGGGATACCGCGGGCAGTGTCATGACCGCATC
>JAITKK010000025.1 GCA_031278475.1 Deltaproteobacteria bacterium
TTATTGGCTGCGCTTTGTTGCCTTCGGGGCGCTTTGGCTGCTTTGGGCTCTTGCCTTTCTTTTTAATTATATCCCCATAAGGGGTTTGCATTAGGGAACCCATAGGCAAAAGGCGGATTTGGGTCCCTTGGGGGATCCCCTATTATGCAATATGTGACGCTATTATGGTTTTGTGGCGATTTGGTCGACAATCCATAGGGCGGTGTTTGCCCTACCGTTCCTGGGATGCCTTATGCCCCGCGCCGAATAATCGCGCCTGTTTCGCGCTTCATTGGCACTTGTTTCTCTCCCGCTTTGCCCTTAAAGGCCCCCATTTGGGCCTAGGCTTTGGACCCAGGCGTAATCCACAAAAACCCTGTTTTCGGCGCTTTTTCGTAATAATTGCCTGACTTTTCCCTGTCGCCCCCAAAAAAAACGGCCGCCTCTCATTATGTCCCACCTTCAGCCACACTTTTTGCCCCTCCTTTTGCCCTTACTTTGCTAAACATCCTTTAAGGATGGCAAAGCCAACTCTTCTTCCAATCCATTCCAACAATGCCACTAAAATTGCCCGACATGGGAAGCTGTAGTACCTTTCAGGCCCTTGGCGTCTTGCAGCCCCGCCTTCACCTGCTCTTTGGAATCCCCTGGGGCGAAATGGGGCGATTGCGGCTCCGACAGGGGCAGGGGCCCAGCCCCTGGGGGCTGGGCCCAAGCCCCAGCCCCGCCCCGGGCCAGGGGCCCGGGCCTAATGTCTTTATCGGGAGCCTTGCTTATCGTATACTTGGGGCAAAAGGCCGCAATGAGGGCTGCCGGATGGGTCTGTGTCCGGGCGGCTTTGTGATTAAGGAGGCTGGGGTTACGTGGACGGGACGGCATTCGAAGGGCTGAAGGATCTCTACCTCGGGCATCTCAGGGTGGAGAGGGGATTGTCCCCCAACACCGTGGCGGCATATGCCTCGGACCTCTCCGATCTCTTCTCCTACCTCCAGGGCCAGGGGCTAAGGGGCCCGGAACAGGCCGCGAGGGGCCATCTTATGGGCTACCTGTTGGATTTGATGGAGAGGAAGGCCTCGCCCCGCACCAGGGCCAGAAGGCTCTCGGCCCTTAAGGGTTTTTACGGCTTTTTGGACTCCGAGGGACTGATCCCCGGGTCGCCTGCCTCCGGGCTGGAGTCCCCGAAGCTCCCCAAGACGCTCCCCAAGGCCCTGGCCTTGGAGGATGTTTTGAGGCTCATAGCCATGCCAAGGCCCGACACCCCCCTGGGGCTTCGCAACCGGGCCATGCTTGAGCTAATGTACGCGGCCGGGCTCAGGGTATCCGAGCTTCTGGACCTGACCCTTGGCCAGCTCTCCCTGGAGGAGGGTTTCCTCCGCGTGAGGGGAAAGGGCGCGAAGGACCGCCTGGTGCCCCTCGGGGACGCCGCGGCCCACTACGTGGGCCGCTACCTGGCGGAGGCCAGGGCCGCCATCCTAAAGGATCGTGAGGGGAACGGCACGGTGTTCCTAAGCTCCAGGGGAAGGCGCATGAGCAGGCAGTACTTCTGGAGGCTGGTGGCCAGGGACGCGGCCCTCCTGGGGCTCCCCAAGTGCTCGCCCCACTCCCTGCGGCACTCGTTCGCGACCCATTTGGTGGAGGGCGGGGCCGACCTAAGGGCGGTGCAGCTGATGCTGGGGCACTCGGACCTCGCGACCACCGAGCGCTACCTCAAGGCAGGGGCCGGAAGGCTCAGGAAGGCCCACGAGCGGAGCCACCCCAGGGCGAAAAGGGAAAGCAAGGCCCAGGGCCATCCTGGGACCCGCGGCGGACGGGGAGGGAAGGGGTGAGGCCGAAAGAGGACATACGCACGGTCATAACCTGCCACATGAGCCCGGATTTCGACGCGGTGGCATCCATGGTGGGGGCGTCCAAGCTCTACCCCGAGGCGTGGCTGGTGTTCCCGGGCGGTCAGAACAGGAGGCTAACCCCGCCCTTCGTGAAAGGCGTGCTCCAGGGGATAAGGAGCGCGAAGATAAAGGACGTGGACCTGAGGAAGGTGAGGAGGCTGGTTGTGGTGGACACCCGCCAGCCTGAGCGCATCGGGCTTGCCATGCCGATACTTCTCACCCATGGGCTGGACGTGCACCTCTACGACCACCACCCGGACACTGACACGGACATCATGGGGAGCCTCGTCCGCTGCGAGCCGGTGGGCGCGACCGTCACCATCCTGTCGGAGATAATCCAGGGGAGGGGGCTCGCCCTGAGCCCGGAGGAGGCCACCATGCTCGCCCTGGGCCTCTACGAGGACACCGGGAACTTCACCTACCAGTCGACCACCCCGAGGGACCTCAGGGCCTGCGCCTTCCTGTTGGAGAAGGGGGCCGATCTTCAGGTCGTCTCCAAGCTCACCCAGGACGAGCTCAACGCCGAGCAGCTGAGGCTCCTGAACGAGCTTGTGACCAACTGCGAGGTGCGGGAGGTCAAGGGCATGGCCATGGGGGTCGCCATGGCCTTCCGGGAGGGCCACGTGGACGATGTCTCAATCCTTGCCCCCCGCATAATGGACATGCTGGACCTCGACACCCTCTTCCTTCTGGTCCAGATGGAAAAGCTCGTGCAGATGGTGGGCCGCTCCAGAAGGGGGGGGCTTAACGTGGGGGAGGTCGCCAAGGCCCTGAACGGCGGCGGCCATAACTCGGCCGCCGCATCCGTTCTCAAGAACGTGGGCCTGGACGAGGCGCGGCGGCGCCTCGAGAGGGCCATAGACGGGGCGGTGTCAAGGCTCTTCCAGGCCGGGAACATAATGGTGAAGCCCGCTATATGCCTGCCTGAGACAAGGCCCCTCTCGGAGGCCATGGACATGATGTCCCGCTACGGGCTCAACGTCATACTGGCGGAAGACCAATCCGGGAGGGTCACTGGCGTCATCAACGAGCAGTCCGTGGCCAAGGCCATGTACCACGGGCTCACGGCCTACCCGGTGTCGGACTTCATGGTGAGCGACTTCATGACCGCCAACACCGACACCGCCTTCCCCGAGGTGCAGCGCATCATAGTGGACGAGCGACAGCGCATCCTCCCGGTGGTGGACGAGGGCGGCAGGGCCCTGGGGGTGATAACCCGCACCGATTTGCTGCACATACTGGCGGCAGAGGCAGGGGACGACGAGAAGAGCTCGCCCAGGAACCCCTTTGGCCGCAACCTCAAGAACCTGATGGAGGAGAGGCTCTCGGGCAAGGCCATGGACATGCTCCAGGAGATGGGGAGCCTTGCCGAGGGCGAGGGGGCCGAGCTCTACCTTGTGGGCGGGACGGTGAGGGATCTGATAATGCTGAGCCCCATCCGGGATCTCGATCTCACAATCACGGGCGAGCTGCCCTCCTTCCTTCGGAAGCTTGTGAAATCCCACAAGGGCTTCTCCCTCAAAACCCACCCGAGGTTCAAGACAGCCACCCTGACCCTTGCCGACGGCACGAGGCTGGACTTCTCAAGCGCGAGGGTGGAGTACTACGAGTACCCCGGGGCCCTTCCCGTGGTTCGCCACGCCTCCATCCAGCTGGACCTCCAGCGCAGGGACTTCACGGTCAACACACTTGCCGTGTCCTTGAGCCAAAAGGAGTTCGGAAAGCTCCTGGACTTCTACCGGGGCTACCAGGACATCAAGGAGGGGCTCATAAGGGTGCTCCACAGCCTGAGCATAGTGGAGGACCCCACAAGGGCCTTCAGGGCGGTGCGCTTCGAGAGCAGGCTGGGCTTCAGGGTAAGCAAGATGACCGGGAGCCTCATCTCCAACGCGGTGACTGGCGGCTTTGTCACCAACCTCTCGCCCAAAAGGCTCATGGCCGAGCTCAGGCTGGTATGCCTCGAGGAATCCCCTGGCCCCGCCTTCGAGCGGCTAGGGGAGTTCGGGCTATTGAAGCCCTTCTCCCCGGATCTAAAGGTCACGAGGCGCCACACGGATCTCTTCAGGCGGGTAGATCGGGTGCGGGACTGGTGCAGGCTCACCTTCACCGGCAAATTCGGCCCCCTGTGGCTGGTCTACCTGCTCGCCCTCCTAAGCGAGCTCCCCCAGGAGACCCTCCTGTCGCTCGTCGAGAACCTCGGGGACGACAGCCGCAGGGCCGCCAAGGCCCTGGCCTTGGAGCGCCCCGCCCTCGACAGGGTAGCGAACTCGGCCAAGAAGTACCCCCAGGACCAGCCGCTCAGGGCGTCCGAGGTGGAACAGATATTCGGGAACCTGTCCTGGCCGGGCATCCTCTACATAATGGCAAAGGCCGGACCCGGGCCCCTTGCCCAGGGCGGGGCCTTCTTCCTCACAACCTACCGCAGGGTGAGGCTGGATCTCTCCCACGAGGAGCTGGCAAAGCTGGGCTTCAGGCCCGGCGAGGACATGAAGAAGGCGAAGGACATCCTGAAGAAGGCCCGCCAGGGCGGGCTCATCGGCACCCTCGCGGAAGAGCAGGACTACGTTCGCAGGTACCTCTCCGCGCTCCCGGGGCCCTCCGGCAAGGCTCCCCACAAATAAGGATCCCTTCCCGAGCCTTTCCCAATGCGCTTGCGCTTAAGCCGTTTTGCGCCCGTCAGGGATTTCCGTCGCAAGCCGTCTTTTCCCTGACTTTCCAACAATTGCCAACGCTTGCGATAACTTGTCGTGGCCCAACAAGGAAAGCGCATGTCCAAACGCACGGTAAACAATGGATATGCGGGCATGGGGGAAATGTTTTCAATGATTTGGGGAAATTATTGCTTGTCACTTAGAATCAGTGGCATGCGATGTCGGGCCAAAAGCAAAGGGGCTCGCAAATGCTTCACCGTCCCATTGCCAAAGGCTATCAAAGCAAGCTAACCAAACACGTTGCGACAATCCCAACGATTTTGACATTTGCGAATATTACGACAATCCCAACGATTCTGACAATCGCGACAGTCACAACAAATGCAACAATAGCTACAATATCAAAAATTGCGGAACCGCAACATGTGCAATAACCACAACAATTGTAACAATAAGATCTTGCTTATGCCGCGACAGGGTTTTGCAAAATCAAAAAAAGACAAAATCCGCGGCCGCATTTCCAAGACCATTATCGATGGCACGGGATTTTTGGGCTTGGTTGGCATTGGGATTAGCCGTGAATTACAGGATATTTGATAAAAAACAAAACGGAAGATCCCAAAAACATCTCAAAACCACACAGCTCCATGCCTATCGGCTTTTGGGACTTGCCTAGGATTCCCAGGGCCCGGTGGCTTTTGCGGCGCACTTAAATAATTGACAGGACTTCCCTTTGGGGCCGTTTTCATGGGCAAGCTCGCCACTTTGTCCGCGTAATTCTTTCCCAAAAGCCCCCATGCCATTCCATGATTGCCGCCCCTCGCCCTTGGAACCGGCTATCCTGCCTTGGGCCTGGCCCGCTCAAGGCGGCGGGCGGGGCCTTCCAGGGCCGCGGCGTCCCAATCGGGCCTCCCGGAAGCCTTCCCGCATCCAAAAGGCCAAGGTTCCCGGGCCTCTCCCCAGGGCCCGGGCCGGCAAGGCTGGGAACGGTCACTTTTCAAATTGCATTTCCGGCGTTAATATACTAAAATCTCTTCCCTAAAAGGGGTATGCCCGGGCCATCCTTTCTCAGGGGGCCGTAGGCCTTGGCGGACGCAAGCGCCGCCCCCCGTGCCTGGCATTGGCCTTCCGCGCTGGCTCAGGCTTACTTCAGTCGTGCTTTAGGAGACATATCATATGAGCTTAGCCGAGAAGGACCTATCGCCTCAGCCACTGGCGCCCGCGGCGCACGGGCGGGTATATAACTTCAACGGGGGCCCCGCGGCCCTCCCGCTTCCTGTTTTGGAGCAGGCCCAGGCCGAGTTCCTCGACTGGGGCGGGAGCGGCATGTCCATGTTGGAGATAAGCCACCGGGACAAGAGGGTGGTCAGGATGGTTGACGGGTGCGAGGAGGACATACTGGGCCTCCTGGGCCTTGGCCCCGAGTGGAGGGCGATATTCCTCCAGGGCGGGGCCAGCCTCCAGTTCGCCATGATCCCGCTCAACTTCGCCCCGGACGGGGCCCCCGCCGACTACGTCAACACCGGCATGTGGTCCGACAAGGCCCACAAGGAAGCCGTCATTTGCGGGTCCAAGGCAAGGATCGCGGCGAGTTCCGAGCAGGACGGCTTCACCTGCATTCCCAAAAAGATTGACTACGACCCCAAGGCCCGCTACCTCTACCTGACCGCCAACAACACGGTGCGTGGGACCGAGTGGCGAAGCTTCCCCAAGGACGCCCCGGCGCCCTTGGTATCCGACATGTCCAGCGACTTCCTGTCAAGGCCCTTGGACCTTTCCAAGTTCGCCCTGGTCCACGCCGGGGCCCAGAAGAACGTGGGGCCGGCCGGGCTCACCATAGTCTTGATCCGCAAGGACTTCGCCGAGACAGGGAAGAAGGGGCTCCCGCACCTTTTGGACTACCGCACCTACCTGAGCTCCAACAGCATGTACAACACCCCGCCGGTCTTCGGCATATACATAGCCGGGCTCGTCATGAAGTGGCTCAAGGGCACCATAGGCGGCCTTGCCAACATGGCGGCCATCAACGAGGCCAAGGCGGCGAGGCTCTACGGGGCCATAGACGGCTCCGGCGGCTTCTACAAGGGCACGGCAAAAGAGGACAGCCGCTCGCTCATGAACGTCACCTTCAGGCTGCCCTCTCCCGAGCTGGAGGCCCGCTTCCTGGCCGAGGGCAAGGATCGGGGCCTGCATGGCCTGAACGGCCACAGGAGCGTGGGGGGTATCCGTGCCTCCATCTACAACGCCGTCCCGCCCGAGGCGGTGGAGGCCCTGATAGCGTTCATGGCCGACTTCCAAAAGACGGCCTAGCCCAAGGGCCCGGCCCGGGGCCCCCGAGGCCCGGGCCTTTAGAGACGGGGGCGCGCCCGAGGGCGCGCCCCGGAGGGTTAAAGCGATGCCCCACAAGGTGCTCATAAGCGACAAGATCGAGGCACCCTGCCTCGAGGCCTTCGACAAGGCGGGGATTGCCTACGACGTGTCCGTGGGCCTGGCCCCGGAGGCCTTGGAGGGGATCATCGGCGGCTACGACGCCCAGGTGGTGCGCAGCGCCACCAAGGTGACCGAGAGGATCCTTGAGAAGGGGAGGGCAGGCAGGCTCAGGTGCGTGGCCCGCGCGGGCGCGGGCCTGGACAACATAGACGTGAAGGCCGCCGAGAGGCTCGGGATAACGGTGTTCAACACCCCCGGGCTCAACTCCAACGCCGTGGCCGAGCTCACCGTCTGCCTCTGCATGGTGCTCGCCAGGAAGCTGGGAAGGGCCATCACCTCCATCAAGGCCGGCCTTTGGGAGAAGAAGTCCCTGGCCGGGACCGAGGTCATGGGGAAGACCCTGGGGCTGATAGGCTTCGGCCACATTGGCTCCTTGGTCGCCCGGAAGGCCCTGGGCCTCGGCATGGGCGTCCTTGCCCACGATCCCTTGGTCCCGGCCGACCTGATAAAGGAACATGGGGCGAGCCCGGTTGACCTTGAGCCCCTTCTTTCGGCCTCCGACTTCGTATCCCTTCATCTGCCCGTCTCCGGGGCCACCAAGGGCCTCATCGGACGGGACACCTTGAAGCGTTTCAAGGAAGGCGCGTACCTCATCAACTGCGCCAGGGGCGGCCTCGTGGACGAGGCCGCCCTCTTCGAGGCCCTGAGCTCCGGCAGGCTTGCCGGGGCGGCGGTCGATGTCTTCCAAAGCGAGCCTCCGGGTGGGTCGCCGCTTCTCGCGCTCGACAACTTCGTGGCAACCCCCCACATAGGGGCCTCCACCCTTGAGGCCCAGGACGGGGTGGCCAGGAAGGTAGCCGAGTTGGTGGTGGGCTTCCTTGGTGGCTTGGCCTAAGAGGCCCGCAAGGGTCCCGGGCGTACGGATGCGCAGGCCCCTCCCGCTCTTGGCTTTCCTGATCCTGGCGCTCGGCTGCCCGACCTTCGCGGCGGCCGATCCCATCTTGGCGCCCCCCGCCTTGGGCAGCTCCCCGCTCTTCTTCGGGCCGCTCGGGCCGACAAGGCCGGGGGAGAACCCGCCCGCCCGCGCCGACATCCCCAACCCCACCCTCCACGGCAGGAGATCCGCCGCGTACGACAGGGCCGTGGGCCTCATCCGCCAGGAGAGGTTCCAGGAGGCCCTTGCCTTCCTCCGCCGCCAGCCCAGGGATCTGAGGGATTGGGACGGGCTCAGATCGCTTGAGGCCGCCTTGGTCTCCCAGGACAGCCCTCCCCAGGCCCTCCTCCTCTACGACCGCATACTCAATTCCAAGGAACGGGACATGCACTGGGCCAGGGCCCTGGGCGGGTACCGCTACCTGCTGAGGGATCTCTCCGGCAAGGGCGACTACGCCGCGAGGCTAAGGCTGATCAAGTGCCTGGCCTCCGAGTGGAAAAACCATGAGGCGAGGGAGATCCTGGCCCAGACCCTCCTGGAGGAGGGCCTGCCCGACGACATCAGGAAGGAGCTGGAGTCCTTCGGGGCCGTGCTCTCGGTGAGGGTGGGCGAGCTCGCGCTCGCCCGGTCCCACTTCCAGGGCAAGGAGGATCGGCCCTCCCTCAGGTGGCTCTCCACCATCGCCCTCAGGGAGGGCGATTTCAAGGAGGCCGCGAGGTACCGCAGGGCGGCCGCGGACACCCTCAAGGGCAAGCAGAGGCTGGCCGAGCTGGTCAAGGTCCTGGACATTCTCTGCAAGGGCGGGCTCACCAAGGACGCCCTGGCCCTCCTGGTGGAGGTGCCCGAGCTGAAGGACAGGGTGCCTGCCTGGTCCTACTACCTGGGCCTTTCTTCCCTGGTGGAGGGCAAGCCAGAGGAGGCCCTGCCTTTCCTTGAGCCGGAGACCGCGAGGGAAGGCGAGCGGGGCCAGAGGGCCCTCTACTTCAAGGGCAGGGCCCTGGAGACGCTCTTGCGCCATCCCGAGGCCGCGGTGGCCTACGCCAAGGCCGCCAATGGCGCCTACGGCTACTACGGGCTCTTGGCCAAGGGCCGCGAGTCCTACCTGGAGGGAAGGGCCCCTGGCCCGGGAGCCACCTCCGCCTCCATGGCGACGTTGCTCCTTAGCCCCAGCGGCCTTGACAGCGACTCCATGGCATTCTACCTCTGGCTCGCGGACCGGGTGCCGCACCCTTGGCCGGACATCGGGGCCGACCCGCCTAGCGCCGGCCCAGGCGACTCTGGCAGGGCAAGGGCGGCGGTGTTCCTCCACTGGGCTGGCGGCGACCGGGAGTCTGCCATGGACGAGCTCCGCCACGCGCCCCAGCTGCTCAAGCCGGGCAGGGGCTCGGAGTCTGAGGTCAAGCTGCTTTCGCTGATGGCGGCCTACTCCGGGGAACCCTACCTCGCGGTCAAGCTCATGCAGGGCCTGAAGGGGGAGGGCGCCTTCCCGCTGACCATGCGCTGGAACCACCCGCCCGCCTACGGCTCGCTGATACTTGAGGCCTACCGCGTCTACGGCATCCCGCCGCAGCTCACCTTGTCCGTCATCCGCACGGAGAGCGCCTTCCAGAGGCATGCGGTTTCCAGGTCCAACGCGAGGGGGCTCATGCAGCTGCTCCCCTCCACCGCCCAGAGGTTGGCCACGATGCTGGGGGACGGGCAGATCCGGGAGGAGGAACTGTTCGAGCCATCGCTTAACATACGCTACGGCGCACACTACCTGGCCCTGCTCCTGGGCTCCTTCGGGGAACCCGCCTTGGCCTTGGCCTCCTACAACGGCGGGCCCTACAACGTGATGACCCTCTTAAGGGCGAGGGAGGGGCTCCCGCTGGACCTCTTCGTCGAGACGTTCCCGTTCTCCGAGACCGCAAACTACGTGCGCACCGTATTGGT
>JAITKK010000116.1 GCA_031278475.1 Deltaproteobacteria bacterium
TACACTACATTTCATATCTTTTCCCCTCTTTGCCTCTCTTCTGTCGCGTCCCAAGGCCAGCAAGGCTTGCAAAAAGCCAAGCCATAAAGGCCTGTGCGTTGGCCTTCGCGGGACTATGTGGGCCTTCGCGGGACTATGTTGGTCTTCGCGGGACTATGTGGTTTTTCACAATTAATAGGGCCTGTTGGCCCAACCATAAGATTGCGGATAAACCCGATAAATCCCCAAAGCGTCCAGGTAAATCCCCATGGCGGCCCGACAAATCCCCATGGCGGCCCGACAAATCCCGGGAGGGGGTCTTACCCAGCCGTATGCCGCATCCATGGCGGATCCTTCATAAACCAACGGAAACCCACATAAACACACCAAAACCTACGTAAACACACCAAAACCCACGCAAACGTAGGTTAAAAACGTCGGAAATTCCCAAAAAGGCGCGCATAAGTCGCAAGCCATGCCTGAGGCTTTTTTGCAGTGGGGTCAAAAAAAAGCCCCACCCGAGGCGTATCGCCCCGGGGGAGGCCTTTTCTAGGAGGTAGTCTTTGGGCTTCCAAGGGCCCAAAGATTGTGGCCCGGCGCCGCCACCGCCCGCACGGGGATGGCGCCGTATGGCGGGGTCCGGCCTTCGGCCGCCCCCCTTCGCCTGATATCAATATAGCAAGATCCAGACCAATATGGCCAGTATGCGAATCAAAAATTCTAAGTCAAGGCCAATGCCCGCCGCTTTTTTGCTAAAATGGGAAAGGCGTGTGCTAATATCAAAAAAAATCCCGGGAAGGCAATGAAGGGGAATGGAAATCCACGACGACAAGGCCCTGGGGGTCATAACCAGGCTCTGCGAGGATCTGGCGGGCGACAGGCCCGCGGACGAGGAGGCCTTGCGCTGGCTCAGCGAGGAAGGCCAGGAGGGCTCCCGCTACGGGAGGCTGGCCGAGGCCTTCGGGCACATGCTGGCAAAGCTCAACGCGAGAGACGAGGAAAGGCTGAGCCTTCTGGAGAGCCAGAAGGAGCAGCTGGCGGAACTCGAGGAGGCGAGGGCCGAGCTCGCGAAGCGCAACGTCTTCCTCCAGAAATCCGTCTCCGAGACCTGGAACAGGCCCCTTTTGGGCAAATCCGAGGTGATAGTGAGGGTCATAAGGACCGCCCTGGAGATGGCCAAGAGGCCCATCAACACCATGATCCTGGGGCCGACCGGGTCTGGCAAGGAGGTCCTCGCCAAGATGATCTTCTTCAACTCCCCAAGGGCGGAGAAGGACTTCGTGGCGGTCAACTGCTCGGCCATACCCGCGACCCTCTTCGAGTCCGAGATGTTCGGCATAGAGAAGGGGGTGGCGACAGGGGTAAGCCAGCGGAAGGGGCTCATAGAGGGGGCCAGCGGCGGCACCCTCTTCCTGGACGAGGTGGGCGACATGACGCTCGAGAACCAGGCCAAGCTCCTAAGGGTCCTGGAGGAGAGGGAGGTCATGCGGGTGGGCGGCCACAAGCCCATACCCGTGGACCTCCACGTGATATCCGCCACCAACGCCAACGTGTGGGAGGCCGTCCGGGCCAGGCGCTTCAGGGAGGACCTCTACTACAGGCTGAACGTCCTGGAGCTCAAGCTCCCGCCGCTCTCCGAGCGGCGGGAGGACATCCTCTTGCTTGCCAGGCATTTTTTGAAAAAGCACGCCACAAGGCTAGCTAGGGAGGACATGGCGCTCTCCGACGATGCCGAGGCGTTGCTGGAGGAGTACTCCTGGCCCGGGAACGTCCGCGAGCTCAACAACGAGATGGAGAGGGCCGCGTCCATCTCCCAGGGGAGCGTGGTGGGCCTGGAGGAACTCTCCGAGCGCATAAGGGGCTGGAAGGAAGCAACGCCCGAGCCGCTCCCCACTGGGGATGCCCGCCAGAGGGTGGAGGGCGCGAGGCTTTCCGGGAGCCTCAGGAGCAACGCCGACCGGGTGATACTGGAGACCCTGGGCCGCTGCGGCGGCAACAAGACCAAGGCCGCGAAGGAGCTTGGCATGACCAGGGAGGGTCTGAGGAAGCGGCTCAAGAAGCTGGGGGAGGGGATCCCGCCCCCTCCGGGCCCGGAATGAGCCCAATGCACCAATGGCTGCTCAATGGCACCAATGGCACCGAATGGCACCAAGTCACCAATGCAAGGGAGGGATCCTGGGCCGTGACTGAATTAGGCATAGGCAGTGGCAAGCGCTTCCTGGTGGACGGCCCGGGGCCGGACCAAGAGTCCCACGAGAGATCCATACAGCTTCTGGCGGCAACGGCCCTGGACGACCTCAAGGGGGTCGTGGGCTTCATGGCAGGGGGGCTCCCCCCGGCCTACTCGGCCGTGGCCAGGCGGATGGCCCTGGCCTTGGAGGGGCTCCTCCTGGACGTCCGGGCCCAGGGAGGGAGCGGCCCGGTGCACCTCAGGAGGCGCATCCTGCTCTTCGACGGGGGGCCCTGCCTCGCGCTTAAGCTTAGCGACTGGGGCGAGCCCTTCGACCCCTTCAAGGGAATCCTGCCCGACCCGCCCGACAACCCCCCAAAGAAGCCAATAAAGGGGAAGTACCAAGGGGGCCAGGGCGCGCGGCTGGCACTCTCTTTGTCCCAGCACCGCAGCTACTCAAGATCCCAGGGCGCGAACCTCTCTGAGCTATATTTCCTTCCCAATGACGGCGACAACCCGCAGGGCGACCCGCGGGCTAAGGAAGCCAAGGATGCCAAGGAAGCCAATTCCTCACCGGGTGCTGCCGTAAGCGGCGGGAGCGCCCCCACTGAAGGCAAGGGGACCGGGAAAGGGCGCAAGGACTGAGCAGGCCTATCGTAGCGGCAATCAGTCTTGCTAGCGCCTGGGCCTGGGTTTTGGCTTGGGCTTCTTTTGCGGCCGCGAGAGGATCGTTTCCCAAGGGATGGCCTTCTTGGCTCGGATGGCGCGCCATTGGCCTGTTTTGGGGCACGCAATCCGCCCGGCATGCGAAGCTTTCAGCCGTCCTGGTCAGGCAACGGGTCCAGCATAGGCTCCAAGACGGATCATTTGCTTAGCGGCAAGGCAACCCATAGCTTCGAACCATTGGCCCTGCCCATTGGCCCTGCCCTTAAGCATAGTCCTTTCCTTGGTTTGCCGCCCTCGCCCTTTCCTTGGCACTCTTCCCCCCATGCTTTTCAATATACATCCGGAGGTACCCATGAGCCTGACCCTAAGACCATGGCAACTGATGCTCATTACCATTGCGTCGGGGATCCTTGGGGCTTTTTTCGCGGGATTGTTCCAAGGCAGCCCCGGTCTTGCCCAAGGGGAGGCCGCAGGCCCGCAGGCCCAGAAGGCCATCGTCACGAACGAGCTGAGGCTGGTGGACGACAAGGGCATCACCCGCCTGGTGATGGCCCTTGTGCTTGGCAAGCCAAGGCTCCTTATGCTGGACGAGCAGGGCCAGTACAGGCTGGAGTTAGGGCTTGGCACAAGCGGGGAGCCAAGGGTGTGGCTAAGGGACAAGGATGGGGCCAGCAAGGCCCAGATGGCCTTGACCCCGGAAGGCTTGCCATCCTTCGCCCTTGCCGACCAAAAAGGAAATGACAGGGCGGTATTGGCGCTCACCAAGGAGGGGAACCCCACCTTCGTCCTCAGGGACAGGGCCGGCAAGGACAGGGTTGCGGTGTGGCGCGGCATGGAAGACGAGGGCGTTGCCCTTGCCGACGACAAGGGCATGCCCATAGCCTACCTCACCGCGAAAGACGGGGAGGCGCCCGTATTGTCACACTGAATGAGCCGCGGGGCGCAAAAAAGGCCTTGCCGTTGCCTAGCCGTTGCCTAAGCGTGGCTTGGCCCAAGGCCCGGGGATGTTCAGGGTATGCTCAGGCCATAATCCGGACATGTCCGGACATGTCAGCCAATGGATCCGGAAAAGGCCTGGCATTGCCTGACGGAAATCATTCCGTACTGATATTGCGCTCTTTTTAAAAATCCTTATTGGCCAAGGGCCGCCCAGGGGCGATACCAGCCAACGGCAGCTATCGAACTTTCCCTTAGTGGCACTGCTTGCCATGAAGGGATCAAGGCGCGGCGCCTGGAAGCCCCAGCACGATACCATGGCGCTCCCGCTATGTCCCTACCAAACAACGGAACCGCAAATACCCCAACAAATCCCCGCAAAACCCCGCAAACCCCAACTCAACCCAACATAACCCTACATAACCCTACATAACCCCACATAAGCTTACATGCGCCTGCACAAGCACGCAGACCTACATATAACTACGTATAACTACATAGGGCCTTGTCTTTTTAAGTCAGGCCAAGTCAGGTTTAATTAAGGCCCAATTAAGGCCCAATCAAGGGCAAGGCTGGGCGGGGCGTTCCCTCATAGCGGTCCCGTCACCACGGGAACGGGCGGGGTAACCGGTACCGCGGGTGCGGTTGCCGGAAGCGCGAGAGAGTGCGACTCCGGGGCGAAGGCCGCCCCGAAGAGCATGGCAAGCGCGGTTATGAGGTAGATGACCTTGACTATCCAGCCGGAGTGGTCGAGCGACACCCAGTCGTTGCTCTGGTAGATGCGCATCACCATGACCACGTGCAAGGGGATGGCTATGAGCGAGAACAGGGCCACGCCGCCCAGATGCCCGGTCAGGTACAGGAACAGGATGAGGAACCACACGAATGGCCACCACAGGAGGTAGACCAGGGCCGCGGCCTCCTTGCCAAGGATCCCCGCAAGGGTGAGCTTCCCGACCTCTTTGTCGCGGTCAATCTCAGGGAGGCTCTGGAAGTAGAGGATGGCCGCCACCATGAAGGCGGGAGGAAGGGACAGGGCCACCACGTTCTTGTCGCACTTGCCGGTCAAGGCTATGAAGGTCCCCACCACCATTATCACGCCCATGTTGAGGAAGACCATGAGCTCGCCCAGGGCCCTGTGCCCGTACTTCACGGGGGGCGCGACGTAGAAGACGCTCGAGAAGAACGCGAACAGGATCATCACCCACAGGGTGGGGTGCATCCCGGCTATGAATATGGCGAGTATGAAGGCCACAAGGTAACAGACTATGATGCCCCTCTTGAGGTCCTCGGCCGTGAGCAACCCCTCCTGGATGACCCGGGATCCCCCCAGGGAGTCCCTGGTGTCCACCCCGCTTTGGTCCTCGAAGTAGTCGTTGCACATGTTGGCGGCGGCGTGGACAAGTACGGAGGCGATCAGGATCAGGACGAACATGCCCGGCCGCGAGTGCAGGGACACGCGGTCGGCCGCTATGTAGCCAAGCAAGAGAGGGAACAGGGTCACCATGAAGTAGCTCGGCCGGGAGGCCTGGATCCAGGCCTTGACGGACTCAAGTATCTGCTCGCCATGCTTGGATGGGGCCTGGGAAGGGGTTTTTTCCAGGGTGGGGAAGGGCGGGGTGTCGTCCTTGGGCTGGGAGTCCCCAAGGGACTCATCGTCGTCAGCCATGCCCAGGGCCTTGTCCTCGCTATCCATGGGTGCGTCGGCCGACCCTTCCTCTTCCGAGAACGGGGCCCAGTGGACATCCAGCTTGCGTTCCTTGGGGGCATCCGCGATGGCCTCCCCAACGTCGCTTGCGGCCTTGTCCGCGTCCTTGCCAATCCCCTCGGAAGCGTCCTCGGCCGTGTCAACTTCCGTCTGGACGCCGTCCTCGGCAGAGTCGGCTTCCGTCCGGGCGGCGTCCTCGGCAGAGACGGCTTCCGTCTGGGCGGGGGCCTCGGCCGTGTCGGCCGCCTCCTCGGCGGGCCGGGGTGCCGCGTCGCCCTCTTCCTGCCCGACCGCGCCTTGCAAGTCTTCCTGGGCGGCCGGGGGTGCCCCTTCGTTGGTTTCCAGCCCTACGTTCGTTTCCTGCCCTTCACTGGCATCGTGCTCTTCATTCGCATCGTGTCCGTCCCTGTCATGCAGGTCGTCCTCGCTCATGTGGCCTCCTTCGCGCCCGGCGCTTTTCCCAAGCCTTGCGATGGGATCTTAGGGTTCTTTGTGCGTCCCTTGCGTGGCCTTTTAAAAAACCCTGATTTTTTGGATTGTTGTTTTTGTTTTCCGTTTAGGTGTTTTGATGCCTTGTTGTCGTTTTTGGTGTCGCCCTTCCCTAACCCTCCATAAGGGCCCTGGCCCTTTCCATGATGCCGCGGGGGTCCAGGCCCAGGAGGGCCCGCTGCTGGGCCTGGCTTGCCTGGCGGACCGGTTCCGGGCCGATGCCGATGGATCCCATTTTACGTACTTTCACGCCGGATTCCAAAAGGGCCTCCAGCACGGCGGCCCTGAGGCCGCCCGTGAGGCTGTTCTCCTCCACGGTGAGTACCCTCCGGGTCTTTCCCGCCTCGCTAGCCACAAGATCCCGATCGAGCGGGAGGATGAAGCGGGGGTTTAGCACCCCCGCGGAGATCCCCTGCGCCTCAAGGGCCTCGGCCGCCTGGTGGGCCGGCCAGAGCATGGAGCCTATGGCTATTATTGTAATATCATTCCCCTCCCTTGCCAGCTCGCCCTTGCCCAAGGCGAGGGGGGCCATGGGGAGCCCCCGGGGCCTGGGCCCCAGGGGCCCCCTGGGGTAGCGGACCGCCGAGGGCCCGTCAAGCCCGAGCCCCAGGGAGAGCATGGCCTCGAGCTCCTGGGTGTCCGCCGGGGCCATCACCGCGAAGCGGGGGAACAGCCTCAGGTAGGAGAGATCCAAGGCCCCGTGGTGGGTGGGGCCGTCCTCCCCCACCAGCCCCGCCCTGTCGATGGCGAAGAGCACCGGGAGCCCCTGGAGGTCAACGTCGTGGGCCAGCTGGTCGAAGGCCCTCTGCAGGAACGTGGAGTAGACGGCGACCACGGGCCTGAGGCCCTCGGCCGCGAGCCCGGCGGCGAAGGTGACCGCGTGCTGCTCGGCTATGCCCACGTCGAAGGATCTTTCCGGGAATGTGTCGAAAAAGCGGGATAGCCCCGTGCCTTGGCTCATGGCGGCTGTGACCGCCACAAGCTTGGGGTCTTCGCGCCCGCGCCTTAGCATGAAGGCCCCGAAGGCGTCGGTGGGGTTGTTGCCCGGGGCTGCCGCGTCCCCGGGCGGGCCCACTTCGTCGGCCGTTTGGGGGGCGCCATGGCCGGGGGCCGGGGCGATGGCGGTACCCCCGCCCAAGGCCCTGCCCGCGGGCGGGGCCTTGGGCGGGGGTTTGGGCGGGGTCTTGCCAAGCCCGTGGAAGAGCAGCGGGTCGTTTTCCGCGGCGGCGTGGCCCTTGCCCTTTGTGGTCAGCACGTGGAGGAAGACCGGGCGGGGGAGCCCGGATATGTGCCGCAGGGTGCCCACCAGGGTGGCCATGTCGTGCCCGTCTATGGGGCCAAGGTACTTGAAGCCCCAGGCGGCCAGAAAGGTCCTGGGCGACACCAGGAAGCTTTTGAGGGCCTCCTCCGCGCCCTGGAAGCGGCGGATGAGCCGCTCGCCCCTTTTGGGCATCAGGGACTTCAGGGCGGACTTGACCCGCTCCCTCAGGTGCACGTGCTCGGGGCTGGTGAGCATCATGGATAGGAACTGGCTGATGGCGCCCACGTTGGGGCTTATGGACATGCGGTTGTCGTTGAGGATCACCAACAGGTCCTTGTTGAGCCCGCCCGCGTGGTTCATGGCCTCCAGGGCCATGCCGCCGGTAAGGGCCCCGTCGCCTATGACCGCCACCACCTTGCGGTCGGAGCCCAGGATGTCCCTCGCCGCGGCGAATCCCAGGGCGGCCGATATGGAGGTTGAGCTGTGGCCCGTCCCGAAGGGGTCGTAGGGGCTTTCCGCGCGGCTGGGGAAGCCGGAGATGCCGTCTTTCAGCCTGAGGCCGTCGAAGGCGGAAAGCCTCCCGGTGATTATCTTGTGGGCGTAGGCTTGGTGGCCCACGTCGAAGACCAACCTGTCCCCCGGGGCGTCGAAGACGTGGTGGAGGGCGACTATGAGGTCCACCGCCCCCAAGGAGGATGCCAGGTGCCCGCCGTTGTCCGTCACCACCCGGATTATCTCCCGGCGAATGGCGGACGCCAGGGCCTCAAGGCCCTGGGCGTCCAGGCCCTTGAGGTCCCCGGGGAAAAAGGAGCCCCCGGGCCCGGCGAGGCCCCCCCCCATCAGCTGTCCCGGTGGATCATGAGGGCGAAGAGGGAAGAGAGCATGTCCGAG
Organism: Deltaproteobacteria bacterium; assembly: GCA_031278475.1. Lineage (GTDB taxonomy): Bacteria > Desulfobacterota > Desulfarculia > Adiutricales > Adiutricaceae > JAISMF01. The sequence goes on from JAITKK010000116.1 coordinate 8,101, forward strand.
CGGAAACCCCCCAGCATGCCCTGGGCCTTGGCTATGAGCGCCCCCGCCCTGCGCCTTGCCCTCCCGCTCCCGAGTTTGCCCACGACCGAGGCCTTGCGCCTTGCGGAGTCGGTGCCGACGGCCTTGCCGGTGACCTTGGGGTCCCCCGTGACGTTGAGGATGTCGTCCTGGATCTGGAAGGCCTCGCCCGCCAGGAGCCCCGCCCCGCGGAGGGTTTCAAGGTCCCCCGGCGCGGCCCCAGAGAGGGCCGCGCCTATGGCAATGGAGGCGGCTATAAGCTCCGCGGTCTTTTTGGCGGCCATGAGCCGCCTAAGGGACAGGGCCGGGTCGCCCCCTTCCAGCTCGAGGTCCATGGCCTGGCCCCCGGCCATGCCCAAGGGGCCGATGGCTCTCGCGAGGAGCCCCACCGCCCTGAGCGTCGGCCCGGGGGAAGCGGCCCGTCCCTCGGAGAGGATCTCGAAGGCGAGGCTCTGAAGGGCGTCCCCGGCTAGAATGGCCATGGCCTCGCCGTGGGCCATGTGGCAGGAGGGCCTGCCCCGGCGCACGGGATCGTTGTCCAGGGCCGGGAGATCGTCGTGCACCAGGGAGTAGCTGTGTATAAGCTCGACCGCGAGGGCCCCGGGGAGGGCCTTTTCCTCGGATCCCCCGCAGGCCCTCGCGGAGGCCAGGGCCAGTAGCGGCCTCAGGCGCTTCCCGCCCGGGCCCAGGGCGTGCCACATGGCGGCTATCAGGGCCCCGGAGGGGGGATCCCCACCTCCCAGCAAAAGTCCCCGCCTGTGGGATAGGTCCCTTTCCACCCGGCGGGCCCAGCGCGCCCTCCAGCCGTCGAAGGCGCCCCTCCCGGGGGCCGTCAGGGCCCCGGCCACTCAGTCGTTCCCGTCGTAGTCGTCGTCATCGTCATCGTCTTCGTCCTCGTCATCGTCTTCGTCCTCGTCGTCGTAGCCGTCGTCGAGGTCCTCCTCGTCCTCGTCGTTGTCCTCGGTTTCCTCGAAGTAGGTGCCGCGGAAGTCCTGGGAGCCTTCGTCAGCGTATTCCTCTTCCTCCTCGTCTTCCTCGTCTTCCTCGTTCTCGGCCTCGTAGGTCTCCTCGTCGTCTTCCTCGTCGTCTATGTCCGGGAAGAAGTGGGGACCCCCCGGGCCCTGGGCCGGGCCCTGCCCGGCCCCGGGCCCGGGCGGGTTGCCGCCCGCCTTGGGGGCCCCGGGGAGGTCCAGGAAGTTGTGCAGGGAATCGATCACGGGCTTGCCGTCGGCCCCCTTGGATATGGCCATCAGCCTCCTCTCGGCGGAGTTGAGCCTGTCCGTCAGCTTGCGGCTGAGGGTGATGCCGCTCTCGAACGTGCGTATGGCCTCGTCCAGGTCAAGGCTCTGGCTCTCCAGGGCGGTGACCAGGTTCTTAAGGGTCTGGAGATCCTCCTCGAAGGAGGTCTCCGGGGGCTTGGGCCCGGGCGGGTCGCCCTGGGGGGGCTTGCCAGGGCCGCCCCTGCCGGGGCCGCCTTTGCTGTGGTCGCTCATGTAAGCTCGCTTTCGGCCCCCGGGCGGGGCAATGGGGTGGGCGCGGCCGCAATCTTCCGCAAAACGGGCCGCGGCCCGCGCCAGGTACCGCATTATACCGCTTCCGGCCTGCCGCATAAACAACGAAGGGATGCCCGTGGATGCCTGGGACGCCCTAGGGGCCCGGGGCATGGCGGAAGCGTTTGGCCTGGGGGCGTCGGCCCCTCACAGGAAATAATAGGCAAGCCCCACGAGCAGGGCGATCAGGGCCGACACCAGCCAGGACAGGGTGGGGCCCGCCGCCAGGAAGGCCGAGAGCAGCGCGAGGGCGCCCGCCGCCCCCCGCAGCCGGTCCCAGCCTTGGACCGGGGCGAGCCAGAAGGCGAGCCCCAGGCCCAGGGCGAAGCCCAAAAACAGCGGCAGGCTGAGTTTGCCGAAGGCGTAGGCCAAAAAGTCGTGCCGGGAGACGCCCACCCTCAGGGACAGCGGGAACAGGGCGCCAGCGCAGAGCAAGGGCGCGAGCGAGAGCGCGAGCCGCAGCGCCCCAGGTCCCGGGGCTGCCAGCGGCCAGCAGAGCAGGAAGGAGAGAGCCAGCTGGTTCAGGGCCAGCGCGGTCATGGGCGGGCACAGGGCGGCGACCAGCGGCCCCCAGGCGAGCGCCCCCAGGGCGAGGGCGAGCAGCGCGAGCGTCAGGCCCTCGAAGGGGAAGAAGGGCTCCCAGGGGGGGCCGTCCCTGAGGGCCAGGAGGAAGGCGACGCCCGAGCCGAGCGCTGCCAGAAAGGAGCTGGGCCCGAGGGTCCTCTTGGCCTTGCCGTATACCAGGAGCTCAAGGCCGTAGACCTTGTCCCCCGTCCAGTAACCCAAGGACCTGACGGGGAAGAAGCGCAGGGGGAGCTCCTCCGGGTCCCTCTCCGGCCTCGACAGCCAGAGCCAGAGGCCCAAGGCCAGGGCAAGGGCCAGGGAGACGTCGGCCATGAGGCGGCCGGTGGCCGGCCAGCGCCTCTCCCAGGCGGAGCCCAGGAAGAGCCCCAGGGCCAGGGCGAAGAGCGCGAGCGACCAGAGGGTGAAGAGCCCCCTACCGGTGCCCTTCTCCTCGGGGAAGGCCAGGGCGCATAGGAATGGGGGCGCCGCCGCCCAGAAGAAGAAGCCGGGGAAGAGCAGGGCGGGCAGGAAGAGCCCGGCCTTCCCGGGGGCAGCCGCCTCGGCGCCCGCCCCCGGGAACAGGAAGACGAAGATGCCGAACAGCATCGCGCCCAGGCACATGTTGATGGCGAGCAGGGGCTGGAGCAGCTTGTCGTCGGGGTTCGCTACCGCCCCCCAGTAGAGGCCCCCAAGGATCATGGCGAGGGAGGCCGAGCCCAGGAGGCCCAGGAACAGGGCCGGGCTCCCGAGGGCGGCCCCGCCCAGGACCCTCCAAAGCCCCAGGGCCAGGAAGACCATGGAGAGCCCGAAAAGCAGCAGCATGCCCAAGGCCCTACCCCTTGGCCGGGGGGGCTGTAGGCTTCTGGGTAGTGTCAACCTAGTCGTCATATGCCGTTTAGTCTTGCAGGGGGATGTCCCAGGGGGGCATTATAGCACAGCGGAAGGCCCTTGGGCCGGGGCGGCCCGCCCCGGCCCAAGGGCCTGTGGGGCCGTGGGCCCGTTTTTTGTGTTGACACTTAGGCGCCGTGCGGATACAATCCCTCTTTGCGGCCCCCTGTGGGCTTTCTTTTTCCCCGGACGGGATACCCTGGAGGGATGCCCGAGTTGGTCAAAGGGAGCAGACTGTAAATCTGCCGGCAATCGCCTACGGTGGTTCGAACCCACCTCCCTCCACCATTGCCTAATGCCCCGTCCACCCCAACCATAATCAGGCGTCGCATGGGCGGGAATAGCTCAGTTGGCTAGAGCGTCAGCCTTCCAAGCTGAGGGTCGCGGGTTCGAGCCCCGTTTCCCGCTCCATTCGCCTAAGGGCCGATAAGCCTGGTGCCCACATAGCTCAGTCGGTAGAGCACATCCTTGGTAAGGATGAGGTCATCGGTTCAATTCCGATTGTGGGCTCCATCCCATATCTCGACATAATCATAATCCCCGTTCCAATCCATCCTTTTTTCCCCAATTCCCCCAATTCGCATAATCCCCCAATTCCCACAATCCGCATGATCCCCCCAAAGGCATAGGGCTATAAAGTGCCATGCCTTATGCAAAGGATCCCAATCGCGCTCCATAATCCCAACCACGCAACGCATCCCGCCAATGCCTTATTGCC
>JAITKK010000126.1 GCA_031278475.1 Deltaproteobacteria bacterium
GTCAATTTTCTGATAAACTTTTTATTAATGGTACTTTGGCCATAAAGCATGCTCTCCCGCCTAAAAAGCTTTGCCTGAGTCAACCAGAAACCAAAGATTAAACGAGTTGGACGGTAGCCTGAAAAGGCAGAGCCAAAAAATATATAGAGCAATTTGTGGAATCTGTCGGCTCCATGCGCTGAAATTCGGAAATACGCTGCCGGCAGACGGCAGCCTGAGCCGAAGGCCGCAGTCTCACCTGATTTTATGGAGGGTATGTCATGGGATTCCGATTAAAAGTTTTCCTGATGCTGTCCTTGGTATCGGTTCTCATTCTGATCCAAATAGTTGTCACGCTGAGCTTGACAATCAGCATGAACAGTCACATACAGATCGAGTCAGAACAGCTCATGTCAGACCTGACAGGCATAATCAACGGCACAGTGAGTATCGGTCAAGCGGAGGCCCTCAAGGCCGGTGCCAATGAGCTGAGCACTGATATAGCCTCAGCTGTGGAGCTAGTCAGTGCGACCAAGCTGTTCTACCTCACAGAGCACCGTTTTGCCACCCAAAACGAAACGGTTGCCAAGCTGGCGGAAAAGGAGTCGGAAAATTACTGCATGAAAATGCTAGCGGAGGCTCCTAAATCAATTCATGGTTTGGGGGCAACCTTTAAAGCTGGAGATTTTTCTAAGTATTCTCCTTATTTTATGCCGTACGGATTCAAGGAAAACGGTAAGAATGTATATTATGGGGTTGTGACTATTGAAGGCCGGGATGAAAGCAACCCGCCTTCGGATGAAGAGATCCAGAAAGCTCTTGACGATGACACCTCCCGGGAGTATTTCACCTTATCCATACCGAAGGATCACGATGTCAACACCCCTGCCCCTGAGGAGATACATTTCACGGAGCCGTATTTTGACTGGGTGTCAGGGGTCAGCGTAGTCTCCCTTACCACGCCCATAAATGACGGCCAGCGGGCGGTAGGCGTTGCCTTCACTGATTTGTCCCTGGAGAGCCTCGAAAACCTTCTTACCAAGTTCGCCGCCCGCACGAAAAATACCCTAGGATTCACTTTTTTCTGGCGTTCAGGGAACATTTTGGGAGCTGTGGACATGCCGGACTATTTGCCCAAGGAGGTTCCGGATCCTAACCATCCTGGGGAAAATATGTACAAGAGCTCAAAGTATTCTGATATTCCGGTTGTAGGCGAAAAGGTCAGGTCGCTTATTTCTGACATTAAGCACAATGAGGTCAAGATAGATGTCTTGGAATTCAATGGCCAAGCATATAATATCGTAATCTACAACGAATCCGATTTGTTCGGGGTAGTTCTTCTGATACCAAATTCCGAACTATTCGCCGACACCATCAAATCTCAGGAGCTGATGAAAAATCTTTACAAATTCCAAGAGGACGAGCTTAGGAAAGTCCAGATAAGCAGCATCCTATCCTTGGTCATAATGCTTATCATCGTAGTCGCTGTCAGCCTTTTTGTCAGAAGCGCTACCAACAAGCTGGCAGAAATGGCTTGGGGCCTTGACAAGGTCGCCTCAGAGATAAACCAACTGTCCTCGACCACCTCTGACATTGCCGGCAAGCTGGAGGATGATAGTGCTGAGCAGCTCTCCTCCCTTAGCAAGACCTCAGACGCTATAAATGACATCACACGCCAGATTGAGGCGAGTGTTGAATCGTCGCGTCAGTGCCGGGAGTCTATGGTGGCCGCCAAGGAAGAGGTGCAGAGGGGCGAGAAGACCGCCCTGGAGATGAAAAAAGCCATGGACGGTATTTCCATCACAACCAACGATATATCCAAGATTTTGAACACCATGCAGGGAATTGCATTCCAGACCAACCTTCTGGCTCTTAACGCCTCGGTCGAGGCGGCTAGAGCCGGTGAGTCCGGACAAGGTTTTGCCGTCGTGGCCGACGAGGTACGCACACTGGCCATGCGTTCCAATGAGGCTGCCCAGACCACCGACAGCTTGATGGACGGGGCCGTCAGAGGCGCAAAAGACGGAGAAAGGCATGCGGAAAACCTGACCGAGGGCTTTGCCCGGATCGGAGGCTCGGCCCATAACGTCTCTGAGCAGGTGGAAACCATCGCCAGGGCCACCGAGGAGCAGAAAAGCTCAGTACAGCTTGTGAATTCAAGCCTCCATGAACTCAATCAGACTGTGGAAACCAATTCAGTCTTGGCCAAGCAGTCCCTGCAGAATTCCAATTACCTCTCAGAGAAGGCAGTGTCCCTGACCGTGTCGGCATCTGAACTGAAAGAGCTCATCATGGGAAGAAGCAAGAATGCTGCGTAACGCCTTATAGACGCAGCTCACAAATACCTTGGGAGCCTCTTCATCCGACACTTGAATCCGGATTCCCTGAAGAAGGGGGGATGAGTTCTGGGGAATGGCACACACTGAAAGCATTAGGGCTCTCAGGCACGATTGTTTGGATGCCAGTTTCAGAACTCATTGTAAAGGCTGCAACCTAGGTTACAGGCCACCCAGACTTAGGAAAATTACAAGAAACTCCCCCATGGTTTAAAGCCATGTCACTATGGTGCCACCCTGTAGCAGGCAAACAAGCTGAACTAAGTTTGCCAATCTGGGCACGGATTGAGAGTAAGATCATCAGATTATAAGGTCATTTTGGTAACAATTGCGATACAGGCATCAGTCTGAGGCGGAATGCCTAGCTTGGAGAGCCCGCATAAGAGAATTTATGCCGGGCACAGGAAAACTTCCTGCCATGACTGTTAAATTAAGCTTATTGCTGACTTTCAGTGGACAAAATTAAAAATGCGGTTTGGGTGGGGAATCTTCCTCGTTTCTTGGCTTAATTTCAAAGAGCTTCTGAGCATCTTTTTGGAATTTAGCAATATTTTTCTGAATGACTATTCAACAAAGCGGTTAATTATTTGGGAAAATGGTGATTTTCAATTGCTTCATTGATGAGCGTATTCCCTCAGGCAAGATACGACTTAGCCAGCCATATTCCAATTTGATGTCTTGGCATCACGGAAAGCCCTCTGGAAAATACGGTTGCTCTTGAAAGCTGTGGCCTCAGGCACGTTAGCTCCATTCTCAGTGACTTGGATTTTTTCGCAACTCGGTCCAAAGCCATCTTCAGGTTCCAAGATATTATATTCCTTTGAGTTAAACGTGCATTTAAAGGAGAATGTGACGTTATTCGATGAATTCTGGGGTTCGATTACTTCGAAACCGTAAACGTAGGCATCGTGGGTGAAGGATATGTATCTGTTGCTACCTGGGGTACCGGCATTCGTCGAACCGGCCGGAAAAATATTGACAATGATCCCTTCCTCGCTTCCGATATTTACCGCAGCTTGCATTAGATCGTAGATATTTATAATGGGATAATTACGGATACCGTCCGAGTAAATCGGTGAAAAAATCCTGACTTTTTCTATATCAGAATAGGCACCAGGTTGATCAGATGTTTGAGCATCAAGGGTTTTCGGAATAAACGCTACAATTACAGCACATATAACAAATAGCGTGTAGCAAAGTCTCATGGGAAACTCCATTCATCCTTGTAATATGTTATGACATAAAATTTTGATATTATTCAGGATCATCTCAAAAAGATCAAAAACTTACACGGTTTGAGTGCTTCATAAGAAATATCGGTCCACTTCATTTAATATGCTGTATTGGGGCTTAATGGCAGTCATTATAGAAGGTATCCAGTGTGGCTATTTTTGGAAAATATAGGAAGAAAAAGATCATATAAATTTTTTTAACTCGCTTGGAATGTCTTTTGTTCTATTTGCCATTTTCAATACTTTCACTATCTGTTTGGGAGACGGCATGTAAGAACTATTGATCCTTAATAAGATATGTACTTTTTGGAGGTAGGCATCACAAATCAAATTTAACATATTTTGGCTGAGATTTTCATGAATATATCCCTCGAACTGCTCTTTTGCAGCATAATTATCATCATTAAGTAGCCTTTGTGCTCTCCAGACCAACTTATACTCTTCTGGCAAATTTGTTTTATTTAAAATATCATCGATCCACTCATATACTTCTAAACCTGCTTGATGCCATTCGTCGTCTTGATCAAAAAGTGTTATTTGTTCGCCCAGCGTTTCGGAAAATTCCGCCAATATTTCCATGAGTTCCATGTCTACACCTTTATTCAGTATTGATTCCGCAAAATCAATCATATGACTGTAATCTGGTGGCTGCACGGAATGATTGTGGTGATATCTTTTTTCTGAGATTATTAATTTTGAAATTTTTTTGTCCAATTCATTAAGGAGAAGTTCAGGGTTGTTGTCAATTGTCGTAACTATGGAGGCGAAATAGCTGTAGCACTCCGGGCTTGTTTTTAGTAATGTACGTATATGCTTCTTGAGCTGCACCGGAGTTAAATCGTTTAGCCAGGAACTGATTTTGGCTATGGTTTCCTTTTTAGACCTAGCTGCTGTTATTTCGGTTTTTTTAGTCATATTTTTGTCTTTTTTTGGGGAATGAATGTGTTCATTACAGATGGTTTCATGTTATCTGACTCGGTTTTGAGCAGAGCTTGAAACAAAAGAACATTTGCCCCCACGCTGAGCTAAAATAGACTAAGTTTTAGGGGGTATTAGGAGCTTAAAAAGGGCAAATGAGAACAGAATTCCGAGCCAAAATGCGGCTTCCGTCACGCCTGCGGAACGCACACATTTAAGGATGCTCTTCATCTCCATAAATTCCTGGGCATCCCCCTCTGCAGGCTGTGAATTATGTTATGGAAGACCGTTCAGTGCCGTAGAAGACAGTAAACCGGCCGCCTCAGCCAGTGCTGTCCGGAGCTAAGATAGCTTCTTAGTTTGCGGCGGAACCGAACCCGAAAACTCGTCTGTATCCGGTTCTGTGAGCTGCGCGTGGGAAAGGCTTTCCATTTGGAGAGCATGGATACAAAGTAGGCCGCCGTGCTCAATACCTGCAAAAATTAAAAAAGAGTCAGTATGAAGTGACCCGCCTGAGCCTGCTTCAAGGGAGCACACGGATGCAAGCTTACCCCGCCCTCCTTGACCGTGACTGTCCGGATACTTGGGACTTGCCTCTGGATACCGGTTGCAATGCCGTTGCGTCCTTGAAAACCAAAGGGCGCGGATGTGGTAGTTAATATGCCTCTTGAAGAATCATGTGCCCGGGAAGTGCTTTATTTGCCTCTGTACCGAACAAGTTTCTTTGCAGCCCAAGTCTTTGATTGAGTCAAAGATATCTTGGTTCTTTTCTTCAATCAAGGGGCCGTTTAAGCTTCCTCTCATGTGGGAAATGACAGCTGCTTAAACCTTCAATAATCGGCTGTTCGCCAATGCTTGCGAAATCAGCCGACATGTCATTGATTGTCTTGTTAGGGATTTTCGGCTAATTTTTTGTATGTTTTTGTATCGAGATGATCAAAAGAGTCCGCTATGTTATAACCGACGTTTTAAAATTCTTTTTTTCATAGGCGTTTACATCGGTTTTATCATCATTTCCTAAGCAATGAACAGACCCTAAAACTCAAATGGTGTTGCACAGCAATGAACCCAGGCTTTGCCTTTTCCGGCTTCCCTTAACCAAGGCGCAGCATAAAAAAAATCCCGCTGGTTTTAATTTACAGCCCCTGCCTTTTTGGTTTTGGGGCACTGGCAGGAAGCGTTTCCTGATAGAATCCGAAAAACTCTGCGGCCTCCGGTCAAAAATACTTTATACCAGAGCTGTCAGGTATTTTTAACATCATGTTGTGTTTGGTGCCGAAGAGGAGACTCGAACTCCTACGGGGGAACCCCCACTAGACCCTGAACCTAGCGTGTCTACCATTTCCACCACTTCGGCGTGATTAGGGCCCCAATGAACCCTCAGACCTGTGTAAGATAACCAATTAGCCTAGGCGATGTCAAGTTTTTACAATGGCCGCGTATCCTGCTTTGGAGGCTTGCGAACGCCCCCCATGGGTTCCTCGACCCCTAGCTGGGCCCACATCGCCTAGTCCCCGATTCCCCTTGAAAAATAGGCCCAATGACCTTACAATAATCCCTTGCGCCAATCCGCGGGCCATTATGGGCCCAAGGGTGCTGCGCCGCGCCCATGAGGACCCCAAGTGTTCCCCTTTTTTATGCAATTTTATGGTTATAATTTAGTTTATTATATTTAAGTTATCTTTTTTTAGCATATTTTATTAATATAACATATATTATCGCTTTTTTCGCTCAACCCCAGCCTTCTAACGGCAAGGACTGCCAATCCGGTTCACCAGGTTCCCATGATAGTTGTCCAAGACTGGCTCAGGGACGCCCCGGTACCGGGTCTCCGGGCGGTCCTCACCATCGGCGTCTTCGACGGCCTCCACCGCGGCCACCGCTACCTCCTGGAGCGGGTGATCGCGGGTGCCGCCGCCTTGGGCGTCGACTCCCTCCTGCTCACCTTCGAGCCGCACCCCCTTTCGGTACTGTCCAGCAAGTACGCCCCGGAGATACTCACCACCTTCCCGCAGAAGGCAGGGCTTCTCTCCGACATGGGGCTCTCCATCCTCGCCTGCCTGCGCTTCGACCAGGAAATGGCCTCCCTTGGCGCGGAGGGGTTCCTTGACGGCGTCATAGCGTCCAGGGTTGCCCCAGCCGGGATACTCATAGGCCCGGATTTCCATTTCGGGCGCAACGCAGAGGGCGACTTCGCCCTGCTCGAGTCCTGGGCGAGGGGGCGTGGGATACCCATAGAGGCCGTTGAGATGCAGCGGGCCCCTGGCGGCGAGGTCTTCTCCAGCTCCCACGTTAGGGGGCTCCTGAAAACCGGGCACGTTGAGTCAGCGGCAAGGCTCTTGGGGAGGCCCTACAGGATATCAGGCGTTGTCATCGAGGGGCAGAGGCGGGGGAGGGAGCTCGGCTTCCCAACTGCGAACCTCGGGAAGGTCTCCCAGCTCATCCCCGGCCCTGGGGTCTACGCCGCGATGGCCGTCCTGGACGGCAAGCGGCTCTTCGCCATGACAAGCGTAGGCAACAACCCCACCTTCAAGGGCCAGTCCCTGACGGTGGAAACCAACATCCTTGATTTCAAAGGCGATCTCTACGGCCGGGACATGGGCCTGGACTTCATCGGCCGCATTAGGGGCATGGTCCGCTTCGACTCGGCCACGGCACTCGCCGAGAGGCTGGGGGAAGACGAGAGGCAGGCGAGGGCGATCCTCTCGGCCGGCTTGGAACTAGGGGAGGGCGGCTGAAAGGGCGCCCCCAATAACCCAGGGCCTTGGTTCCAGGGCCCAAAAAACGGCCCTGTATGGCAAAGACCCCCAAAACCGCTCACGGTTTTGGGGGTCTTCCGTCAGGAAGTCCCGCGGCAAGCGCCTATGTCCCTTTGTCTCTCAATCCTTGGGCTTTTTCCCCCCGGCGCCCTTTCCGGCTCGCTTTCCGGCTCGCTTGCCGGGGCCTGGCTTTCCGCCCTGGCCGGGGTCCGCGGCCCCGGCCAGGCGGGACAGCGCCTCCTCCTTGGAAAGCCCCGTCACCCTGAGCACCTTGGAGCGGCCAGAGGCGCCAGAGCGCAGCTCCAGGTCGGAAGCCCTTAGCCCCAGGGTTTTCGCGATGAAGCCAAGCAGGGCGGCGTTGGCCTTGCCGTCGACGGGAGGGGCCGTGAGGCTCACCTTGAGCTCGTCGCCCTGGAAGCCGACTACCCTGTCCCTGGACGAGCCAGGCGACACCCTGACCCTTATGAGGGATCCCCTAGCGGAGGCTTCCGAGGCCATAGGTTTGCCCCCAGTTCAGGCTGACCTTCAGTATGTTGTCCAGCACGAACACGTCGAAGAGGAGCAGGAATGCCAGGAACAGGATGGCCTTGAGGTCCAGGTTCCAGGGCCCCTTTGGCACCAGGTCCTTGAGCGGCGACAGGAGCGGTTCCGTGGCCCCGTAGACTATGAGCACCAGCGGGTTGTAGGGGCTGGGCCTGATAAGGGACATGATCACCCTGACGGCCATCAGTATGAAGATGAACCAGCACAGGGACTTGACCATCTCGACCAGGCAGATGACCGCGAGGGGGAAGATCACGAAGGCGTCGGACCCAAAGCCGCCTATGTTCAGGCAGCTGAGTCTCACGAGCATGGCGATGAAGTAGAGGAAGAGGATGAGGAGCAGCGGGGTGAAGTCCAGGCCACCGAAGGTGAGCCTGCACACACGGCGGACCAAGTTCAGGGCGGGGTTGGCCAGCCTGTCCAGGAAGCGCACGAAGGGGCTCCCCCTGTCCGGCGAGAACCAGCTCACCAGGGCGGCCAGCACGATCACCCAGATGTAGATGGTCACAACCAGCCAGAAGGCGTAGCCGATTAAAACTATGGTTTTGGATTCCAAGGGATTGGTTCCTCGCTTTCCCGCTGACGCGTGGGGCGTTGGCATCCGGGCGGGGCCAGGGGGCGGGCCATGCCCGCCCCCCTCAGGCCCCCGCGGCCAGCAGGTCGTGTATGTGGATCACGCCGAGCGGCTCGCCGCCCTGGGCGAGCACGAAGGCGTTGGTTATGCCCCTTTCCCGCATGCTGGCGAGGGCCTTGGCGGCCATTGTGCCGGGCCCGAAGCTCACAGGGTTCCTTGTCATCACGTCGGAGGCGCGGCTTTCCAAAAGCCTGGGGCCCATGTGCCTCCTGAGGTCCCCGTCGGTTATGATACCCGCAAGGCGGCCCCCTTCGACGATCCCGAGGCATCCCAGCCTCTTGCCGCTCATCTCCATTATGGCCTCGCCCATGGGCGTGTCCGGCTGGGCCAGGGGCAACCTTTCGCCCGTGTGCATCAGGTCGCCCACCGTCATTAGCCTCGAGCCCAGCTTCCCGCCCGGGTGGTACCTTAGGAAGTCCTCCGCGGTGAAGCCCCTAGCCGAGAGCAGTGACAGGGCGAGCGCGTCCCCGAAGGCCATCATCATGGTCGTGGAGGTGGTGGGCGCGCAGCCGAGGGGGCAGGCCTCCGAGAGGCCGGGGAGGCGGACCACCACGTCGGAGTGGGTGCCGAGCAGGCTTTCCGGGTTGGAGGTCACGCCGATGACCGGTATCCCGTGCCTCGCGCAGAAGACCAGGATGACGGAGAGCTCGCCCGTCTCGCCCGAGTTGGAGAACGCGACCAAAAGGTCGCCGGCCCCCAGCATGCCGAGGTCGCCGTGGGCGGCCTCGGCCGGGTGGATGAAGAAGGCGGGGCTGCCGGTGGAGGCGAGGGTGGCGGCGGCCTTCCTGGCGACGTGGCCGCTCTTTCCCATGCCGGTGACAGCGATGCGGCCCTTGGCCGCGAGCGCGAGCCCAACCGCCCGGTTGAAGCTGTCGCCCAGGCTGTCGGCCAGGAGCCTCAGCCCCTCGGCCTCGCTGAGGATTACCGCCCGCGCGCCGGGCACGTGGTCCATTTGCGTCCCCCCGGTGGCGCCGAAGGCCCAAGGGCCGCCCCACGCCGGTGCTTTCCGGCCCCGGAAGGGGCCGAGGCGGCCTACGGCCACTGATAACTTATAGTTTAAGCCCCAAAGGCTGTCAAGGACAAGCCCCGGGAAGGCGCGCCAGCGGGGCCGGACGAGGGAAAGGCCCAGGGGCCCAAAGGGCCCCGGGGCCTGGCGGCCAGGGTGCAAGGCTAGCGGGCGTGGCTAAATGCCGCGCTTGCCTGTCGGCTTAATATGTGTTAAAAAGCAACTTGTAGTTGACGTGCCATTTGAAGTTTGGATGTGGCCGCGGGCGCGGTCTCACTGCCGCCTGCCCTTCCCCCGAGAGTTGTAGGCGGTTGTGTTCCGCTGCCTGTTCCGGTTCAGCTGCTTGGCCTTGGCCGTGGGCAGCGCCGTGACCACCACCGGGGCCGTGCCCGGCCTGTAGACCCCTAGCTCTTTAGCGGCGGCCTGGCTGAGGTCTATTATCCTGCCGTCGATGAAGGGGCCGCGGTCGTTGATCCTTACAACCATGCGCTTGTTGTTCTTGAGGTTCTTCACCTCAACCCACGTGTGCAAGGGCAGCGTCTTGTGGGCCGCGGAGATCTCGTGCATGTTGTAGACTTCCCCGCTCGCGGTCTTGCGGCCGTGGAAGGGGTTGCCGTACCAAGACGCCAGGCCCTTCTCCTTGTATCCTTCGGCGGAGGCGAGGATGTGGTACCTCTTGCCCTTGATGACGTAGGACTTACCGGATCTCTTTGGCCCGGAGGCGCATCCCACTAGGACCGAGGCCATCAGCAGGCACAGGGCCAAAAGGCACAGCGGCCTCAATAAAGACTGGACAGGTGATTTGGTATGAGCGTAGCTCGCGAAAAGTTTAACTTGCATCTCAAGCTCCTGGGGGTTCTCTTGGTGGCGGCGTTCGTGGGCGCAGCCCCCCTGATGGCGGCGCGCGAGGCGTCGCCCGTTGCAAATGTCTCCCAACAAAGCGAAGGCGAAATATTGCTGGCGCAGGTCGGAAAACCGTCGGCCGTGCGCAAGTCATCGGAAGTCAAGAAGAAGCGGCCCAAGCCCGTAAAAAGGAAACCCAAGGCCAAGCAGCCGCGGAAGCCAAGGCAGAAAAAGAAACCAGCTCAGCCGCTGCCGTGGCCGCAGAACATAGAGGCCATGGCAGGGAAGGGCGCAGTCCTGGTGGTGGACTTCCATGCAAAGCCTGACGAACCGAAAGAACTTATCGCTCTTAATGCGGACAAGGACTACGTTCCGGCATCCATTCTCAAGCTAGTGACGAGTGGTGCCGCATTGGTGACTTTGGGTCCCGACTACCGTTTCACAACTTCTTTTTACATTGACAAGAACAAAAACCTATGGGTCAAAGGCTACGGCGATCCTTCTTTGGTGGGCGAGGAAATGTGCCTGATTGCGGAACAGCTGACATTCAGGGGCCTCACCGAAATTAACGATATTTACATAGACTCTTCTTTTTTTCAAAACGGTGTCGTGCAGGACGGGACTACCTTCACGAACAACCCATATGATGCATTCAACAGCGGCTTCGGCGTGAACTTCAACACCGTCACTTTCCTTATCGACAAAAGTGGCAATATAGTTGAATCCAGTCCTTGCATTCCTTTGACACCAATAGCTTTGGATTTAGCGAAAAAGAATTTTCCTAAACGCAAGAGAAGAAAAAGCTCCGTCGAAAAGTATCTGAACATTTCTGAAAGTCCGGCTATGGCTGAACAAAATGGAGGACAAGTTCTTCGTGAGCTTCTGATAAGGCGTGGGGTGTTGGTTAACGGCAATATAGTTACAGGCCAGACCGTCCCACATGATGCCACACTTGTCTATGATCATCTCTCGTCCAAAAACTTAGAGGAAATGATTAGGGATCTTCTAAAATATTCTAATAACTTCATGACCAACCAGATATTTCTCACCATGGGGGCCGTGGTGTACGGGACCCCCGCGAACTTCGCCAAGGGTACGCAGGTGGTGCACGATTTCCTGGCAAACTACGGCCTGCCCAGCCTTACGCTGGTGGAAGGTAGCGGTCTCTCTAGGAACAATTACGTAACAGCGCACCAGATGTCGGAGGTGCTCAAGGTCATGGAACCAGTGCGCACTCTCATAAAGAGCACTGATAACGGATCCGTCTATTACAAGACCGGGACCATGACCGACATCCAGACGCTTGCGGGGTACATCGAAAGGCCAGGGCGGCCCGATGAGCCGTTGGCTTTCGTCATTCTCTTGAACGGCAAATATGCAACCGGAACTAGGGAGAAAATCTTAGCCGAGCTCATGTCCCATTTCGTGGAAGGGACTGACACTAAAAGCTAGCCCAATGGTACGTGAATTTTAGGAAAAATAAAATACTTTTTCGCTATCATTGCAATTTTTTTTAATGCACCTTGAGTCTTTATTCAATTAACTTGGCAATTCACTTCAGGTTGTTTATTTCCTATGTGATGCATGTGGTTTATAGATGGATGCCGTAGTGAGCAATTATTTCGGTTTAAATCGCGTAAACTAATTGTTTGTATCCAAGAGTAGGAATTCGTCACAAGTTCCGGTAATCACACCAACTTGTGCCCATTAAATCCCTTTAGTTAGCATTGATCCATAAACTTTGCCTATTTTTTGGTTCTATTAACGGGAATTATAAAGAAGTTGGGAAAAAGTGGTGAAATAAGTAAATGTATTTTTAGAGCGTTTAGGAAATAATCGAAACAAATGCCACAAGAGCCGAAATAAATTAAAAAGGTTTTTAAGATTTCTCCAAAACATTTAATATAGCCATTAAAGTTTTTAAGAAATCCATAATGGATTTTAAGAAACTCCAAAATAATTTTAAAAAAGTTGGAATTTTATAAAACTACCCACAGGTACCGCATTTCGCAATAGCTTCCATGATAGTTTGGATTGTTGGTGGCGAAATGCCCACTTAATGCCCACCACTTTCCTCGAATTGCTCCAAATTTCACTTAATTAAGTGTCATTGTGGCGGATTGCCTTGTTCCTCCAGCTTTCCCTGATAAAGCGCATTACCTAAGCAAGATTTCCCTCAGTTGCATATATGTAATTAGGCATTCAGCGTAATATTGTCACGATGGCGATATACGTTTTGGCCTTCCGTGCCACCGATGCTCTTGCGTAAGCGTAGCCCTTGCTTTGCCCTTGCTTTGCTAGCGTTTGCCGCTTTTCCGGCCTTTACCAAGGAAAAGCAATGAACCTGCCTGCGGCCGTCAAGCAGCCATTGCCTTTGATTCCAGCAAGCGCCCGTGAAGGCAAGCTTTCGGTGTCGGAAGGCTCGGTGAGCCCATAGGGCCGCCCAGGATACCCTAAAATAAGAAAACCCCCCTGAACATCCAATTGTTGGGATGGAAAAGGGGGGTTTTCTTTTCTGGTTGTAGGGGTTGGCAGCGTCAATCCGGCCCGGCTTGTTGCTACCAGGTCGACGATGTCATTATGCCGGCGGCCTTTTTATCAATGAGAACGCTACTTACGCTGTCGTAGGTGTATAAAGAGGAACCAGGCGCCTTGTGGTTGACCTGGAACTTGTAGCCGGGGACGTTCTCTTTGGTGTAGAGGGTGATATTGCCGTATATCACGTTGGGGTCTTTGACCAGTCCGGCCTCTTTGGCAAGTCCGGCGGAGTAGTTCGTGGTGTAGCGGTTGAAGTAAGTGAAGTAGGCCTCCTGGGCCATTGCTATGGAGTGGTAGGCCGCCTCCGCCGCGTTGTCCTGTGCCCCCTTCCTGTATGCCGCGTATTGCGGTATGGCTATTGCGGAAAGGATGCTGATGATGGAGACTACAATCAGTAACTCGATGAGCGTGAAGCCCTCAAGTGTTCCGGGTGCAGTTTTGGGCATGGGTTCTTACCTTTGATGTTTCGGGTTTCCCACCCGCTCTGGGTTCTTGGCTTTGATGCACGGGCGTTGGTTAGCTGCTGTTTACTAAGGACAAAGTGGGGATTCCAGGGGCACGAAGAGTTCAAACGATTGTTAAGCTGAGCCCTTCGGTGGTTTCAAGCGGATTACAAATTTGCTTTGTATGAAATCTTTTATCAAGTAAAGCGATAATCCATGCTTGCGACGATTTTCCGGGAATCCAAAGTGGCTGTTTTTGGTTGTCACAATACATCAAACATCCGCATTATTCAAGCGATTTATCTGCCCGGCAATCATTTTTTCTATTTTAATATTTAGCATTGAATGTTCAAGAATTCACTTTGGATATGCATTGTATGTCGAATGCTAATTTGTTTTGTTGATTGCTCATTTTTATTTTTCATTAAATGTCCATTGACACTTATTTAATTTTTTTATTTTTTATGATTTTTTTATTTCATCAAAATTTCCCTCAAAACCTTTAGGGCATGCCGTCGGATTTCCTTTTGTCCCACATTGTCCGGATCCGTGTCCACCAATTACCCAGCTTTTTCAAACTTTGCCCGATTTTCTCCGCATTATGTCCGCATTTGTCCAAAATGTGCGCGCCATTGTCCTTTTGATCCCTTTTTTTCACCTTTATGGTCAATGAATGCCCTTGAAATTGCGCCTTCCTTGCTTTTTCCGTCGCAATCTTTTATAATCCACAAAGTATTCAAAGTCTGGGTCGCGACGGGTTCTTTTCCGGCCTGTCCCCGCCCGCCGCCCCTTTGCCGGTAATTCCCGTCGAAAGGTCATGCGGCCGCGGGTCCGTTTTGGCACCCGTGCCGTGCGGCCCGGGCCGAAAGCCCTCGCGGGGATCACCTGCGGGGAGCCCTGCAAGCCAACCGAACACGATGGATGCCACGAGGTGAACCATGACCAAGCGGGGAAGCTTCCGCTCGGCGGAAAAACCAGGGGGCCTTCCGGCCCTTCGCAAGCCAGCCTCGCTGCCCGCCCTGAGGGACGTCCAGCCGCTTCCTGCCGAAACCCCGCCCAAGGGCCTGCCCGCCGCGAGGCACAGGCCCCGGCCCCCCGCCTCCCGCTTCCCTTGGAGGATCCTGGCCGCCCGGGGAAGGCCGCAGGCCCCTGTCTCCAGATTCGGTGACACCCGCGTGTCACGGCGCCCCAGGTCCGTCCCGCCGGCCCGGCGCATCGGGCCGGGGCTTCCGGAGGCCTACCGGACGGGCGGGCCCCCTGGCCTGAGGCCCAGGGCCGCCCTCCCGGCCAGGCGCCCCTCGGCCCTTCTCCCTTCCGAGAGGCCCGATCCCGCCCTCCCGGCCCTGACCGCCAAGGCCCACTCAAGGCTCCCCGCCCTGAGGCCCCCGGCGCGCACCCCCGCGGACTGGAAGGGCAAGGGGTGAGGCAGGGGGCCCTTTGGCTTCCCATGGGTCCCGGGGCTTGGGCGCTTTTGCCGACCGGTCGCCGCATGCCCCCTTGGCCCCTCGGGGACCTGGATGGCATCCTTTTTCCCCGGCCCGCCCTGGGCATTGCCCAGGCCTGCGGGGAAGGGCCCCAAGGGCTCCCGAAAAAAACATCCCCGTTTTCGGCCCGTTTGCCATTGACAAACCGGCAGGCGTGCTTATCTTATTAAGGAGGCCCCCAAAGCACGAGCCTCCGCGAACGGGCGATCGCCTCCCGCCCGCAGACGTTGCGTCTTACCGGCCTTCCAGGCTATAATGCAGCGGAGACCGCGCCCGTACGGGGCGCCTTGCCGGGCCGTCGGCCCGGATGCCTTAGGGAGGCCCTGAAGGAGTTCCAGGATTATGTGGGAATACACGGACAAAGTGATGGATCATTTCGAGAACCCCCGCAACGTGGGCGTGGTCTCCCGCATCGACGGGGAGGGGCAGGTCGGCTCCCTTTCCTGCGGCGACGCCCTGCGGCTGACCATACAGGTGGACAAGGACAGGGACACCATAGAGGACGCCAAGTTCCAGACCTTCGGCTGCGCCAGCGCCATAGCCTCCTCCTCCGCCCTGACGGAGATGATCAAGGGCAAGACCCTGGACCAGGCCCTGTCGCTAACCAACCAGGACATAGCCGAGTTCCTGGGGGGGCTTCCCAGGGAGAAGATGCACTGTTCCGTAATGGGCCAGGAGGCGCTGGAGGCCGCCGTGGCCAATTACCGAGGGGTGCCGGTCAAGTCCGCCCAGGGGGAGCTGGTCTGCAAGTGCTTCGGGGTCACCGACTCCGAAATCGAGAGGGTCGTCCGCACCAACCGGCTGACCTCGGTGGAAGAGATAACGCAGTTCACCAAGGCCGGCGGGGGCTGCGGCCAGTGCAAGCCCAAGCTGGAGGAGATCCTCGCGAGGGTCCTGCACCAGACGGCCAAGGAGCCCGCCGGGAAGCCCGCCCGCATGACCGCCCTGAGGCGCATAAAGCTCATCGAGGAGGCCATCAACACGGAGATAGCCCCGGCCCTGAACCGCGACGGCGGCGACATAGAGCTCGTGGACGTGGACGGCCACGAGGTGCTGGTGACCCTGAAGGGCGCCTGCGCCAGCTGCCCCGCCTCCAAGCAGACCCTGGCCGACTTCGTGACCGACAGGCTCAGGTCGCTTGTGGATCCCGAGATAGTCGTCCGCGAGTACCACGCCTAAACGCCTTTCCAGGCCCGGCCCCGCCCCGGGCCCAGCCCGGGGCGGGGCATCGGGCCTTTTTGCGCCCTCCCCCCGGCCCCCGGGCACGGGGGGGCTCGCGCGCCTCGGCCTTCCCGGGACACCCTGAGGACGGCCCTTGCGAGGAACCATGAAAACCATTTACTTTGACAACAACGCCACCACCCAGGTCGACCCCCAGGTCTTCGAGGCCATGGAGCCCTTCTTCAAGGATCTCTACGGCAACCCCTCAAGCATGCACCACAAGGGCGGCGAGGTGGCCCCGTACATACGGGAGGCCCGACGGAAGCTTTCCTCCCTCTTGGGCTGCGAGCCGGAGGAGATCGTCTACACCTCCTGCGGGACCGAGAGCGACAACACGGCCCTGTGGTCCGCCATCCGCACCCAGCCGGACAGGAAGCACCTGATAACCAGCCGGGTGGAGCACTCGGCCATAGTCAACAACGTGACGCTCCTCAGGCGCCTCGGCTACCGGGTCACCGAGGTGGGGGTCGACAGGCAGGGCCGCCTGGACATGGAGGAGTTCAAGAGGGCCCTTACCCCGGAGACGGCGCTAGTGAGCTTCCACTGGGCCAACAACGAGACCGGGGTCGTCTTCCCCGTGGAGGAGATAGCGGGGATGTGCCACGAGCGGGGGGTCGTCTTCCACACGGACGCCGTCCAGGCCGTGGGCAAGATACCCATGAACCTCAGGGAGTCCAAGATCTCCATGCTGTCGCTCGCGGGCCACAAGCTCCACGCCCCCAAGGGCATAGGGGCGCTCTACGTGCGCCAGGGGCTAAAGTTCCTGCCCTTCATGGTGGGCGGCCACCAGGAGCGGAACCGCCGCGGCGGGACCGAGAACGTGCCCTACATCGTCGGGCTGGGGAAGGCGGCGGAGCTCGCGGAGGCCCGCCTTGGCGAGGAGAACTCCAGGGTCAGGGCCCTGAGGGACCGCCTGGAGGAGGGGCTTCTCAAGATCCCCTACTCCATAGTCAACGGCGACCGGGTGAACCGCCTGCCCAACACCACCAACATCAGCTTCGAGTACATCGAGGGGGAGTCGATCCTCTTCCACCTCTCCCATTTCGGCATCTGCGCCTCCTCGGGGTCGGCCTGCACCTCGGGGTCGCTTGAGCCCTCCCACGTGCTCAGGGCCATGGGCGTCCCATTCACGGCGGCCCACGGGTCCATCAGGCTGTCCCTGTGCACCTACAACACGGACGAGGAGGTGGACTTCACCCTGGGGAAGTTCCCGCCCATAGTCGAGAAGCTCAGGGCCCTGTCCCCATTCTGGAAGGACGGGGCTCCCACCGACAGCGCCCTTCTCACCTGCGACACGGACTCCTGCTCGGTCTGCAGCTAGGGACCCAAGGGAAAGGCCCTCCCGCCCCCGAAGGCGGGCCGCCCGCCTTTCGGGGACGGCGTTTTCCGGCCGTCCCTTGGCCCATGCCTTCGGCCCTGCCTCGGTCCCTGCCCCGGCACCCCCCTTACCGCACCCCTCCTGCCCCGAATGCGTGGGACCCCTATGAGCATGTTCAAAAAACAGGTGGCGAAGTTCGAGCCGGTCGGAGGCAGGCCGGAGGATGCCAAGAAGGTGGTGTTTTTGGACATCGACGGGGTACTGCTGCCGGTGGGGAACGCCCACATAGACATCAGCGACGACCATGTGGTCCTGGAAAAGTTCTATGCCCACCTGCGCAAGAAATTCGGCGTGGACTACTCCGCCTACAGCGCCATGGACGTCATGACGGTGTATTACCTGTGGGACAGGGACTCGGTCGCGAACCTCAAGGAAATCCTCGATGAGACCGGGGCCAAGATAGTGCTCTCATCCAGCTGGCGCATATTCCCCATGCGCAAGATGAGCGACCTGTTCAGGATACACGGCCTGGACAAGTACTACATCGACAACACCATCCGGGAGGATTTCAGATACATCGAGCAGCTGAGGAAGGACAACCCCCTCTACAAGAACTATTACGTCGACAGGGTGATAGAGATACTCGAGTATATTAAGAAATACCCCAACATCAAAGACTATGTCGCGATTGACGACATGAACCTCATACCCGGCCTTGAGAACCACTTCATCCACACGCACCAGTTGCTGACAGTCGAGCAGGCATCCCTTGCCATAGGCATACTCAGCAACTGCGAGGGGCTGATGGCCTGACGCACAGACGCAC
>JAITKK010000194.1 GCA_031278475.1 Deltaproteobacteria bacterium
CCCAAGGTCAACAGCCAGGCCAGGCGCCTGCCTCTCTCATTCTTCTAGAAAGGAAGGAAGCGGCAGGCCTTGGTGCGTGGTCCTTGGCCCAAAACCAATCCGCCCCCATGGGGCCCTGCGGGCCCCATGGGGGCGGCTTTTCCTCAAACGGCCGCAAAAAACTGTTGATCAGCCAAAAAAGTGCTTGCCAGCCAAAAGCTGCTTGCCAGCCAAAAAAGCACTGGACAGCCAAAAAAACCAAGCGTTTGCCTCGCAAGGCTCTTTTTTTGCCTCGGCGACCCTAAAATCTGCCATTGCCTATAACTTGCTAATTATTTTTATTTACTTTTTTACTCTCATTTTCTCTCCAAAAAAAATTCCCTGATTTTCCACATCCACATTAATTTGCGGAGCCACATCACCAGCCCGTATCCAGCCCATTACCATCCCATAGCCATCCCATAGCCATCCCATAGCCATCCCATAGCCATCCCATAGCCAGCCCCTAGCCAGCCCCTAGCTAGCCCTTAATCAGCTCCTAACCAGCCAGTGCCAGTATCAAGTCCATCCCCAGCCCTTAGCCAGCCCCTAGCCATCCCATAGCCAGCCCATAGCCAGCCCATGGCAAGTCTGTGCCCCGCCCCTAATCCCCCCTAATCAGCCCCTAATCAGCCGGTTCTTCACCTTTGACCGTGACCTTGGGTCTTTGCCCCATCACTTATCAAGGCCCTCGCCAAGGGCTCGCAAGGCCTCTCCATGGCCCTGTCAAGGCCTTCCCAAGGCCTTCCCCCAGTAACCCCCTGGCCCTGGCAGGGGAGTCTTTGGCCCCCTCCTTCATCCCCGCCTCGCCCTCCTTCATCCCCCTCCGCCCAACTGTCGCCCCCCTCGCCCAATTTCTCGCCCTTATCCCCTGCCGTTGGCTTGGGTACGTATAATCAGCTAGTTATTTTGGAAAAGCTGTTTTTTTTTGCCCCTTGCGAAAAATATTGTAATTTTTGAGCCATCTCCCCTTGACATGGTCACTTTAATGCTTATATTTGTTTTTGCCTGGCAGACAGGCCCATCAATTGCTAAATTGGGGGGTGCCTTTGGGCCCCGCCTAAGACAAACCCGGCCTTGGGGCCGCATTTCCGGTAAATCGAGCCCCTGGGTGGGACATACTTTTTGATATCATATTTATAATCCAAGGCTTAAGCCTTGATACGTATTATTGGCCGTCGAGGCCAAGGCACAGACCAATAGAGCGGCGAGCCCGCGGAAAGGAGTCATTACATGAGCTTACGTCCACTTTCTGATCGCATACTGGTGAAGCGCATCGAGGAGGAGCAGGTCACCAAGAGCGGCATCATCATCCCCGACACAGCCAAGGAGAAGCCCCAGCAGGGCGAGGTCATCGCGGTCGGCGACGGCAAGGTCCTGGACAACGGCAACCGGGTCACCCCCGGGGTAAAGCCCGGCGAGAAGGTGCTTTTCGGGAAATACTCCGGCACCGAGGTCAAGCTGGACGGGGTCGAGTACCTCATCCTGCGCGAGGATGACATCCTGGGGGTGGTCGGCTAACACAGGCACGGCGACCTCGCAGGTAAAAGCAACGAGAACACATACGGGGAAGCAGGCTTCCCCGGGAACCTGACAAAACGAGAATCCGGAGGAAATCCAATAATGTCCGCAAAAGAACTTAAGTACGATACCAAAGCCCGCGAGGCCATCATGCGGGGAGTCGACGTCCTCGCCGACGCCGTGAAGGTGACCCTCGGCCCCAAGGGCAGGAACGTCATCCTGGAGAAGAGCTTCGGCTCGCCCACCATAACCAAGGACGGGGTAACCGTCGCCAAAGAGATAGAGCTGGAAGACCGCTTCGAGAACATGGGCGCCCAGATGGTCAAGGAGGTCGCCTCCAAGACATCCGACTTGGCAGGCGACGGCACCACGACCGCCACGGTACTGGCCCAGGCCATCTACCGGGAAGGCCAGAAGCTGGTAGCGGCCGGTGCCAACCCCATGTCCCTTAAGAGGGGCATCGACCAGGCCGTGGAGGTCGTGACCGAGGCGCTCCACAAGCAGAGCAAGGCCACCAAGAACCAGAAAGAGATAGCCCAGGTGGGCACCATCTCCGCCAACAACGACCCCCAGATAGGCGAGATAATAGCCGAGGCCATGGACAAGGTCGGGAAGGAAGGCGTCATCACGGTCGAGGAGGCCAAGAACATGAGCTTCACCCTGGACGTGGTGGAGGGCATGCAGTTCGACCGCGGTTACCTGTCCCCCTACTTCATAACCGACTCCGACAAGATGACCGTGCACCTGGAGGACGCCTTCGTGCTCCTGGTGGAGAAGAAGATTAGCTCCATGAAGGACCTGCTCCCCATACTCGAGGAGATCGCGAAGCAGGGGAGGCCCCTTCTGATTGTTGCCGAGGACGTGGACGGCGAGGCTCTGGCAACACTTGTCGTTAACAAGCTCAGGGGCACCCTCCACACCTGCGCCACCAAGGCCCCTGGTTTCGGCGACCGCCGGAAGGCCATTTTGGAGGACATCGCGATCCTCACCGGCGGCAAGGTCATAGCCGACGACCTGGGCGTGAAGCTTGAGAACATCACCCTAAACGACCTGGGCCGCGCCAAGAAGATAACCGTCGACAAGGAGAACACGACCATAGTGGACGGGGCCGGCTCCAAGGCCGCCCTGGAAAACCGCATCAAGCTCATCCGCTCTCAGATCGATCTGACCGACTCCGACTACGACAGGGAGAAGCTCCAGGAGCGCCTGGCCAAGCTCTTGGGCGGCGTAGCCGTCATCAACGTGGGGGCCGCGACCGAGGTCGAGATGAAGGAGAAGAAGGCAAGGGTGGAGGACGCCCTCCACGCCACCCGCGCGGCCGTCGAGGAAGGCATAGTCCCCGGCGGGGGCGTCGCCCTGGTCCGCAGCATAGAGGAACTCAAGGACCTCAAGGTAGAGGGCGAGGTGCTCCAAGGCGTGAACATCATCCGCCGCGCCCTGGAGGAGCCCCTCCGCCAGATAGCCGCGAACGCCGGCTTCGAGGGCAGCGTGGTGGTGGAGAAGGTCCGCGCCGAAAGCGGCGCGGTGGGCTTCAACGCAGACACCGGTAGCTACGAGGACCTCCTGGCCGCAGGCGTCATCGACCCCACCAAGGTCACCCGCTTCGCCCTGCAGCACGCTGCCTCAGTCGCCTCCCTCCTTCTCACCACCGAGTGCATGGTGGCGGAGAAGAAGGAGGACAAGCCCTCCAACCCCATGGGTGGCGGCCCCGGCATGGGCGGCATGGGCGGAATGTACTAAAGGCCCAAGGCCAGCCCAAGGCCAGCCCAAGGCCAACCCAAGGCCAACCCAAGGCTAACCCAAGGCCAACCCAAGGCTAACCAGCCTAACCAGCCTAACCCGCTCAAAGCCCAATCACACCCAAGGGTTTTGGCGCTTCTTGCAGCTCCGGCGGCGGAAGCCGGGGTCCCACGAAAGTGGGACCCCGGGCTCCCGCCGCTTTTTTCTTGACGCCACGGGCATCGAATGGCCGCCCGGGGCTTCCAATAGCTGCCATTGGCTTGATTGCAGTCAAGAGCCGCTAGCCGCCATCGGCCCCTTGCCGCGGTGGGCTATGACCGCACCAGCATGTCTCCTTGCGGCCGCTCTTCCGGCTGGGGGCCCAGAGGCAGGGCCCGGGTGGCCCCCTTTCGGGGGCCGCCCGGGAATTCGGACTTTGAATTTGGCCTTTAGGGTCAAAAAGCTATTTTGAAGGAAAAAAAATAAAAATTAGATCCTACAAAATATTTTGCCCCGGCTTGGTGGCATAATTGACAAAGTCCCAGGGGCGTGTTAGATTTTTTAGATTGGATTGGGGACATCTGGAAAGTTTTAATTTTACCGCGCAACATATGACCTTGCGCGGCCCTTTTGACCTTTTATTTTCAAGGAAAACCCCGATTCTTCAAGGGATCCGGCCCAGGTCCTTGGGTGTGCCTAGACCCAAACGACAGGTGGCGCCATGAGCCTTTCGCCCCACAGCATGCTGGGGCGGAAGCGCGAGGCTTTATCGGCCGGAGCCCCATGGCCCTCCCAAGGGGTGCTATCCCCCTGGGAGCTATCCGAAGGAGGCCTTTTACAGCCGGAAACATGGCAAGAGGGGTGGAAATGTCCAGAAAAATGTGGGTGGTCAGGCCCGAGCCTAATTTCGTCGACCGCTTGGAGAACTTCCTGTCCGAGGGCATGGTTGCCATCGGCTGGCCCAAGGTGGGCGACATTTCCGGCGGTCTTCTGAGGGAAGACATGGCCAAAAGGCTCTGCGGGGCCTACGAGCACTACCGGGACGAGAACAAGAACGACCTGTCCGTGGCGGCTGGCATACTGGAGCGCTTCGCCAACCAGCTCCAGCCCGATGACTATGTGATGGTGCCCAGGGACGATGACGTGTTCGTGGGCGAGGTCACCGGAGAGTACTTCTTCCGCCCCGAGCTCATGGGGGAGGGCCCTGACCAGGGCTACCCCCACTGGCACAAGGTGAGCTACCTAACAGGCAAGGAGCCCTTCTGCCGCATAAGGGAGCTCCCCTTGGGCGTCCGGAGGGCCATAGACTGCAATCTGACCGTGTTCTCCATCAACAAGGGCGCCCAGCCCATGATGGACTTCATAGCGAGCCGCACCCAGGCCCAGAAGCCCAAGGCCCAGGGTAACGAGCACCCCCACGAGCACCCCCACGAGGGCACCCACGAGCACCCCTTGGCCCACTCGCACGAACACAAGCACGAGCACTCCCACGAACGGCCCCACGAGCCGGGCCACCCCGTCTCCCACGAACACCCCCACTCCAACCCAAGCGAGCACCCCCACGACAAGGCCCACTCCCACGAGAAGGCCCACTCCCCGGACAACACCCACTCCCATTCCCACGAGCACGCCCACGAGCATGCCCACGATCACAGCCATGATAAGGCCCATGATCACAGCCACGACAAGGCCCACGACAAGGCCCACGATCACAAGCATGAGCACGGGCACTCCCAAGCGGACGAGAGCACCCAGGACCAAGAGCAGGATCAGGGGCATCCCCGAAACCCGCACCCCAGGGCCTGAGGGAGTAAAAAGGCCCAGCCCCTTGGGCTGGGCCATAGCCAAATAAGAGCGCAAACCCCCGCCCTGAAGGCCCAAGCCTTGCCTTGGCACCCGCTCGGCCTAAGGGGCTATGGGTGTCCCTAAGACCAAAAGCCGCAAGGGGCAAAGGGCCTACCGGCCCTTTGCCCCTTGCGGTCTCTTAGTTTCCCCTTGCCCTTCCCAGCGACATCGGCTGGTGCTTGCCTTGCCCTGCCTTGCCTTGCAAACGTCATCGCTTGGCGCTTGCGGATAATTCCCCTTGCCCTACCAAGCTTTTTTCTTCCAAAACACTCATGATAGGCTCTAGCGCCTTTCGCCAACGGGATCATGAAAGTTTGTCTTGGGGGCGCTCCTGGCCCCCTGACGTGGGCCATCCCCGCGACTGGTACCCCCCCCTGACGGGGGGCACCCCCCTAGAAAAAACTTTCACCATAAAATTATAACATAGCATCCCTTACTTCATATTAAACGAGTTGATTTGTACTCAAAGGTGTGGTAGCTTATGGCAATGCAGCGTGAGGAACTTATTCTGTTGAAGTGAATTTGAACCTGAGAACCACTTTCTTTGCCGTCAAAAATGAAAAGCCAAGAAAGATATTATAAATCCCTCGCAATAAAGCAATGTTAACTGGATTTATTAGTTTAAATCCTTCTAATTTCAAATGAGGCTAACAAAATGAGCTTCTGCCACAAATGTGGAACACAAAACCCTGATCAAAACAAATTCTGCCTCCGTTGCGGTCAGGCACTTGTTGTTAATACCGATAATCAAATTAATGTTGCAAGCCAATTGAATCCAACAGTACCACTTGGACAAATCCCTCCGACTTATAATGCGGATCCATCCTCTCCTCAGGCAGCGCCTGGGATCCAATACCCCCCTCAGGCAGCGCTGGGGGGCCAATACCCCCCTCAGGCAGTGCCTGGGGTCCAATACCCGCCTCAGGGAGCGCCGGGGGGACAATACCCGCCTCAGGCAATTCCACCTACTGGGTCAATCGTGCCCAGCCCATATGTCCTGCCTGGTCAATATGCTCAAGAGGCAAAATTTGTATTGCCGATAGCAACCGCTGTAGTTTCATCTCTTATTGGAATAATATATCCAAATATTTCCTTGGCAGCAGGCTCCACAGTTGTCGCCTACATTTTGGTTTTAGTCTGGGCATTTTGTACATCGCTAACCATAATTCTAGTTATGCGTAAATTTCCTGTCCATGATCCAACTGTATCCATTATACTTGCGCTAATAGGTAGTGCTTTTGGTTATTACATGAATTGGGTGTATGTGACTGCAAAATGGTATGAATTTCGTTCTATATTTTGGGTTTTTTTCCATCCAAACATCCTATTGGAATATCTTGAAGCATTTGTGGATGATGATACAGTTGAAACGGTGCTTTATATTATATTCGAAGCCTGTGTTTATTTCGCTAGCGTGGTGTGGAGTGCAAGGCATGAAGCTAAAAAATCATTTGCTCGATGATGTTAAAATATAGTATGGTGCGACATAACTCACAAAAAAATGTAGTTGCCATGCCACAAGATATAGCATTAGCTACTTGCATCTTAAATGACATTAGAACTGTAAATTTAAATTATTTTGCAACTGGATCTAAACTGGATAATGAAGATAAAAAATGAAAAATTCAAACTCTTAATTCAAGAAGTTAAATGTTCGAGTCAGGTATATATCGACGTAACACGCTATACTTATGCGGAAAAGCAGGCAATGATTATGAATTTGAAAAAAAGGATGAGGGAATTGTTAACGGCATGCTTCCTAAAACGCAGTACGGCAAATAATTCCGTACTTAAAACGAGCATTATTGAATAAGTTATTTAATCTTTTAAATCGTAGGGTAGGGAATAGGCACAGTGGCCTTGACTTTAGCCTCAGCCCTGTTTCCTTCCACCCCGTACTCCGCAATGTCCTCCCGTACAATGTTTGTCCGTCTGTCAGACCCCGGTTTATGGGCATTTTCCCAGAGTTCCTTCGCCATAGACCCCAAAGCATTCTCCGGCCTCGCAACTTTCCAAGGACTAAAAAATCTCCCCGTCCTGGGAGTGCTACAGCCGTTCTTCTTAGCCTTGCTGTACGCCCCCTCCAAGATATCCTCGCAGGATGCCTTGCCTTAGGGGTGCAGAACCGAAAATCAGGCTCCCTCTTCGCTTTTCGTGTATTGCGCCTAGCAGGTCTTGAGCATTGTCGAGATAAACCAGGTTCCCCAATCTTGCCTTACCACCCTCAATCCCGCTATCCGGAAGTGTCAGCAGTGAGGACCCTTCCATCTCCCGCCGTTACCCGATGCCTTCAAACCAAAAGGACCCACAACCAGTGTCTATCCCTGTACCACTGGATCATCGGCTATCCAGTAAAGGCAGGATTTTAAAGCCTTTAGGCCTGAGTCCGCCCTTCACATGCCGTTTTGCCCATCCCGCTGTCTGCGATTCTCCGTCCCTATACGGCTAAACGAGGCTTCCAATTTTGCCACCCATACCTCGTGCGGGGCCGCCACAACCTTTATCACGGCGGAACACGGGAGGGCAGGCTAATCGTGATTTGCGGCTTTCTACTACGGAGGAATGCATAAACTATAGTTCACTTACCGAAAAATGCAGCAAAAAATCCCCGAACTTGTGACTTCCCAATCCGTTGGCGGGTCAACTCGCACGACATCAATTCGGGGACCCTCAGTGCCTACTCACCTAACGAGCTGCCTACTCGCTTCCCTCCTGGAAGAGGGCTTTACACCTTGGGCCCAAGTCATAACATTGCCTCCACGGCTTTAAAGGTTTCTGCCGGCCGTGCCAGCCCAGTCTCCTGGCGGGTAACCCAGGCCGCTTGGTATGCGCTCCTTTCCATGGCGCACGGCGGGCTTTTTACCTTTGCTGCAGCACGTTCACGCCTACGGGAGAAAATTAGAATTGCTACTTAAAATTTAGAATAGCCCATCGACTCTTTGCTGCTTTGCAAAGTTCATTTTGATTTTACGCCCTTTTTTGCAGAAAACCCCTCCGGCTACCAAGGCGAGCTTGCGTTAAAGCACGATTTTTCAGGGAGCATCCTTTGTATGTGATAATATGTCATCAGTCTGGTGACATTTCCGGCTGGCATGGGCCTCCCCACCCCAAGCCCCCCTTTCCGAACGCGGCCGCAATGGGTTCCCCAGGAATCCATGAATTTTCGACCTTCCTTCCACAGGCCGATCCTAAAAAAACACCCATTCCAGTGGATCCCCGATTAGGGATGGCATGGGATCCTCGGTTGGGGATGGCAGCAAGCCATTTACCACTTCACTAGCCTAGGGCAACCGGCCGCCACTCGGATTATTCCCACAATCGGAGGATCGTGCAAGAATCCAAGACTTACGATATAGCCACCTTTGTCACAAATCCGGTTATAATCTTAAACCGTACGCAGGATTCTGGTGGCTCTTATTGACCGAAAGCCGGAATCTTTTGCCTTGGAAAAAACACCAAAGCTCCATGCCCCTCTACGCTCCATCCCCATAGCTATTTTCTCCGATTCAACCGAATAGCAAAAAGGACTCTCGACAAATGAAAAAGCCGATTGCAATTGTGATAAAATTATGCATTTTATTGGTCTTTTTGTTCATGATTACAGGGACATCCGAATTGTGGGCGCAGGATAAGAAGATCCTCATAGCCTACTTCACGCATACGCTTAACACGGAAAAGGTGGCAAAGGAAATACAACAGCAGACTGGGGGGGATATTTTTCGCATAGAGACTGTGGCCGCATACCCCACCTCCTACGACGCCCTCGAGGACGTTACGGAAAAGGAAAAGAATGACAAGGCGCGCCCCAAGCTAAAATCCGATGTGGAAAACATCGGATCCTATGATGTAATCTTCCTAGGGTATCCCATATGGTGGCAGATCCTGCCCATGCCGGTTAACACCTTCCTGGAATCCCACGACCTGTCCGGGAAGACCATCATCCCCTTCTGCACCCATGGTGGGAGCAAGCTTTCTGGAACGGATGACGAGATAAAAAAACTCGAACCCAATGCCACCGTACTCGACGGTCTTGCGCTAACCAAGAGCACAATCGACGGGAGGCAGGATAGCCTCAAAAAGGCCGTTTCCGACTGGCTGGCAAAGCTGAGTTACTGATCCCACAAACGTACCCCATGCGGACACCTAATTCATGCTCCAAGGCTTCCCCAAATCCGCCGGCCGTTTTAACGGCCTTTGCGTTTGGGCCCAAGGCTATGGGCAAAAGCTTTGCCTGTGGATACGATTGTCGCCCCCTAGCTAGCCAAAGCAAGGCAAGACTCGCCGAAAAACACCATTTTCCCTAGCTAAAAATATGCCCCCTTCCCCCAAAGGCCCTGGTTTTATGCGACGGCCCAGGTTGTGGCTATGCGAGTCACTTGCTCTGTCCTTCCTCGCAGGCTTGGGCTTCCGGGGCACGGGAGGCATGTTCCATGAGGTGGGCGGGATATTGTTTGTGGTGCCATGCGCAACACACATGGCTGCCGAATGGCGGGGGGGTCTCTTCTTCCCAAAAAGGGGTGGGGGCGTTTTAAGTAAACTCGGGGCGGTTTTTGGCATCTTTGCCTTCTTCCAAAGGGACATGCCCGAAAAGCCCCTCAATGGGCACTCCTTCGAGTTCTGGGACGAGCGCCTGCCCTTTTTCCTCTTCCACGTCCACAACCTTTCCGTCATGGCGCTGTTTCCGACTATCGCCCACTACGGAAAGTTGGCCGCCCGGGGGCTTTCCGCGTGCCCAGGGGTTGCCCTCGCGGACAAAGCCGAAAGTCCCCAGCAAAGCCCCGCAAACCCCATAACACCCACTAATACCTGATAACCATTACCCTACATGATAGACAAGCAAAAACGCATGAGCAAAGGCATATTCACCGACAAAACGGATGACGGCGGCCATAAGGGCGCAAGGGTTTCCAAAGACCAGGGGATTCCCAGGGAAAACCCGCTCGCGGCAAGCATCTCCCGCCACGTCCTTGACGAAAACCCTAAAACCCTTATCCCCAGCCTGTCGCTCCACCGGCGCTACGAGCCTATGGACATCATCGAACTGGACATGCCGCCGTCCATATGCCTGATAGGCCAAGGGGTCAAGAACGTCACCCTTGGCGATGAGTACTGCGTCTACGACACGGGCCATCTGCTTGTGACCTCCGTGGATCTGCCCATCACGGGGGGGCGGGTGCTGGAGGCCTCCCCGGAGAGGCCCTTCCTGTCGCTTACCCTGAACCTGGACCTGCGGCTGCTCTCGGAGCTCATACTCGAGGCCCCCCCGAGCGCGCGGCCCTCCAAGGGCCTGAGGCTGGGTGTGGCCGTGACCCGGCTCACCCCGCAGCTGCTGGGCGCCTTCCTAAGGCTTCTCGACCTTTTGGATTCCCCAAGGGACATCCCCGCCTTGGCCCCCCTCGTCACAAAGGAGATCCTCTACCGCCTCCTTATGGGGAAAAACGGGCCGCAGCTGAGGCAGATAGCCTCCATGGATGGGGACATAGGGGGAATCGTCAAGGTAATCGGCTGGCTTAAGAAGCACTTCAGGGAGAGGCTCCTCATCGGGGACATAACGGCGAGGTTCGGGATAAGCGAGTCGAGCCTTTACCAGCACTTCAAGTCGATCACGTCGCTCAGCCCCATCCAGTACCAGAAGAGGCTGCGGCTTGTTGAGGCCAAGAGGCTCATACTGGTGGGGGGGCTCCAGGTCGCGGACGCGGCCTTCAAGGTGGGCTACGGAAGCCCGTCCCAGTTCAGCCGGGACTACTCGAAGCTTTTCGGCCTGCCGCCCGGCCAGGACCTCAAGCGCTTCCGCGCCCAAAGCGAGGGGCTCCGCAGCGGCACGGCATGATCCCCTTAAGGCCGCCAATGGCCTGGGCATCCCAGGCTTCCAAATTCTATTTCCCCGGTTCTATTTCCCCGAAAGGTATGCCCCCATCGAGCCCAGGAAGGCGGAAGGGATCGCCTGGGCCATGAGCCCTTCCCTGCCCTGCCCTTTAAGGGCGGAACTAAGCGCGACCGGGGCGCGCCCGCCAAGCTCCCTTTCTAGCTCCTTTCGGCGCTTGATCGTCTCCGAGCGGGTGAGCTTGTCGCATTTGGTGAGGACAAGGATCAACGGGACGGAAAGATCCCCCAGGAGCCCCAAGAGGAGCCTCTCCTCGTCCGCCAGCTTCCTTCTGGCATCCATGAGCAGGAACGCCTTCTGCCCCCTTTTGGCGGCAAGGTAGGACTCCGCCAACGGCCCCCAGGCCTCAACCTGGGCCTTGGGGGCCTGGGCGAAGCCGTAGCCCGGGAGATCCGCGACCCAGAAAGGCTCCGCGCCCTTGGCGAGAATCACCTTGAAGAAGTTCACCTCCCTGGTCCTCCCGGGGGTGGAGCTCACCCTCGCGAGCCCCTTGCGGCCAAGGAAATAGTTGAGGAGGCTGGACTTTCCGCAGTTGGAGCGTCCCAGGAAGGCCAGCTCGAAGCCCAAGGGCTCGGGGAACTGCCTTGCCGAGGCCGCGCCCAGTACGAAGTCAGCGGACAGTGCCGGGGGGGCCGTTGGCATTTCCGTCCCGCCTCCTCCCGATGAAGTCGCCCAAGCGGCGAAGCCCCTCGCCAATGTTTTCGATGGAGGTTGCATAGGAGAAGCGCAGGAAGCCCTCGGACGCGCCGCCGAAGTCGATCCCCGGGGTGGTCCCGACGCCC
The DNA here is from genome assembly GCA_031278475.1 of Deltaproteobacteria bacterium. GTDB lineage: Bacteria > Desulfobacterota > Desulfarculia > Adiutricales > Adiutricaceae > JAISMF01. The sequence continues at coordinate 11,770 of JAITKK010000194.1, forward strand.
GCCTCCTCGAGTATCTCGAAGGCCAGGGCCCTGGAGTCCGTGCTTAGGTGCCTTGCGTCGGCCAGGGCGTAGAAGGCCCCCGTCGGCTCCACCGCCACCTTGAGCCCGAGCTTGGAGAGCCCCCCCAGGAGAAAGCGCCTCCTCCGGTCGTAGGTCTCCCGCATCCGGATGACCTCGGGCCAAGCCTCCTTCAAGGCCACAGCCGCCGCCCGCTGGGCGGCGGCGTTCACCGATATGAGGAAGTTCTGGGCGAGCGTCTGCACGGGTCTCACGAGCCATTGGGGCAGCACAAGGTAGCCCACCCTCCAGCCGGTCATGGCGAAGGCCTTGGAGAACCCGCCCACCACCACCGCATCCTCGGAAAACTCCAGCATGCTCCTGTCCCTGCCCCCGTGGTAGCTCAGGCCGTGGTAGATCTCGTCCGATATCATGAGCCCCGGGAGCTTGGCCAGGGCCTCCATGCGGGAGGGCTCCAGCACCTGCCCGGTGGGGTTCGCGGGGGAGTTCGCGAGTATGGCGCGCACCCCGCCCATGGCACGGATGGCATGCCCCAGGCGCCCCGGGTCCGGGCGGAAGCCGTCGGATTCCAGGGAGTCCACGGCCACCGGCCTTCCGGAGAAGAACCTCACGAAGTTGGGATAGCAGGAGTAGTGCGGGTTGGACAAGAGGACGGGGTCCCCTGGCTCGAGGATGGCGCCGAAGAGGATGGTGAGACCGGCGGACGTGCCCGGGCAGACGAAGAAACGGCCGGGATCGATGTCAAGGCCGTAATGATCCTTGTAGTGGCTGGACAGGGCCTCCCTCAGGACGGGATCGCCCAAGGAGTGGGTGTAGCCGAATAGCCCTTGGTCCAAGGCGTCCTTCATGGCCCGGACTATCACCTGCGGGGTCGGGAAGTCGGGCTCGCCCACCTCCATGTGGACGATGTCCCTGCCCTCGCGCTCCATCTCCCTCGCGCGCTCCAGGATCTCCATCACCATGAACGGGGTAACGCCCCTGGCCCGTTCCGACAGGGCCTCCCCGCGCCGGGGATCCGCCTTGGGGGGATCCCCTTCGGGGCCTTCCTTGCGGCCCATGGGGCCTTCGTTCGGGGTGCTTGGCATCATTGGCCTAGGGATGCCCAGGTCGGCCTAGGGCTTGTAGTCCTTCATTATCTCGCGGACGCGCCTCTGGGCCTCGATTCCGCGCAGGGACTGGGGGTCTATGCCCACCGCCCTGCCGTAGGCCTCGGCGGCCTCGTCTTTCATGCCCATCTTTTCGTAGCTCTCGCCCAGGAGGAAGTAGGCCTCGGCGTTGTCGGGCTGCAGGCGCACGGCGGCGTTCAGGAGATCGGCCGCATGGGTGTAGTCGCCCTCCTTGAAGGCGAGGTAGGCCAGCCGGAAGTACGGCACCGACGACTGCTCGCCAGAGGCTATGAGCCGCTGGTATATCTCGCTCGCGGCCGCCGTGTTGCCCTCGGCCTCCTCAACCAGGGCCAGGTTGAAGCGGGCAAGGGAGGAGTCTTTGTAGGTGAGGTCGTTTATGCAGATGGTGAACTGCTCCCTGGCCTTGGCGTATTCCTTCAGGTCAATGAAAAGCAGGCCCAGGTCGTTGTGCACGTCGGTAAGGGCCGGGTTCAGGGCGAGGGCCGCCTCGTAGTTGGCCTGGGCCTTCTCGTATTCCTTCATGCGGTAGTAGGTGCGGCCCATGTACTGCTTCGTGACGGCGTTCTTCGGGTCCATCTTTTCGGCCTCTTGCAGCGACGTGAGCGCCGTGGCGTAGTTGCCGGTGTTCATGGCGACTATGCCCAGCTCCAGCACCGCCGCCGCGTGGCGGTCCTTGTCGTAGCCGGGGCCTCCCGGGGACTTGGCGCCTTTCGGGCAGCCCGTGGCCAAGAGGAGGAGTAGGACGAGTGCCGGTATCAGTCTTAACGCGCTCATATATGTCTCCGATCCGCTACACGTTCCGCAACACAATCCGCCAAACGATCCGTTAGACGATCCGCCAAACGATCCGTTAGACGATCCGTTAGGCGATCCGTTAGACGATCCGTTAGGCGATCCGTTAGACTTGGGGGAAATGCCAGCGGTCGGGCACCAAGCATCTTCCCGGAACCGCCAATTAGCCCCCATGGGCCCGATCAAGCCCCAACATGCCACAACGAGGCCCGCTTGGGTGGGGCAAGGCATCCATTGCCTTCGACGCTTCGCCAGGAAGCCTAAAATGCCTAAAATGCCTAAACCGCCTATAATTTCCCAACATCTGCCGTAAAAGCCAAGAACCGCTCAGATCACCTTGTTAAGCGGGTACTCGATGATCCCCTCGGCCCCGGCCGCCAGCAGGATGGGGATGAGCTCCCGCACCACGCTGGAACTTATCACTACCTCCACGCTCAGCCAGTCGGTCTGGTAGAGGTGGGCGACGGTGGGGGCCCTGAGGCTGGGTAGGAGCCTGATGAGGTTCTCTGCCATGGCCTCCCGCACGTTCATCTTGAGCCCCACAAGGCCTTCGGCCTCGAGGGCGCCTTTGAGCAGCAGGGCTATCTGGCCTATCTTGACCCGCTTGAAGGGATCGTTGTAGGCCTCCTTGTTGGCCATGAGCTCGGTCGCGGTCACCAGGACCTCGTCTATGATCTTGAGCCCGTGGGCCTTGATGGTGCTCCCCGTCTCGGTCACCTCCACTATGGCATCGGCCAGGCCCGAGGCCACCTTGGCCTCGGTCGCGCCCCAGGAGAACTCCACCGAAACGTTCACGCCCTTCTCCTTGAACCAGCGGCGGGTGACCTCAGGGAGCTCGGTCGCCACCTTGCCGCCCTCCAGATCGCTCACCTTGGTTATCCTGCCGTCCCCAGGCACCGCCAGCACCCAGCGGGCCGGCATGGGGCTTGCCTTGGAGTAGAGCAGCTCCTCCACCACCAGGACGTCGGACTCGTTCTCCAGCCGCCAATCCCTGCCGGTGATCCCGGCGTCTAGGACGCCTTCGGCCACGTAGCGGCTGATCTCCTGGGCCCTGGAGATCACAAGGGAGAGCTCCGGGTCGTTCACCCCAGGGAAATAGCTCCTGGAGCCGACGGTCACCCGCCAGCCGGACTTTGCCAAGAGCTCCAGGGTGTAGGCCTCGAGCGACCCCTTGGGGAGGCCCAGCTTCAGTACGTTTTTTTGGATATCAGACGACGGCATACAGTGAGCCCCCTTCCCAGCGGTGGTGGAAGCAGGAGCGCCTGCCCGTGTGGCAGGCCACGCCCCCCACCTGTTCGACCTTGAGTAAAATGGCGTCCAGGTCGCAGTCCAGGTAGATCCCCTTGATCTTCTGGATGTTCCCGGAGGTCGCCCCCTTGTGCCAGAGCTCCTTGCGGGACCTGCTCCAATAGTGGGCCTCGCCCGTATCGAGGGTCCTCTGGTAGGACTCCGGGTTCATATAGGCCAGCATCAGCACCTCGCCGGTCCCATGGTCTTGGGCTATGGCCGGTATGAGGCCGCCCGCCTTCTCGAAATCGGGCCGCAGCTTAAGCGGCTTGCCATCATCCATAAACGCTCCGTGCAAGCAGTCTTCCCTGAAATGGCCCCAAGGGGGCCCGCCCCCCGGACAACAACAAGGGCCCATAGGGCGAAATCCGCCCCGGGCCCGCCTTGCGGGAGGCATGGTCCGGCCGCCATCGGCTTGCGCAAGGGACGGTCGCCTTTTGATTGTGATGATAATACACAACACAAGGCCGAATTTCAAGGGACAGGGCCGGCACCCAGGCCAGTCCGGGGAGGGTTTCCCCGGATTATAATTTTAGGGGGGCTCAGGCCCGGGCCTTAGGCCCGGGCCCGAGCGTGCCCCAAGGGACCCTGGGGGGGCCTAGTCTGGAACGAACCCCGTGACTACCAGCTTGCGGACGCACGAGCCTATGTAATTTTCGTCCGGGAAGAAATCCCTCACCCTTTGGATTGTGAAGGTGCCGGATTTTCCGACATAGGGGTTGCTTTTTCCCATGACTTCGCAAAAATCCTTGGGCAAACTGTAGTCCACAAAGTAATCGGCGGTCTTGCCTTTATCGTTCTTTATCTTAGCATGACATAATGCTTCGTACTGCACGTCCAAGACGGTCCCTTTCATCTTAAAAGTCTCGTACACCTTTGGTTCGCAGGATTCCTGCGCGAACCGGATATCAGGTGAAAAGGGATCGGCCGAAAGGCCTGAGGGCTTGAAAATGCTTGCGGACAGGGCCAATGACAGGGC
>JAITKK010000208.1 GCA_031278475.1 Deltaproteobacteria bacterium
GCCGCTCGCCAAGGCGCCTGTCGCCTACCCGGTGCACTTCTAGGACACATCACGTAAGGCTGTGCGGACTTATTGAGCCATTGAGGCCCTTGCGCTACCCTTGCGTTCAGTCTTTCCAGAAATGCTTGTAGATCACATTGGTTATGCGCAATTATTGCCTATTGGATACTTTGCGGGAGGATTGATGTGTACCAAAGGCGCGAAATGTTGGGATGTTGGATATTGATATTGGGTTTCGATATTGGATATTGATATTGGGTGTCGATATTGGATATCGATATTGGATGCTATCGCATAGCCGACTTTGCCGTTGACCAACAATATCAATATAACCAATAAAACCAAAGCACCGTTCCTTTTCGTCCCGATTCAAAAACATGCTGTCCCCGGGATTTTCGTACATTTTGTAAATAGGGACTTTTTTGTATTTGTGAGAGTTTGGCGGTAATTGGAAGCTGATTTTAATTTATGATAATTATTATGTTTGACAATCTCCAAGGGGTTGCTTTTGCGCCTATTTCAAATACAGTCCAGTGGAAAATCCCAATATTGAGGGGTTTAATCATCTTCTTTTTCCCCACTGTGGGGGAAAGATGTGACATGCGGTAATTTGCTCCTTATTACATGAACTGCGGAAATAGGGTTTGACTTATCTGGAACTTTCCCACACTCCCATGCCGCTTCCGCCATTAATTGCCGTTCGGTAAAGTGAATTATTATTAAGCCCCATATATCCTGAAGGACTAAATCTGGTACCTTGCTTCTAATGATTGCGCTACTTCCCTTCAAGCCGATTTTTAGCTCCTCAAAAAATGATCGTATTTCCCGCCTTTCATGATACAGTGCGGCAAGTTCCTTGGCAGGACTACTTTTATAATCAAGCATGTTTGTTATAGTTCTATATATTTTGTCCCCATTTGGGTGATTTTTAGCTTTAATTTTAAAGTCAATGACTCTTACTTTTATCGGCATGGAATCCGGGCTATTTCTACTATCGCAAACTGTACTCAAAAACGAGTTGTCAGGAAATCTTTTCTCAACAGGTAGTATCAAATTGGATTTGACCCGCCAAAGCAGTTTTGCCCCGGTTTCAGCGGCTTTTTTCCAAAGACCATAGCCATAAAAATTTTTGTCGGCAATTATCAGCATTTCGGGCGAAAAAGCCCCATTATCAATCATCAAAGCTGCTAATTTTTGCCCACTGCGGCTGCATGGCCCAACTTCAGCCGCGACCGGAACATGGGATGCGGTTTCAAACAACCCAAGTTGCCTCAACTGAGGAAAGTCTCCTTCGTCTCTGTGTGCGCCCGGATAGCCAAAAAAGTTGGCATTGTCTTTTGAATCCGGGACAGCAAAAGAGCCGCAATCCAGGGACATTAGCCGCAGACCGTTATACCATGCCCCAGGAGTATTGGGATTTGCCTTTGGTCTTAAGACCCTGTTTGCCACTTCCCGCAAGACATCCGGGCCCAACATAAGCCGAGCCTTAAAAATGGCGCTTTTTGTAGGTAAGGTGGGACGGGCATAGTCAGGGAAAATCAGCTTCAAGCAATCACAAACTATTCTTAATACCTCTTCTTGTGACGGTTCCCTCCAAAGTGCCAGAGCAAGTATAAAGTAAACCAAAAACCCTGAAGGCAGCAATCTTACCCGCTTATTGTGTTTGCCATATTTTGTCAAAACCTCATCTATCACCCTGCGAGGACATACTTGGGAAAGGTACCCGATGCTAATCAAGTGGCTCAGGTCGAATGAATCGGGCAGTGTTTTTCTCAATCTAGCCATATTTTTATCCCCCCTGAACAGTCGCTTCTTGAGAATGGCGGCCTACAGGCTGGGCTCGCAGCCATGATGATGTCAAAAAATGGGGCTTAAGTAATATAACTATCACAATAATTTTAATAAAATTATTTTCCAAGCAAGTTTTTCAGGAAATGCCCTTGCGGCAAATGAATTCCCGGCTATGATCCTGGCCTGCGGCATTAAAAGCATCCGTTTTGTTTGATAAGTCGCCATAGGGATCGTTTTCGGGATTGGGATATTTCCCCAAGGCGTTAAATGCGTGCGCAACACAAGGGTGTCCGAGCATCCCCTTTGCCCAAAGCCCTTGGCGCGATGCCAATGGTTTATAGGTCTTTGTCTAATTGGAAGTTGCGAGCGGGGCGCTTTCCTTTTCGGGACTGTCCTTTTTTTCCGGTGTCTGTGCGTCCGCGGCCTGTTCCTTGTCCAGTGCCTTGTCCGGGGCCTTGTCCGGGGCCTTGTCCTTTGGCTTGTCCGGGGCCTTTTCCTTTGCCTTTTCCTTTGCCTTGTCCTTTGCCTTGACCTGGCCATGTGTCTTGTCCAGGGCCTTCCTTAGGGACTCCGATACCGACGGCTCCCCGTCTGCGGCCTTCTTGGGAGGGTTCTCGCCATACGGTACGTTCCCTGGGACCCATACCGCGTCTTTCACCGGCGGGGAGTCCTCCACCACGGGTTGGTCCAGCTGCACCCCGGGCCCCTCAAGAGGGCTTACGAGGATCAGGTTCACTATGGCCGCGTCGAACTCGGTCCCGCGGCCTTCCTTTAGGATATTGTATACAAGGGATAGCGGGAAGGGATCCTTGTACTGGCGCCTTGAGGCCAGGGCGTCGAACACGTCGGCTATTTTCAGGATCTTTCCGTGCAGTGAAATGCTCTCAGCTGTGAGTTGTTTGGGGTAGCCAAGGCCGTCCAGGCGCTCGTGGTGCTCGGAGATGGCCCTGAACACGGCATCGGGGAGCTTGATGGGCTTCATGATGTCGGCACCTATGGCAGGGTGGCGGCGCATGATCTCGGTTTCCGCCTCGTCAAGCCTTCCTGGCTTGTTGAGGATGGTGTCCGGGATGCCGAGCTTGCCTACGTCGTGTAGCAGGCCGCCCAGATAGATATCCTCGGTCTCGGCCGGGGAGAGACCCATCTTCTGGGCGATCTCCTTGGAGATCTCGGCTACCCGGTTGGAGTGCCCGGCGGTGGTCGTGTCCTTCGCGTCGACCGCCCCCATGATGAGCCGCAGCATGCTCACGAACAGCTCCTGGCGGTTGCGGTACTCCTCTATGGCCTTGAAGTGCATCGCGGTGGATAGCACAAGGGCCGCAAGGCTCTTAAGGATCTCGGGGCTTTTTTTGCCCACCCAGCCAAGGATTGCGTACTGGTCAACCCTGCCCTCTATGTCGGGGAGCCCCAGGATCAGGCGGTTAAGCCCGTGGCCCGTGGAGTGGACGATCGAGGCCTCGAGTTGGGGGTCGATAAGCCTCTTGGGCGGCGGGATGCGGCCCACGGCCGATACGACCTCGTGGTCGGAGGCCGATGCGTGCGGGTTCAGGAGGGTCACCCCGGTGAGTTCCTCTATCCTCGGCCACTGCTTGACCAGGTGCTCTTCGAAGCTGCGGGAGATGGAGGCGAGGTCGAGGCGGCCCAGGAAGAGAAGCGAGTCGATGGAGAGCCTCTGGATCTCCCAGTCGGAGGAGAGGACCCTCACCCTCAGGAGCGTCACCATGACGAAGCAGGCCACGAAGACGACGGCCGGGAGAAGGGGCGGCATCCATAAGGCCATCCTTGAGAACAGGTACCAGCAGAAGAGCCCCCACAAGAGGAGGCAGAGGCCGGACAGAAAGGGTGCCAGGTTGAAGTTGAGCGGGACTATCATCCACTTGTGGATCTTAAGGCCCCTCTCCTCCTGGGCGTTCCAGAAGGCAAGCAGCGACCCCAGGGCGGCAAGCAAGGCGTAGAGCACGATGCCCAGGGCCTTGGGTATCGGCATGGGCGAAAATCCCATGAAGACGGTGCCAATGGCGTGGGCCAGGAAGAGCGAGCCGGGAACCGACCTCCCCAAGCCTATGGAGAAGGAATCCGTCGCCCCGGCGGCGTTGACCCCCACAAGGACTATGGCCCCGTCGAAGGTAGCTTCGTCAACCAGCCCCCGTAGGACATCCGTGTACTCGTAGATCGGGATCTCCTTTTTGGGATGGTGCAGCTTGAAGGAGAAGTCCCCGTGCAGGTCGAAGTACCCGTTTGGGGTTGCAAGGGCCCAGCCCGGGGGCCTCTCGGAGATGGTCCCGTCGGTGAAGCCCAGGGTCTTCAGGCTGGAGAGCACAAGCGATGGATAGAGCTCCCCGTCCAGGGAGAAGACCAGCTGGTAGTCGCGGCTCACGCTGTCATTGTCGGCCCTGACGTTTGCCATGCCCACCGAGTTGGCTGCGTCGAACAGCTCGGGGATGGGGTTGCGTATCAGGTTCCCGCCCTCGGTGCTGTCATGGATTATGGCGGACGGGAGCACCACGTTTCCCATGGCCGCGATGGAATCAGCCAGTGCCTTGTCATCCTCCGGGGTCGACGGCTCCAGGAACAGGATGTCCATGATCACGATTTTGGGTTTTCCCAAACGGCCCAGAAGCTCGGCATGCATCTTTCTGGGGAAGGGCCAGTTCTGCACGGCGTCGAGGCTGCGGTCGCCCGCGAGTATCAGGACAAACTTCTCGCCTTGGTGCGGCTCGGCCACATGGTTCTCGAATATGTCGAAGACGGAGTTTTCCAGGAACCCCAAGCCACTTGGGCACAAGAACCCCAGGACGCCCCCCATGAGGGCGCAGAGGGCGACCAGCGTGAGCTTGCCTATTGCGGTTCGTAGGAAGTTCATGTCTCCTTGCCGGGAAGGTGATCGCCGCGCTCCGCATTGGCCCTGTCATCGCCCAAGGCAGGGGAGGCCAGTAAGGAAAATAGGGCTGCCAAGGGCAGGGGTGGGATGCGCTTTGTCACGTTCCTCAGTCTTTTCAGGAAAGGTAGGCAGGGGATAATCGGGTTTCGGGCCAAAGAACCCGAGGCGGGTCCGCCGTTATTAGGGTTTTATGGTGGATATTATGCCAATAATATATGTTATTGGCATTTAATTTGGCTATTACTATAAATAAAACCAAGTGTTGGACTCTCCAGCCAGCAGGTTCTGCAAGGCATAATAGTGCCCAGTTGCAGCAAAAACACCACGGATTGATGTTTTTTGGGCATTTTACAATGCTCCAATATACCATATTAGCTACATTTGATGGAAGTGGGCTTGGGATGGGGGCTTGGGAAGTGGGCTTGGGAAGTGGGCTTGGGAAGTGGGCTTGGGAAGTGGGCTTGGGAATGGGGCTTGGGAAGTGGGCTTGGGAATGGGGCTTGGGAAGTGGGCTTGGCAAAGACCCTGTCAAGGCCCTTGTCAAAGCCAAGGGGTCAAGCCTAATCTGGGTTCTGGGAATGGGGCCCTTCGCGCGCTTGTCCTGCGTCACTGAAGAGGGGGGGCCCAATTGATACAATGGGGGGTGCCCGGGCAAGAGCCCGGGCTCAAGCTTGATAAGGGAAATCCGGGCCCGTGGGGGGGAGTATGGCTAAAGTCGGGAAATACGGCCAGAGGGTACTCAAGATCGTCCACCTGTTCTTCTCATCCATTTGGGTGGGTGGGGCTGTGAGCCTTTGGTTGATGACCCTGCTCTTGGGTCCGCCCAAGATCAGCTGGGTGCTCTACGGCGAGGCCACGGCCATCAAGTTCGTGGACGACTTTGTGATAGTGCCCGGGGCCATTGGGAGCCTTGTCTCCGGGATACTCATCTGCTGCTTCACCAACTGGGGCTTCTTCAAGCACCCCTTCGTGGCGGTCAAGCTGATACTCACGGTCATCTGCGTGCTGGTGGGAATATTCGTCCTGGGCCCCACCGTGAACGGCCAGCCGGGGCTGATAGCGGAGTTCGGGCTCCAGGCCCTGGAAGAGGAGGCCTACATGTCCAACAGGAACCTGTGCCTTTTGGGCGGGGGCTTCCAGTTGCTCGCGATACTCTTCATGCTCTCGATTTCGACGCTCAAGCCTTGGTCCAAGAAGGGATCCTCCTAGGCTTGGGTCCCTCTTAGGCTTGGGTCTTTAGCCTTGGCGTGTCTCGGGGATTGCCCTCAGGCCGAGGCCATCTTCCGCCTGCGGTAGTGGATGCCCCACACCGCCAGCACCAATAGCGGCCAGATAATCACCGGAACGAAGAAGAGAAGCCTCGCGACCTGGGTGGTGACAGAGAGCACGTAGCCGCTCTGCGGGGCGGCTAGCTCTTCTTCGGCCCCCATCAGCCAGTAGAGCGCGCCGGACAGGAAGTCCAGGTTTCCGGCATAGCCGATGTAGGCGTTTGATGCCAGATCGGAGTCCGCCACCAGCACCAGGCGGCCCCCGCCCGTAAACGAGGTGGCGGTGGCAAGCGCAAGCGGGCCCCTTATGTCCGTTGGTCCCGCCGCGAGCGTGCCCTCCCGGATGGAGGAAAGATCCGTCTCAAGGAAGGAATCGTTCCCGCTCATGGCTATGACCCAGGTGTGCCCCTGGAGGGGCGGCAGGTCTTGGGGGGATTCCCCCTGAAGAGCCGCGCCCGTGGCCGCGTCCCCACCCGCGGCCTCGTTACCGGCCTCAGCCCCGGGGCCTTCCCCGGAAGACGGCCCGCCCTGGGTATCGTCGTCCGGGCCCAGTGTGAGGCTCCTTGTGGGCCCCCTGGGGGTGCTTGGGGCGGGCTTGTCGCTGATGGCGCCCGCCAAGGGCATGAGCACGGGCCTGGTCAGACCCACCGTCACCGGGTGGGCCGGGAAGTTCTTTAGCACCAAAAAGGAGGACTCGGTCCCCGCGAGCGAGGAGTCCGGGTCGGACGCGAGCCCCTCTGGGATACCCAGCCCGAAGCCCGCGAAAAAGGAGGGATCGACCGCCGCGACCAAAGGGTCGAGCAGCATCATGAGCTTCCCCCCATTGGCAAGGTAATTCCGTAACGCAAGCTCCTTTTCCGGGTCCAGGGGCATCCTGGGCCCTGCCAGTATGACGGCCGAGCCGGCCGGGAGGCGCTCTGATGGATCCCAGAGCCTGTCCTCCACGTAGACCTTCCTCGCCTCCAGATAGCCGTTCCACAGGGAAAGCCCCCTGGGGCTCCCGTCGCTTGCCGATTTCTCGCCCTCGCCCTGGAGGTTGTGCACGAGGCGCGGCGGGGACACGAGCCTTGCGATGCCCGCGTCTATCGCGCCCTGGCTTATGGGGCTCACCTGCTCCCGAAAGGGCCCGGAGCTTATGAGCACCGTGTCCTGGGTCGCCACCCTGAGCCCCTCGGCACCGGCCTCGCCCTTCCCGAAGGAAAGCTCGGCGTCCGCCTTTATGAGGGGCTGCGCCCTGGAGTACAGGGAGAGCAGGTGCCTCACCTGCGGGAGCCTGTCCTGGTCCCCCACGTAGGCCCTCATGACCACCTCGGACCCGACCTTCCCCAGGAGCGCGAGGGTCCCCTTGCCGAGCTCTATCTCCTTGGGGGCGCTTATGTTCATGACGGGAAGGAAGGTCACGGCCCCTGCTGCGAGGACGATTGCGAAAATGACGGCCGCGCAAAGCGCGTCGCGGAGTCTTCCCGCGCCCGCGGGGCGCGGGCGGCGCAAGTCATCCTTGAGGTTCCCGGGGGCGTACACGGCGAGGCATAGGAGCGCGAAGAGGAAGCCAAGGACGTAGAAGCCCGGGTAGTTCGGGACCAGGGCCAAAAACACAAGCCCTAGCAAAAAGAACGCGACAGCCGGCCATTTGAGCCAGGCCCTTTTGCTATTCCTACCTTCCACTTGCGGCCGACTCCGTGTCCGCCAGTATGCTGGGGTAAAGCTCCGCGAGGGCCTCGGTGATGGTGCGCACAAGGGTCTCGGGCCTGTCCTCGTCCCCCTTCGTGACAAGCGGCGGGGTCTTTACGTAGCGGTTGGCGAACACCACTTTGGTGACCGAGCGTCTCAGGTCGTTCATGGTGGTGGTGACGGTCAGGCGCAGGACCGGCGGGCTTACGGTGTAGTCGCCGTAAAGGTCCATGATGCCCACCTCCAGGGAGTAATCCGGGGAGCTCGCGCCCTGGAAGCGGACTATCTGCAGCTTGGGGGAATTCATGTCCAGGTATTTAGCGAGGCTGTCGGCGATGGCCCGGGTGGGGGGCGCGTAGAACTCGTTGTAGAAGTCCGGGGCGAGCTCGTGGGGTTTCTGCTTGTAGACCAGCTTCTTGCCGTCGTAGGCGGAGGGCGGGGGGCTTGCGGTCACTATGACCACGGCCTTGGGCCTCTTGCTCAGCGCTTGGTCCATGGCACCCGCAAGATCCGGCTGCTCCAGAGTGTAGGTGCGCACCAGGGGGTAGGGCCGTTGGGACAGGCCGCAGGCAGTAAACGCCAAGGCGAGGATTGCTACTAAAAGAAGGGTTATGGTGGTCTTAAGCATGCGAGCCCTGTTGCGGACGAAGGCGCCCTTATGTGCGTGGTGGTAACAAATGGGGATCCAAATTTTCTCAAAGCCTGGAAAGATTTCCTAAATGCGAAGAACAGACACATTGCACAAACACAATCAACAAACACACTACACAAAAACACTGATTGTATGACAAATCCGCCAAAAAACACTACAACCATTCAAAATACGAATGGGCACAACAAACAGCGAGAAAAAGAAAGTAACAGAACACATAATTTGGCAAAACAATGAAACAAAGAAACGATTAAACAATGAACAGGCGAGTCGATAAACGAATCGATAACCGACAATGGATTATAAAACAATTCCTTGGGCAATCAAAGCGAATAATGGGGGAGCCGAGATCCCTTGGCCGCGGCTTTCAAGCCCCCTGCCGCGCACCTTACCGCACAAGATCACATATGACCACACATAACCACATAAGACCACATATGACCGCACCTGACCACGCCTGACCACGCAACACCAAATATCCGGAAAAACCCGTTTGGGGATTGCGTTATTTCCCGACGGGCGGCGGGGCCCCAAGCAGGATCTGGCTCGGGTAGCGGCGAGCCATCTCGGAGAACTCCCTGAGGTTCTCGGACATGACCCGCAGGTTGTCAAGGGTGGTTGGCAAGGTCGCCTGCGGCGACTTCATCAGGGAGTCAAGGCGGTTGAGCGTGCGCCTTGTGTCCGCGAGCGTCAGCTCAAGCTCCCTAATCTGGCTCCCGTGCAGGAAGGCGGTGAGCTCTACGTCCATGTCCTTCGCGAGTTTCCCAACCTGCGCGGCTGCCTCCCTGGTCTCGCCTATTGCGGCCAACAGGGAATTCGAGAGCCCGCCCTGCTCGTCTTTCAGCTGCCCGGTGATCTCCTCGAGGTTGGTAACCAGGCTGGTGGTGCGGTCGACCAGGGACTTGAAGTCGATCTCCCGGAAGGCGCGCACTATCTGGGTCATGGACTCGCCGATCTCGAGGATGGTCGAGGGCATGCTGGGGATTACAAGGGCCGTGTCGCCAGGGATTACCGGGCGTATCGGTTCCGGGCCCAGGGTGGTCCCAGGTCGCGGTTCGGCCACGGGGCCGGCAACCGGGCCTTCCCCAGGGGCGTGGCCCATGCCCGGGATGGGTTCGTCGCTGTGCCTGGTTTGCTTGTCATTCATGCTTTGGGTAAGGGATCTGGGCGGGGAGTTCCGGTCGCTCGGCTGGTCCACGTAGTCCAGGTTCAGGTAGGTAATCCCGGATACCCCCTGAAGGCTTAGGTAGATCCTGAGCCCCCGGTCGATTTCGGCTTCCAGGAACTTCCTGGCGTCCCAGGCGTCCTGGCCGTGGATCCCGGTTATGAGCCCCGGTGTCACGTTGAAGTTGACCTTGACCATCTGGCGGCCGCCCTGCTCGCCAGGGAACTGGGCGATGGCGATATCCGTGACCGAGCCCACCGTGAAACCCCGGAACATCACGGTGGCCCCGTTGCGGAGCCCCTGGACGCTGTGGTTGAAGAAGGTCTCGCAGTGAAGTATGGGCTGGAAGGCCTGGCTCAGGCCGAAGAATAGCACGGCCCCGCAGAATATGCCCATCCCTATGATTGTGAAGAGGCCTACTTTGAAGTATGTCGATTTGCTTGGCATCTTGGTCTAACCTTTGCTTGCAAGACAGGTCCAGTCATAATTTTCGTGCCCCAATCCTCCTGTGCCCGCGCCGTTCGCCCGCGTTTTTGTCCCACCCAAAGTTAACTCAAAGTCATGGTGCAAAGTTACGGTACTAAGTTACGGTATTGGCATGATTCGCCCCATGCCCCAGGCTTATAGCGCCCTTTCCTCTTGATCCCTCAGGAAGAAGGCCTTTGCGGCCGGCACCTCGGATTCCTCGGCCAGGTACTTGGGAGTGCCTGAGTCCGCTATGCCGCACGCGGTCTTGTCGAGGAGTATGGCCCTGTCGATCATCGTGAGGATGCTCCTTAGCTCGTGGGTCACCACCACGAAGGAAAGGCCCAGGTTCCTTGACAGGGTGAGTATCAGGTGATCGAGGCCGGTGGCGGTGACGGGGTCGAGCCCGGCCCCTGGCTCGTCCAGGAACAGAAGGCTCGGCTCCAACGCGAGGGCGCGGGCAATCGCCGCCCTCTTGCGCATGCCGCCGCTTATCTCGGCCGGCATGTGGTACTCGAAGCCGGAAAGCCCCACCAAGGCAAGCTTCAGGGCGGCCGCGGCCTTCCTTGCCCCTGGCCCCAGGCGGGAGTACTCCTTTAGGGGCATGGCAACGTTGTCGAGCAGGTTGAGGTCCCCGAACAGGGCGCCCGACTGGTACATGACCCCGAACCTGTGGCGGGCCCGGTTGAGGCTCTCCTCGCCGTTCGCGAAGATGTCCTCGCCCAGGACCAGGGCCGTGCCGCGCCTGGGGTACTCGAGCCCCACAAGATGCCGCAGAAGCGAACTCTTGCCGCAGCCGGAGGGGCCAAGTATGCCGAGTATCTCCCCATGTTCCACCTTGAAGCTCACGCCCTCCAGAAGCGGCGGCTGCCCCGGGTAGGCGACCGTCATGTCGATCACCTCCAGCGGCAGGGCGTTCGGGTCGTAGCCCAAAGCGTCCCGGGCCACCCCTTTGCCTATGTCGTTGCTTATGAGGTTTTCCCTGTCCTGGCCCATGCCCTTGCCCTACCAGTCCAGCACGTAGAACAGCACCGCGAAGAGGCTGTCCAGAATCGCTATGAGGATGATGTTGGTGACCACCCCCAGGGTCGTCGCCTCCCCCACGTCGCTTGGGCCCGAGCCCGCGAAGAGCCCCCGCTGGCAGCCCACCAAGGCCACCGTGAAGCCGAAGACGAAGGACTTGAAGAAGCCCGTGAATATGTCCGAGAGGTCCAGGTGCCCGGAGAGCTCCTTCCAGAACACCGCCACCGGGTGCCCGATGGCCACCATCACCACGTTCCCTCCCAAGAGCCCGGCCATGTCGCCGAGCACGGTGAGTATGGGGGTCGCGAAGGTGAGCGCCACTATGCGGGGGAGCGCCAGGTTCTTCACGGGGGACAGGCCCATGGTCACCATGGCGTCTATCTCCTGGTTGGTCTTCATGGAGGCGAGCTCCGAGGAGAAGGCCGAGCCAGAGCGGCCCGTCAGAACGATTGCCGTGAGCAGGGCGCCCAGCTCCCTGATGATTGCGAGCCCCACGAGATCCGCGACGAAGATGTCGACCCCGAAGAGCTGCATCACCATGGCGGACTGGAAGGCAAGTATGAGGCCCACCAGGAAGCCGACCAGGATGGTGACCGGCACCGCGTCCACCACGCTGCGCTCGGCTATCTTCAGGGTGGTCGCCCACCTGCCGGTCCAGGGCCTGAGCAGGAGCCCGATCCCGTCGATCACCACCTCCCCGAAGAACATGGTCAGCTCGTAGCCGTCCTTGAGGAAGTCCATGATCATCTTCCCGGTGGCCGGGATGAAGCCCAAGGGGGCGGGTGGCGAGGTGTCCGGGATCTTGGCGGAGGTGTCCCTCGCGAGCTCCCAGATCTCTTTCTCTTCCTCGGGGACGCCCTCGAAGCTTACCCTTACCCCAAGGTCCCCAAGAGTCTTTTCCAGATCCATGAGGATGGCGGCCCCGTTGAGGTCAAGCCCCACCAAGCCGGACATGTCGAAGGTGATTTCCTTGTTCCCGGATTTCACCAGCATGCCCGCGAGCGAGCCCCTGGGCGCGGTGAAGGCGTTCAGGTCGCCTCCAAGGAGGACCCTTCCCGCCCCGTCGGGGCCCTTTAGGGTGAACGGCTGCCCGTGCATCTACTTGGGCGTCCCGGGTTTGTCCAGCTTGGCGAGGATGGCCTCCCTCTGGGAGCGCTCGTCGGCGAATACCTTCAGGGCCTCGTCGCCCACCCACATCGGACCCATGGCGAGCCCCTGGGTGTACGCCCTCTCGCAGACCTCCCTTATCACCTCGGGGGCCTCCCCCATCAGCCTGGGCGTGGTCCCGCCCACGTAGAAGAAGCCCATGAGGTCGTGGGCCCTGAGGGCCACCCCGTTGGCCTTTAGCGAGGCCTCCTCGGGGATGAGGGGCGAGTGTTCCGGGTGGTCGGACAGGGCCGCCACCACCTGGAAGGGCTGCCGGGCGGACTGCAGGTGGCCCAGGGCCTCTATCGGGATGGAGACCAGCTCCCCGTCGCCCGCCGCCCTCAGGGCCTGGAGGTAGCGGTACCAGACGAGGCCTTCGCCCCCGTCCGGGGTGGCGCTTTCACCGGCCCCGCCCGCCTCGGCGGAAGGGGGCTCTTCCTCCCCTTCCCCGGTGGTATCGGCGGACTCGGTGGGTTCGTCAGACAGGGCGGGCTCTGCCGCCCCGGCGTTACCGTTCCCCTCTGGTCCCTTTGTTTCCGCGTCGGGCCCGGTATCCACGGAAGCCGTTTGGTCCTTGGCTACCTGTGATCCTTGGGTTCCCCCGTTTTCATCTGGTTCCGGGGCTTCCCCTGCCACGGCGGCGTCGGCTGGCTTTTCGGCTTCCCCGGGCAAGGCCTGCCCTTCGGGCGCTTCCGGCTTTTCGGCGTCCTTTCCGGAACCCTCTTCCTTGGCCGCTGGCGCAAGCTCCCGGATGCTGGCCGGCACCCCGAGGGTCTCCAGAAGGTCAAGGGCCAGAAGGTTCGAGGCGGAGAGGGACTCGCCTGCGGGCGTCACCAGGGTAACGCCCTTGCCCTTCCTGTCCCTCAGCGCGGAAAAAGAGGAAATGGGGGACCCTTCCGGGGCCAAGAGCACGTGGGTGTGCTCGAACCCTATGGCCACGGGAAGGAAGTGCTCACCCCGGTAGGGGGCCATGTTGGCCATGCCTGGGGCAAGCACCGTGTTGATTGGGAGGAAGCCCAAGGTAAGCCCGTCCGGCTCGGAAAGGGAGAGCTTGGCCGCGGCCTTGATGCCGAAGCCCTGGCCGTAGTACTCCATGGTGGGCTCTTTGCCTATCTTGTCCCCTATGGCGTGGGCTACCGCGGTAACCAATGGCTCCATGGGATCGCTTTCCGGAAGTCCCGAGACCAGGACGAGATCCTTGGGCCCCGACTGGGCGTGGAGCGCGGCCGCGGCCGGCCCCAACAGGGCGAGCGGGAGCGTCACGGCCATTATGGAGACGAGGGCCCTGAGGGCCCTTGAGGCCGGCTGTGGTGGGCGGGCTATGGGCATGTGGGGGAGGTTTTCGCTTTGGATTGGATTAGCCCCTGGCTGGCTTGCCAAAAGCTTAGACATTTTAGCATTTGTTCCTGTGCTTGTCCTAAAACTTTGCCTCAAGGCGGGGATTTCTTTGGAATGCGCTTAGGGCATGGACTTTTCGACACCGGGCCAAAAACCCGGCGGCAAACGTCATGTGTTTTGTTGTGTAATGTGATTTTCTGAGGGATTATGTGAATTCTTGAGGGCTTATGTTAGTTCTTGAGGGCTTATATGATTTCTTGAGCGATAATGTGATCCCTTGTGGGCAAATATTGTTTCTTGTCTCCTTGATAGGGGATTTTGGGGCAAAGTTATTGTTTGCTAGAGGCAAATTAAAAGTAAATGAGGAATATTTATAAACTAATTTGATTGTAAATTTTGTTACTTTTTGAGGGCTTATGTGATTTCTTGAGCGATAATGTGCTCCCTTGTGGGCAAATATGATTTCCTGTGCCCTTGATATGGGATTTTGGGGCAAAGTTGTTTTTTGCTGGAGGTAAGTTATTTTTTACTAGAGGTAAGTTGTTTTTTAATATAGGTAAGTTATTTTTTTTAGAGGTAAGTTGTTATTTACCAGAGGCAAATTAAAGCTAATTATGGACTATTAAAGTTTACCTTTATTGAGTGGATGCCAACAGATGGCGGACAGTCTCTGGGGACCTGTCGCAACAGCCTTGCCCGGGGAGGATTGCGCTAATTTGGGATAGCGGCCCTCAGCCGCCCAGGTAGTGCTTGATCAGCTCGTCGTCCTGGAGCAGCCGCTCCGACGGGCCGGATGCCATAATCCTTCCCGTGGACAGGACATAGGCCCTGTCCGAGCTCTGCAGGGCGAGCCTTGCGTTCTGCTCCACCAGGAG
>JAITKK010000100.1 GCA_031278475.1 Deltaproteobacteria bacterium
TGCTTTGCGCTGATGCCCAGCCTTCCTAGGACGGAGTCCATCAGCCTTACGGGATCGGAAGGCTCGAGCCCGGTTTCCAGGGCGAAGGTGGGGATCCTGAGGCCCTTCAGCTTCACGGCGTCCTTCAAGGTTGTGAGCAGGAACTCGGAGCGGCTGAAACGCAGGAGCTCGTCCAGGGCCCTCAGTTCCCTGGGGCCGTAGGGCTCGTGGTCGGGGAAGGCCCTGAAGGCGACGGGCGCGAGCCCCAGGTTGGCCATGGTGTCCCTGAAGCCCTGCGGCCTCGCGAGCCCGCAGAAGGCCGCGAAGCGCTTGCCGGAAAGGTAGTCCAAGGGGAGCGTCTCCCCGTCGGAAAGGCTGGATATGCCCGAGGCAACGACTTTCGCTGTGAAGAGGGGTTTTTTCTGGGCAAGGGTGGCGACTGGGTCGGGCGGGCCGCCATCGCCGACGTATACCAGCATGTCGGCGTCCTCTATCGCCCCGGCCGGCTCCCGCAGGGGGCCGGCCGGGATAACGTGCCCGTTCCCCAGGCCGTTCTCGCCCTGGATCATGACGATGTCGAGATCCCTCGCCAGCCCCAGGTGCTGGAAGCCGTCGTCCAGTATCAGCACGTCCGCGCCCTGGTCGGCCGCCTCGAGCGCGGCCGGGGCCCTCTTGGCGGACACCAGCACCATGGCCGAGGAGAGCCTCGCGATGAGGTAGGGCTCGTCTCCCGCGAACTCCAGGGGGACCAAGGGCCCCAGGCCCAGGGACACCACCACGGGGTCCGGCCGCAGTCTCGAGCGTTCCCGGCCGTAGCCCCTGGAGAGGACCGCCGGGGATAGCCCCCGGGAGGCGAACTCCTTTGCGAGGTAGACGCACATGGGGGTCTTGGCGTTCCCGCCCACCGTCAGGTTCCCCACCGACACAAGCGGCACCGGGGCTTTCTCCTGGTTGAGGAAACCCTTTTTGTAGGCCTTGCGCCTGAGGGTGTTGGCAAGCCCCCAGGAGCCGGACATAAGCCGCAGGATGGGGCCTGGGTCCCCGCCCCGGCCCCAGAGGTGCACGTCCCTCATAGGCCTTGCCTCATATGCCGTCGCCCGAGCCGGTCTCGAGCGGCTCGGGCTCCCCGAAGTCCTCCGGGTCCACAAGCGCGAGGGTCCTCTTGGCGGCCCCCCTGTGGGCCATGGTGAAGTCGCGGCCCTCCTCGCCCATGGCCTTGAGCCCCGCCGGATCGTCCAGGAGCCGCCCCAGCCTTTCGGAAAGCTTTCCGGCCTCCACGATCTCCGCCGCCCCGCATTTCAGGAGCGCCTGGTACATCCACTTGAAGTTGTGGCACCTCGGGCCGGTAAGGACGGGTTTCCCCTTGGCCGAGGCCTCGAGCGGGTTGTGCCCGCCCCCCTCGTGGGGGCCGGGGAAGCTCTTGCCTATAATCGCGATGTCGCAGATGGCGTAGAATCGTTCGAGCTCGCCAAGGCTGTCCAGGAGGAATACCTTGGCCCCCTCGGGTGTTGCCTCTGGCTCGGATCTCCTGGCGGCGTGCCCGGGGCAGGCCTCCTGGAGCAGCCTCCACACCCTCGCGAACCTCTGGCGGTCCCTCGGGGCCACGCAGAGCTTTAGCTCGGGGTGTTCGGCCAGGGCCGCGAGATAGGCCTTCACGATCAGCCGCTCCTCGCCCGTGTGGGTGCTCCCGGCAAGGATGTAGCGGCCCTCCGGCCAGCCCGCCTCCTTCAGGATCCTTTCCTTGCCGGATGGGTCGGGATCCCCCGAGCCCTGGTCGAACTTAAGGTTCCCGGCGACCCCTACCTTGTCCGGGGGGGCCCCGAGTATTATGAAGTTCTCCCTGTCCTCCTCGGTCTGGGCGGCTATGTGGGAAAGCATGCTGAGGACCCCCTTCCAGAAGAAGCGGATCCTGCGGTAGTTGGCGAACGACCTGGGCGAAAGCCTCGCGGACACCAGGGACGCGGGTATGTTGCGCCTCTTGAGCCCGGCCAGGGCCCCTGGCCACACGTCGGTCTCGACTATTATGAGGAAATCGGGGTCGGTGGATTTGAGGAAGCGTTTCAGGGAGAGGCGGAAGTCCAGAGGGGAGGGCAGCACGGGAAGGCCCGGGAAGCTCGCCCGGGCCATCGCGAGCCCCGAGACGGTGGTGGAGGTGACGACCACGTCCAGGCCCTTGGCCTTGAGCTCCCTTACCAGCTCTCTCGCGGAGTGCACCTCGCCCAAGGACAGGGCGTGCACCCAGGCCCTTTTCCTGCCGTCAAGCTTGGGGAGGATCCTGGGAGGGCCCAAGAGCCTCGCCCGGGTGACCCTAAGCCGCTCCGGGTTCGCAATCCCCCTTAGGACCCACCATGGGGAGCTGAGCAGGAAGCCGAGGAAGTATATGGCCTGGTAGATGGCCCGCATGGCAGGACCTCCATGGCGCTGGCTCAAGGGGGCGGGGAGGGGCGCGTCCGGCCAGTGGCGCCAACCGGGCTGCCTGGGCCTTGGGGCCCAATAAAGCCTAACAAGATCCAATGAGGCTTGGCAAGGCCTGGCACGGCAATCGGGCCCTGACATGTCCCATTATGGCCCGATGCCGCCCAATGAGGCCCATTAATGGCCCATTGCGGCCCGTCAGGGACATCGGGCCAATAACAAGCCCCAACAAGCGCCTTTAGGGGAACTGCCTCAGGAACCTTGCGTCCCCGGAGTAGAAGCGGCCTATGGCGTCCAGCTTGTACTTGAGCATGGCCATGCGGTCCACGCCCATGCCGAAGGCGAACCCGCTCACCTCGGAGGGATCGTAGCCCACGTTGTGGTAGAGGGCTGGGTTCACCATGCCGCAGCCCAGGACCTCCAGCCAGCCTGTGCCCTTGCAGAGCCTGCAGCCCTTGCCGCCGCAGCTCACGCAGCCTATGTCCACCTCGGCGGAGGGCTCGGTGAAGGGGAAGAAGCTGGGCCTGAGGCGTATCTTGGTCCCTTCCGCGAAATACTCGTCCACGAAGCGCTGCAGGACGCCCTTGAGGTCCGCCATGGTGATGCCCTTGTCCACCACCAGGCCCTCTATCTGGTTGAACATGGGGGAATGGGTGAGGTCGTCGTCCCGGCGGTAGGTCTTTCCGGGGACAACTATCCAGACCGGGGGCGGCTGGCTCTCCATGACCCGTATCTGCACGCAGGAGGTGTGGGTGCGAAGGAGAAGGCCGTCCCCCACGAACAGGCTCTGCTGCATGTCCCTGGAGGGGTGATCGGGCGGGAAGTTCAGGGCCTCGAAGTTGTACCAGTCGCTTTCCACCTCGGGCCCCTCCGTGATGGAGAGCCCCATGCGGGCGAAGATGGCGCAGATCTCGGCGGATGTCCTTGCGATGAGGTGCCTGGACCCGAGCGGGACCGGGCGCCCCGGGAGCGTCACGTCGATCGCGTCCCTTTTTAGGGCCGCGCCCTTTAGTTCCGCAAGCCTGTCGTTCAGGGCGGAAGCAAGCCTTCCCTTGGCCTCGTTCAGGGCGCGGCCCGCCTCGGGCCGCGCGTCCTTGTCGAGCGCCCCCATCTTTTTGGAGATCCCGGGGAGCAAACCCTTGGCCCCCAGGAACCTCACCCTGGCGGCTTCCAGCGCGGCCTCGTCCTTTGCGTCCAGGAAGGCCTTTAGGGCCTCCTCTTGCAAGGCCCCGAGTTCCCCTATGAATTCCTGCTTTCCCATGGCCCCAAGGCCGGCCCGGGGCTTTTGCCCCGGCCGGAAATGTCAAAGGGCCGCCATGACTTGTCCAAGCACTGGCGGCCCCGGTGATCGTGGCCCCGGGGCCAAAGGCCCCGGGGGGGATTTGAGTTGCGGCCCCTAGAGCAGGGAGCCGGCCTTCAGGTGCTCCACTATGCCCTTGAAGGATCCTGGATCCTCCGCCGCCATGTTGGAGAGCACCTTGCGGTTGAGGCCGATGTCGCCCTTCTTGAGGGCGTCCATGAGCCTGGAGTAGGACACGCCAAGCTCCTTGGCCGCGGCCCCGATCCTCGTTATCCACAGGGCGCGCATCTCGCGCTTGCGGGCCTTGCGGTCCCTGAAGGCGAACTTCAGGCCGCGCTCCACCCCGCCCTTCGCGGAGCGGTAGAGCACCCTGCGCCCGGCCCGGTAGCCCTTGGCCATTTTCAGGAATTTCTTGTGTGTCTTCTTTGTCTGGATGCCGCCTTTGACGCGCATGGTTCCTACTCCTCTGGGTTATCCGGCCAATGCCAGCCTGGCCTCGCGGCCCCTATGCCCCGTAGGGCAGGAGCCTCCTCACGGCCGCGGCGTTGGTCGGGTCCACCAGTGCCTTGGAGCGCAGGCCCCTCTTCTGCTTGGTGGTCTTGGTGGTGAGTATGTGCCTCGCATATGCCTTGTTGCGGCGTATCTTGCCTGCGGCCGTGAACTTGAAGCGCTTCATGGCCGAGCGGTTGCTCTTCATCTTTGGCATCTTTTTTTGGCCTCCGTCAAACTATGGCCTCAGTCAAACTTTGGCCTATATCAAATCCCGGGCCTATATCAAATCCTGGGCCCGCCCGCGGGCGTTTGGGCGCCCCTGGCCCGCCCGGGGCCGCAAAGGAATGCGGCCGTCCCGGGTACAGCCTTGAGAAAATAGCACAGGGCCCCCTTGCTGTCAAGGGAAATGCAAAGGGCCAAAGGGCGGCAAGGGGCTCAAAAGCGCGCAAAAGGCCCTTGCCCCTGCCCAAGCCTCTGGGGCGGGGAGGCCCTTTGCCTGAGAAAGTTAGAAAGAAAGTTAGAAAGTTAGAAAGTTAGAAAGTTAGAAAGTAAGAAAGTAAGAAAGTAAGAAAGTTAGAAAGTCAGGGCCCAGGCCCTCAGGCGGCCGTGGGGCATCCAAGGATGTCGTAGAGCCAGGAAGGGAGTTTAACCACCTTGCCGTCGTCCCCCAGTATGGCGTGGAGGGTCCGGCCCGCCACCCGCAGCTTGGGGTCGCCGTCCTTGTAGAGCCTGTACTCGAACATGAAGCTCGCCTTCTTGACCTGGGAGACCCAGCTGTCCATGAGCATGAGGTCGTCGTAGTGGAAGGGCTGGTAGAAGTGGGCCCAGGCCTCGGTGAGGGGCGACCTTATGCCCCTGTCCTCTATGGCGGAGTAGGGGAAGCCCCGCTCCCTTAGGTAGTCGCCCCTCGCCTGCTCGAAGAACCTGAAGTAGTTGGCGTTGTTCACTATGCCCATGACGTCGGTGTCAACGTAGAGCACCCTGTAGGTCGAGCGGCACACGAAGGAGCCTGGCAGCGGCTTGGTGAGCGTCATGCGGCTAGGCCCTTTCCGGCCCGAAGAGGAGCCTGCCCAAGGAGGGGCCGTCCGGGACAAGGCCGCCCTGGGCGAGAGCCTCCTTTTCCGAGTAGCCAGGGGCCCCGGAGGCCCCTGGCTTCGCGGAATCCAGGAGCACGAAGGGCACGGGCTCGGGGGTGTGGGTCTTCAGGGCGTACGGTGTGTAGTGGTCGCAGGAGCAGAGCAGCCTGTAGTCGCCGAACTCGGGAAGGGCCCTCATGATGGGGCCCACTATGAGCTTGTCGTAGTTCTCTATGGCCTTGAGCTTGCCCTTGAGGTCCCCCTGGTGGGAGCACTCGTCCGGGGCCTCGAGGTGGACTACCGCGAGGTCGAACTTGTCCAGGGCCTTTATCCCGGCCTCGGCCTTCCCGAGGTAGTTGGTGTTGAGATCCCCCGTCGCGCCTTTGACCCTTATGGGCACAAGGCCCGTGATAATGGCGAGCCCCCTTATTATGTCCACCGCGGAGACGGTCGCCCCGCTGATGCCCCAGCGCTCCGAGTAGCTGCGTACGTTGGGCGTCGTGCCCTGGCCCCAGAGCCATATGGAGTTCGCGGGCGGGAGCCCCCTTGCGATGCGGTCCCGGTTCACGGGATGGCCCTCCAGGATCTTCCAGGAGGCCTTAACCAGGTCCATCATGGGCGCGAGCCCGGGGTCGTCGAGGAAGCCCTTGACCGACTTGTCCAGGTGGTCGTGGGGCGGGATGGAGGCGAGCCCCTCCGGGGCCCCTGGCCACACGAAGATGTTGCGGTAGTTGACGCCCTGGTGGATGCCCTGGCCGCCCGTGAGCCGCAGCCCGTCCGAGAGATCCTTCAAAAGCGTCTTGGCCTCGGCCATGGGGATGTCGCCAGCGGCGTGGTTGCGCATTAAGACGTCCCCGTCCTTGTGCTCGACGGTCACGAGGTTGAGCCTGAAGGCCAGCTCCCCCCCCTTCAGGGGGATGCCCAGGGCGGCGGCCTCCAATGGGCCCCTCCCGGTGAGCACGCCCTTCGCCGAGTAGCCCATCAAGGACATTATCGCGACGTCCGAGCCGGGGGGCATGCCGTCCGGCACCGTCCTGCAGCGGGAGAGCAGCCCCTCCTTGGCCAAGAGGTCCAAGTTGGGGGTGTCTGCCGCCTCCAGCGGGGTGCGACCGCCCAGGGACCCCACCGGGTGGTCCCCCATGCCGTCGCCTATCAGTATGGCGTATTTCATGTTGTTTTTTGCGTTGTTGCGGTTGGCGGATGGGCGCCCGCAGGGGCGCAAGGACCATCGGCCGGGCATTGCCGGGTATTTCCGGGCATGCCGGGCCAAGGCACAGGGGGCATTTTATCAGATTACCCCAGGACAAAAGAAGGGTTTGCGCCCAAAAGCCGCGGGAAATGAGGGCCTGAAGGCCAAAAAAAGCCCAAAACGCCCCAAAAAGCCACAAAAGACCCCAAAAAGCACAAAAAGCCCTGAAGGCCGCCAACCAAATCCCCTGGAAGCCCCCTCAGAAGCTTGGGTCCGGAAGGCCCCTGGGGCAGGCGTCCCGGCATTTGAGGCCGCAGTCGGGGTAGCCTTGGCACAGGTCGTGGTCTATGGGGGGCGGGGCCTGCGGCCCCGGCCTCCCTATGGCCCCCAGCGGGCAGGCCTTGCGGCAGAGCCCGCAGCCCAGGCAGCCTGCCTTGCAGAGCGCGTCCATCTCCTTCATCCTGGCAAGCCCCGAGCAGGGCACGAGCACCCTCGAGGCCCTGGGGACCAGGGTCATGAGCCCCCTGGGGCAGCATCTCATGCATTCCCCGCAGCCCTCGCAGAGGCCGGGGTCCACCTTGGGGCAGCCGTCAGGGCCCTTGGAGATGGCCCCCTTGGGGCAGCTTGCCCCGCAGTCCATGAGCCCGAGGCAGGCCTTGGGGCAGGCGAGCGGCCCCCCGCCCGAAAGGGAGTTCAGGACCCAGCAGCCAAGGCCCTCGGGCCGGCTTGCGAGCTCGGCCACCCCGCCCTTGCAAACCCTGCAGAGCAGCGCGGCCCTGAACCCGGGGGCGGGTTGCCAGGCGGCGCGCCGCTTGGGGGGCCTCCCGCCCGCGAAAACGTAGAGCAGGCATATGGGCGGCCCCGTGAGTATCACGGCCAAGGGGGGGAGCCACAGGGGGAGCCCCTGGGCCGGCAGGCCCAAAAGCCCCGCCGCGAAGAGCAGGCAGGCCGCGAGGAAGCCCTTGGGGGCCCTGAGGCAGTCCGGGAGCTGGAACAGGCACAGGTAGACCCAGAAGCAGGCCTGGAAGGGCCCGGGCCCCCCGAAGGGGAGGGAGGCGAGCCAGAGGGCCGCGAAGAAGGCGAGGGCGGGGAGCGCCCTCGCCTCTTTCACAAGTATCACCGAGAATGCCATGGGAAGGATCAGAAGGATTGGAAGGGCCTCCGGATCCCCCGGGGCGGGGCTTGGGAACAAGGGCCCCCCGTAGGCGGATCCCGCGCCCGCGAATGCCGGGCCCGCAAATATCGCCGCAAGGAGCAGCCCCTGGAAGACCGGGGCCCTAAGCCATCTGGGGAAGGCCTCGGAGAGCCCGGGGCCCGCCAGCGCGCCTATCCCCAAAAGGAGGCCCGTGAGCGCATGGCCTTCGACCTGCGCCCTGAACAGCCCGGACGGGACGAGCAGGGACAAAGCCAGAAGGGAGTTCCCCACGATTGCGGCGGAGCCCGGGATCCCCCGCCCGAAAGGCGCGAGGGTCGCTTCCGCCAACGCGAGAGCCAGCGGCGGGACCAGGCACTGCCAGGGGAGGGAGCCGGCCCGCACCCAGTAGGCCAGCGGCAGGAGGCACAGCGTCCCCGCCACCAAGGGCGCGAGCCCTGGCAGCTTGGCGCCCAGTCGGGCGTGCGGCGGGGCCGCGACGGTTGGCCTCATGGCATGGGCCTCATCTTACGGGCCTCATCTTACTGGCGGGATATCCCGGCCCTTCACCAGGGTGAGGACGGGCGGCACCGGGGCGGGCACGCCCCGCAGGGCGCAGAGCGGGAGCCTGGACGGGCAGGCAAGGGCGCACAGGCCGCAGGCCGGGCAGGTGGCAAGGTCCCTGTGTTCGGCCAGCACCATGTGCCAGCCTGACATCGGGGCCGAGCCCAGCACATGCACGGGGAGGCGCAGGGGGCAGGCCTCCTGGCAGCGGCCGCAGAGCCTGCAGGCGCGGGGCGGGGGGCTTTTCCCCCCGCCCCGGACGAGGCAGACGGCGGCCTGGTCCTGGCCCAGGCCAAGGCTTGGGTCCCACGCGCAAAAGCCCCTCGCGAGACCACCCAGGACGATGCGGTCGCCGTCCCGGGGCGTAAGGTTTACCAGCGAGAGCAGCTCCAATGGGGACATGCCGGGCGGGACCAGGGAGGGGACGCCCTGGATGGAGAGCGGCCTCGCGAGAGGCGGGAGGCCGGTCGACCAGGCCCTGCCCAACAGCCAGAGCTGCCTGAGCCCCACGACCCCCGAGGCGAGCCGGTCGAAGGGTGCGTCCTTTTCCAGGCGCCATTTGAGGAAGGCCGGGAGGGTGTGGGGGTAGGAAATCTTCCGCCGGACCGTCTGGGAGCCGGGGAAGCCCAGCTGGGGGGGGCCCGGTGGCAGCGCCTGGACTATGGCCTTGCCCGGGAAGAGCGCGAGCACGAGCCTTATGCCGGCCTCAAGGACGCCCCGCTGGTCCCCCAGCAGGGCCCCGGCGAGCCTGACGCCTGGCTCCGGGTCGAAGCCCGATATGAAGACAGGCTCCCCGGGCCTGGGCGCCCTGGGCGGCCGGATCCCGAGGCGCAGCAGGGAATCCCTCGCCTCGGTGGGGGACATGGTGGAAAAGTCCAATGCCCTGGCCTGCAGGCCGATGTCCAGATCCACCTCCAGCGTCACGTGGGTGCTGGAGATCCGGGCGATGTTCCCCGGGAGCGGGGCCACAAGGTCCGGTATGCCCTGGGCGGGGTTGGCGGTGGTGGCCAGGGTCTCGCCCCGGGAGACCAGCCTGCCCTTCCTGATGCCCACCTTGGGCTGGCGGCTGGCGAGCGGGAGGGATATGGAGCCAGGGTAGGGGAAGGCCTTGAGGACGCCCTTGGCGCCCGCCCCCCTCGCCTCAGTCACCGGCCGCCTTGGGCTTTTTCGCGAACAGGGTGAGGTAGCAGAGAAGCAGGACGAAGAATATGGCTATGGAGCCCTCGAAGACCGAGCGGTAGCTGTGGTAGAAGCCGGCCACGAACCCCAGGAGCACGGTCCCCAGCCCTATGCCCGAGTCGAAGGCCACGAAGAAGTAGGCCGAGCCCACCGTCCTTCTCTCCGGGGGGACCGAGCTTAGGGAGAGCGTCTGTATGGAGGGGAATATCGCCCCAGCCCCCAGGCCGTAGATGACCGCGGCCACGTACATGACCCAGGTGGGCGGCACCACTATTATGGCCATTATGGACGCGACCAGCATGGCGACCGCGGGCGGGATCACGAAGAAGTGCCCCTTGCGGTCGTAGATGCGCCCCGTGGTCAGCCTCGCGACGACGGTCCCGACCGTTGAGACCATGAAGAAGCTCGCGGCCGAGGGAAGCCCCTGCTGCTCGCAGTATATGGCCAGATACACGGTCATGGCCGAGACCCCGGCCCCGTAGACGAAGCTCAGGGCCGCGGGCGCCAGGGCGCTTTTCTCGAGCCAGGGGCCCTTGTCCTTGGGGCCCCCCTGGGGGATCGAGATCCTGGGGAGCATGAGGCTTATGACCGCGGCCACCACGCAGGCGAGGCCGGAAAACAGCAGCATGACCGTGAACCCGTGGCTGTCGGCCAGCCACAGGCCCAGGACCGGGCCCAAGGCGAGGGACAGGGTCGCCCCCAGGCCCACGTAGCCGACGCCCTCGCCGAGCCTTCCCGGCGGGATGATGTTGGCCGCGACGCTCACCAAAAGGGTCGAGGAGACCGCGAAGCCGGCCCCCTGCATGAGGCGCGCGAGGAAGTAGAGCCCCATGTTGTCCGCGACTATGAAGCCCGCGGCCCCGAGCCCGCAGGTGACGAACCCGAGGCGCACGACCGTCATGGTGCCGAAACGCTTGGAGAGGGTGTTGGCGAGCAGCCTGAAGGTAATGGCCGAGACCGTGAAGGAGCCGAAGACCAAGCCTATCTCCCGCTCCGAGAGCCCCCTTCCGTGGAGGAAGAGGGACAGGGTGGGGAGCAGCATGTTGAAGCCCAGGAACACGGCGAAGTTCACGAAAAGTATCGTGAAGAAGGTGCGTGTCCAGAGCCTCGTTTTAAGCGGGGCTTGGGGAACCGCGCCATGTTTGGGGATTGTCTGTTCTTGGCTGGGCATTGGGGCTCCGGTTGGCTGCGGCCGGTTTTTTCAAAAAAAACCGGCCCCGCCCCGGCGGCCGGCCGCTTATCCCGGGGCAGCCGTTGGGGCGCTGCAAAGTATAGCCCCCCCAGCCTCCCCAGTCAAATGGAAATAAAGTGGTAATATTATTTTAATTATTTAAAAATACTTTAAATAATCAAATTATATTGTCACATAGCTTTATGCGCCAAGGCGCTTGCCGTGAACCGTTGCCGCTTGCTTTGAAAGTCCAGGCGGCATCGTTTGCGCGCCGGAAATGATTATGGATGTTTTATGATGCGTTCTTTTGCTTTTTTGGTATCGTTTTATGCCCTAAAGGAGGCAAATTACCGATATAAATCCAACATTTGGAAATCACTTTCATCGCGCGGAACGATTTTTGGGAAAAGCCTTGCCACAAGGCATTGCGCACTGCAGGCTCTCAGGCCTTCCTTATGGCTGTTATGCTTTCCTTATAAGCGGTTAAGCCTTGCAAGAAAAGCGTGTTCAAAAAACCTTAAAAACCTAAAATACCAACATCCGGCCCAATACGCCCAAAAAAACCCCCAATACCCCCCAATATCCCCCAATACTTACCAATTCCTACCCAAATCCCCTCTCGACCGTCATCCAGATGATAAGATCCGGCCCGGGCAAATCCGAGGACATCATCCTTTCAAAGTCCGCGTGCTCGAAGATCCGAACCTCCCTGAACATGGCAATGAAATAAGGCCTTATGGAGTAGTTGGAGGAGTCCGCGAATATCCAGACGGACTTGTCGCTGGGGGCGAGCGGGTTTTCGAAGTCGTTGCCATCCTCGGACACGTCCAAGGGCGGATCCCAGCGGGGCTCGAAGTTGTCACCGTCATGGAGCGGGAAGCTGGTGTAGCCCGCGACGTTCACCAAGTCCCCCCGCATCGGCGGGAGGCTCTCCATGGTGAAGCTGGGAAGCGGGGGAAGGCCGTACGTCTCCCTGAAGAGCTCGAAGCACACGTAGCCGCCAAGGAGGTTCCAGTGGGTGTCCGTCCGGTAGTAGAAGGCCTCCCCGGGCTTCTTCAGGGCGATCATCCTGTCCGTGGGATCGACTACCCTCACCCCGGCATCCGACAGGGTTTCAAGCAGGGGGGCTATGTGGCGCACTTTCCCAGGGATTATGTATTGGGGCGCCAACTCCGAGTAGACGCTGATCTTTTCCGGGCTGATGATGACCAGGAAGTCGGCGCCCCTCTTCCTTGCCGCGTCCCTGCGTTCCAGATAGAAGTCCGTAAGGCGCAGGAGGCCCTGCCGGTCAAGGGGCAGGATCCCCTGGAACTTGTCCACGAACCCGCCGTAGTTGTTCCCGGTGAAAAGCCAGTCTTCCTTCCCCCTGAAGCAGTAGTCGCTGTTGGGGCTCGCGTCCATGGCCCCGTAGAGGGCCGAGGACAGGCCCAGAAGTCTTTCCCTCAAGGGGAAGCGGTCGGCGAAGAAGGCGTCCACGCCAAGGAAATACTTCTTGACCTCCCTTTGGCGCGGCCTGGGCCTTTCCGGAAAAGGCGCCGCGAGCCTCCGCTCGCCCGTGAGGACCCCCCCTTCCGGGAACGCCAGCTCCGAAAGGGGCGCCGCGAAGAGCGCGATTAGCACGATTGCGTTAAGTATCCGCTTTGCCATGGCGCACCCTAGAAGTTGAAGTAAATGAAGGGGTTTCTGGCCCCGCCCAAGAGCGTGCTGACCGAAAGCACGGCCAGGGCCGCCTGCAGCAAGTAAACCCATGCCGGGAATCCCGAGGGGTTCGTGCTGTCGGGCTTGGGTAGCAGCCTGTCGGGCACAAGGCAAAAGAGAATCCCCAGCGCCAGGGCCACGCAGGGCGGGCCGTAGGAGAAAAGGACTATCGGCTTCGCATCCGGCCCGAACATGTCGGAAAGGTAAAGCCAGGCCGCGGACACGTTTTCGGAGCGGAAGAGGACCCAGCCTATGAGGACCACCAGCATGGCGTAAACCCTCGCCAAGGGCCTTGGGGCGCCCCCGAGGGGTCTCAGGAACCTTGCCCGCTCCAAAATGAGAAACACGCCGTGCCACAGGCCCCATAGGATGAAAGTGAGGTTGGCCCCGTGCCAGAGCCCGCAGAGCAGGAAGACCAGCAAGAGGTTGCGGTAGGTCGCGTAAGGGCCCCCCTTCGAGCCCCCGAGGGGGATGTAGAGGTAGTCCCGCATCCACGAGGAGAGCGACACGTGCCAGCGCCGCCAGAACTCCCGGATGCTGGAACTGGAATAGGGCCTCAGGAAGTTCTCCCTGAAGCGGAACCCGGCCATGGCGGCAAGCCCTATGGCCATGTCGGAGTAGCCCGAGAAGTCGAAGTAGATCTGCACCGCGTAGGCCAGGATCCCTATCCAGGAGTCTACGAAGTGGAGGTTCCCGGACTTGGACATGGTGAAGGCCGAGTCCACGATTATGGCGACGGAGTTGGCTATTATCACCTTCTTGTTCAGGCCCAGGAGGAAACGGTAGAGCCCGAAGCTGAAAAGCTCGGCGTCCGGGCCCCGCGCCGTCAGATCGTCCTTTATCTGGGCGTAGCGGACGATGGGGCCCGCGACAAGGTGCGGGAACATGCAGAAGTAGCTTAGGAACTCGAGCGGGTTCCTGGCCGGGGCCACGTCCCTGCGGTAAACGTCCACAAGGTAGCTTATGGCGTGGAAGGTGAAGAAGCTTATCCCCAAGGGCAGGCCCAGGCGTTTCACGCCCAAGGGGATGTGCAGGGCGTTCACCATCCAGTGCGAGTACTTGAACACGAAGAGGACGGATAGGTTCAGGGCGACGAATACCCCGAGCGCGAGCATGGGGCGCCTGCTCGCGGGTATGGAGCGTCCGGCGTAGTGGTTTATGAAGCCCAAGGCCACCAAGAGGATGAGGTTCACGCCCTCGCCCCAGGTATAGAACAGAAGGCTCAGCAAAAGGAGGATGGCATTGCGCGCCGCGCCCCGCCCAATCCGGCGGGCGAGGAAGTCCAGGGCCAGGAAGGCCGGCAGGAAGAGAAAGATGAAGGTAAGGGAGGCAAAGACCATGGGGTGGGCTTTCCGTTTGGCCTGGTTCAAGGCAAATGGCTTGGATACCGCGGCGTTTTGCTTTTTGGGCTTTCCCCCGGTCAGGGGAAAACGTCCGAATTCATCCCGAAATCGGGGGTATTGTAGCTCATTATCCTAAAATAATCCCCGCGCTTTGATGGCTTGGGGCGCCCAAGCCCCCTTGGATCAAATGTAACATCCATTATAATTATGTCTACGTATCGCCCCGGCGGACTCAGCGGCCCCCTCGGACACATCGGCCCCCTCGGACACAGCGGCCCCTGGGACGCTTCGCCCCCTCTGCCGCGGCGCCCAGCTTGGCTTTTCGGGGTTACCCCGCAGGGCCGCCCATGGCTTATGCGCCCTGCCAATGGGGTGGGGGCCCGCAGGGCGGGCCCAAGGGGGGATTTTGGGTCATATCGGCGGCATTTTCCGGTCTTATTGGAGCCGTTTCCCGCCAATTAACCCTAAAAACGCAAAAGCGGGCCCGCAAAGCAGTGCGATCTTGATTGGGGAGGGTTTATTCAAGATATGACATAAAATTATAAAACGTAACATATTTTAAGGGGCGGGGCAGGGCCGCCCCAGGCCTTCCAAGGGCGTGCCCATGGCCCCGCCGGGGGCGGCCCGGGCGGAAAACAGGCGTGGGCCCAGGCGCCTTCCCAGGGCCTTATATTGGTAAATCCGCGCCCTTATGCTAAAATATGCCCTGCCACGCCCAACCGGGCATGCCGTCAAGGCCCAAAGGGCCCGGACTGGGCGGGGTTCCCTTGCCATGGCCCCGGTTGGCTGGATTTTCGCGGATTGCCGGTTGGGCGCCAAAAAAGCCAAGGGTCCCTTCGGGGCGGGGACATTTGGCCGGACGACTTTGATTACCCCCTTGGCTGGCAAGCGGCCACGCCTTTCGCCCCGAGGAGCGACAGTGAGCGAAATACTCGACGATTTCATCTTCGACTCAAGGGAGCAGCTGCAAAACGCCGGGGCCCAGCTCCTGGCCCTGGAGAAAGACCCCCATTCCCTCGCCAACATCAACGCCCTGATGGGCATCCTCCATACCATAAAGGGAAACAGCGGCTTCGTTAACCTGAGGCACCTCTACGAGCTCCTGCACTCCGCGGAGAGCCTGCTGCAGACGGTGCGCGAGACCCCGGACCATTACCTCCCGCCCAAGGTGGTGGAGAGCCTCTTCCAGGTGCTGGACACGGTGGAGGCCATCATGGGCCGCCTGGAAAACGGCGAGGACGACGAGGTGGAGTGGATGGGGAGCCTCGTCGAGACCATAAGCGAGGTCTCCCGCGCCCTGGACTCGGGCGAGCTCTGCGACCGCAAGCCGGAACCCGACATTGCCCCGGAGTCGGTCGCCGTAGGGTCCCAGGCCTCCCCGCAGCCCAAGGTCTTGGCCCACCCGATAAGGCCCGCGAGCGGGGACGAGGTCAGGACCCCTTCGCCCAGGAAGGGCAGGAAGGCCAAGAAGGCGGCCGAGCCGTCGCTCGCCACGTCCGACGGCCCCGCGGTCCCCTCCTTCGCCCTCAAGGACGGGGTTCCCTACATAGCCCTCACTGACGGGCTGTTGGACACCGAAGGCGAGGGCCTCTGGACAGAGGCCGAGGGCCTGCGGGGCGACGGCAGCAAGGGGCTCATCCTCGACCTGCGCGGGCTCGACGCCATAAGCACCGGCGAGCTGGGCATGCTCCGCAAGTTCCACGACGCCTGGGGCGACGGGCTCGCAATCATCCTCAACCAGGGCGAGAGGCCGGACCTCTACAGGGTCTTCGACGTCCTGGGGCTGTCCGGGCGCTACAAGTTCTACCCCGAGGAGGGCGCGGCCGAGGCCACCCTCCGCAAGGGCGCCTGAGACAGGGCCCGGGGCCCCGCCCCGGGCGCCGCCCGCGCAAGGCAACCCCCAGAACAACCCGGGATTTTTTGCGGCCGGGGCCCCAGGCCCCGCCGGCTGGGTCGGCTGTTGCCGAAGCGGGGGAAGGAAGGCGAACGGGCCCCGCAAGGGGCGACTTTATCCCTTTAGGTGCGAATGAACATGAACCAAGACAAGACCACGCCACGGGTCGCCGTGCTGGGTACGGGCTACTGGGGCAAGAACCTGGTCCGCAACTTCTACGACCTGGGCTGCCTGAGCATGGTCGCCGACTCCAACCCCCAGACGCTCGCGTCCATACTCGAGAAGTACCCCGGCATAAAGGGCGTGTCGAGTCTGGAGGAGATACTGCGGGAGCCGGGCATAACCGCCGTGGTCATGGCGACCCCGGCCCCGGACCATGCCAGGGGCGCGATACAGATACTCAACGCCGGGCTCGACGTGATGGTGGAGAAGCCCATGGCGCTGTCCATGGAGGACGGCCGCGCCATGGTGAGCCTCGCCAGGAGCCAGGGCCGCATCCTCATGGTGGACCACCTCCTTAACCGGCACCCGGCCATCACCCACCTGAAGAAGATGATCCGCGAGGGGGAGTTCGGCAGGATCTGCCACATATGGTCGAGAAGGTTGAACCTCGGCAGGCTCAAGGCCGAGGAGAACGCCCTCTGGTCGCTGGCCCCCCACGACATCAGCCTGATAATGAACCTATTGGGGACGACCCCGCTCTCGGTCAAGGCCTCGGGCGGCTCGTACCTGACAGAGGGCATAGTGGACATGGCCGAGGCCGACCTGACCTTCCCGGCCGGGATAACCGCCCACATCTCCGTGTCCTGGCTGAACCCCTTCAAGGAGATGCGCCTCGCGGTGGTGGGCCTCGAGAAGATGGCGGTGTTCGATGATCTGGCTCCCTGGTCCGACAAGCTCATAATCTACCCGCACCGCATCATCTGGCGGGGCCTTAACCCGGACTCCGCCCGGGGCGAGCCCATCAAGGTGGAGCTGGAGACGACCGAGCCGCTAAAGGAGCAGTGCCAGGCCTTCCTCAAGGCCATAACCACGAGGAAGAGGCCCCTGGACAGCCACAGCGAGGAGGCCCTGCACGTGCTCTCCGTGCTCACGGCCATGGACATGGCCTACAAGGAGGGCAGGCCCCAGGTGCCCGAGCCCGTGGAGCCTGGCTTCGCGTCCTTCGTGCACCCCACCGCCCAGGTGGACAGCGGGGTATTCCTGGGCCCTGGCTCCAAGGTGTGGCACTTCAGCCACATCATGGAGGGTTCCATCGTCGGAAGCGGCTGCAACATAGGCCAGAACGTTGTGATAGGCCCCAGGGCCCACATAGGCAACGGCTGCAAGATCCAGAACAACGTCTCCGTCTACGAGGGGGTTACCCTCGAGGACGACGTGTTCTGCGGCCCCAGCATGGTGTTCACCAACGTCAACAACCCGCGTTCCTTCATAAAGAGGATGCACGAGCTGAGGCCCACCCTGGTTAAGCGCGGGGCAACCATCGGGGCCAACGCGACCGTGGTCTGCGGCCACACCCTGGGCGAGTACTGCTTCATAGCCGCGGGCTCTGTCGTTACCCACGATGTCCCGGCCTACGCCCTCATGCGGGGGAACCCCGCGAGAAGGGCCGGCTGGATCTGCCGCTGCGGCGAGAAGCTCCCGGAAAACCTCGAGTGCGCGGCCTGCGGCAACAACTACCACGAAGAAGACGGCCAGCTCACGCCTGGCTGAGCGCTTACCCCGCCCCGGCCAGGGGGAAGCCACCGGTTGTCCCGCAGGGGGGCGAGCTTGCGAAAACCCCAATCCTTTGGCGGAATGCCAATGGCTGCCATTGGCTAGTATTGGCTACTATTGGCGGTTATTGGCAGTTTTTGGAAACTATTGGCCACTATCGGCTACTATGCCAGAGGAACACGCCTCCGGAGGCAGAGGCCAAAACGCCAAAGGGTTTTGCCCGAAATAGCCAAAGGGGTCGGACAGACCAAAGTCACAAGGCGTGTAATTTGCTCTTTTGGCGAAAGAGTGGGTAAATTGGAATACTCCCTAGGCAAAACCCAAGGGATGGCAAAGCCAAAACTTACCAAAACCTTGGGTTTATATG
>JAITKK010000022.1 GCA_031278475.1 Deltaproteobacteria bacterium
GCCTTCTCGGCGATCGCGCTGTTCTCGGCAACGACCGGGCCCCCTCCACCGGGGACCCCCATGGCCGAGGACTACGATAGGAGAGGGGATCCCGGCTTCACCTTCGAGGTGGGGCAGGCACCTGTCGCGCCGGCGGCGGCGCCGGCCCAAGAGGCGGGTAAGGCGGGTGAGGCGGGTAATGCGGATGGCGGAAGCATAGCTCCATCCCCGGCTGACGCGAAAGACTCGTCCCCCACCCAAGAGCCCTAAATATTGAATGCGTAATAGCCATATCGGTTATTATATTGGGCACTCTATTGGTCACTATATTGGTCACTACATTGGGTAATGTTTGAAAACTTATGTCGGATGGGCATGCCTTGCTCTTAAAGCGATCGCCCAAGGGCCAACGGCATTCGATTCACCATAATTGTAAAACATTCCATTTAAGATTGGGCCAATATCGCATAGTGGCGAAAAACAGGGTGCGTGAATTTTTCACGCTGCGTTTTATCCCAAAAACAATAGTTATCCATAATTTCCAAGTTGCGTGACAAATCGCTTGATACCCCCTCCATTGCCTGCATGACGAAGCAATCTGTGCGGTATTTAGGGGTTTTTATGTGTCCGCCAAGCATGAAAAAATTTGTTTCACCATTGATTTGCAAACATTTTGGTGCGTGTCGGCAAAGAGCGCATTCATAAGATTTAACCGGGATGCTCTATTAGGATCAGGACTTACAACATTGGCTATTTCCAGCTCAGGCAGGTTTGCGAATTTTACGCCGATTGAGCTTGTTGCGCTACGCCCAATAATCCATAATCTCACACCACAAAAGCCAAAAGCCAAACGAACCCTCAAGTGATAGGGTGAATGCCTTTAAAACGTAATTTCAATTCACTACCACGAATTTTAAGCGATAAAAATTCTCGCCTTAGGTGTCCTGCCGGAAATGCCAACCAAAACCCCACAAACCCCACAAAACCCATAAAAGCCCACAAATAGCCCATAAAAACCCCATAAAAACCCCATGAATGCGACCTGCCAAGCCCTTCCAATGCTACCACGGACGAAAGGCCCGGATAAGGCGTTCCCTCCTTTGGCCAAGGCCATGCCCGGGGGATCCCTGCCACGGAAGCTTGCCCGGCATCCCCCGTCTTCCCTATCCATAGCGTGACCAAAGGCCAAATCGGACCAAGGGCAAATCGCCCAAGGGCAAAATACCCCAAGGGCAAATCGCCCCAAGGGCCAAGGCAAAGGCCTTGACAGGAGGGTGCCTTTTGGGTTATACTATATGCCTAAACTTTGGGATTTCGGACCAGTCGGCTCTTTTGCGGCAGGTCCCTCCTTGATTGGTATGGGCGGGCATAGCTCAGTTGGTAGAGTACGAGCTTCCCAAGCTTGGGGTCGCGGGTTCGATCCCCGTTGCCCGCTCCACCCGCAAATCCCAGGATTCCATTGAAAGACCCCCAAGCCGCCTGAAACCACTGGTTTTTGGCGGCTTTTCCCTGTGTTCCGGATGCCCCGCCCCCCCTGGGGATTGCGGCGCCCAAGGCGGCATGGGGCATGGGCGGGGGAAGGCATCGCGTCCTCTTTGACCCGCCGCAAGGCCGCCCGGGGCGCCATCGGGGCCTTTGGCCCCAAGGGCCTTCCAGGCGGCCTGGATCCTTGGTCCCTTTCGGGCGTTTTTAAGGCGTTATCACTTTTTGCTTGCATTTTCCTTCCGCTTGACTAAAATGGGGGAGACTTGGGCCTGGGCCTTGCCAGGCCAAGGCCAATCCAGAACTTACCCGGAGGGGGGTAGGCCTGCCAAGGCCTGTCGCCGGGTCCTTTCAGCAAGGGCCCTTCCCCCCGTCCGCTCCCGCATCCGCCCTTAGGCCGGCCACCGGCCTTTCCCGCGGGCCGCCCGGCGACGGCCCCCCGGGATTACAACCAGACCCCTTTTACGAAGTGGGCACCTGCCCGCTTTCTTTTTTATTAGGACATGACGGGGGCGGCCCGGCCGCCCCGTTGCGGCCGCCCAGGGCGGCAGAGGCAGGCGGCCCCGCGCCAGGACCTTAGGACGTATGAGCCAAGACCTAAAAAGAATAATCGAGCAAATTAGCCGCGACAAGGGTTTAGACAAGTCGGTCCTCATCGAGACCATGCAGGAGGCCATCGGCTCCGCCGCCAAGAGGAAGTACGGCCTCAACGACAACTTCGAGGTGACCTTCAACGACGACACCGGGGAGTTCGAGGTGTTCCGTTTCCACGAGGTGGTGGAGGAGGTCGAGGATCCCAAGACCCAGCTGAGCCTGGAGGAAGCCAGGAAGCTGGACCCCGACTCCTCCTTGGGAGACGAGCTGGGAGTCAAGCTCGAGACCAAGGACTTCGGCCGCATAGCCGCCCAGTCCGCGAAGCAGGTCATCATCCAGCGGATGAAGGACGCGGAGCGCAAGATAATCTACGACGAGTTCAAGGACCGCATCGGGAAGATTGTGACAGGGCTCATCCAGCGGGTGGAGAAGGGGAACAGCATCATAGTGAACCTTGGGAGGGCCGAGGCCCTGCTCCCCGTGTCCGAGCAGATATCCAGGGAGTCCTACTACCACCGGGGCGAGCGCATAAGGGCCCTGGTGATTGACGTGCGCCTGGACAGCAGGGGCCCGCAGGTGGTCCTGTCGAGGACGCACCCGGATTTCCTGGCCGCCCTGTTCGAGGCCGAGGTGCCCGAGATCTCCGAGGGGATCGTGAAGATCGTGGGGGTCGCCAGGGAGGCGGGGAGCCGCTCCAAGATAGCGGTCTCCACCTCCGACGGGGAGATAGACCCGGTAGGGGCCTGCGTCGGCCTGCGGGGCTCGCGGGTCCAGGGCGTGGTCCAGGAGCTGAAGGGCGAGAAGATCGACATAATCCCCTTCAACCGCGACATAGCCCACTATGTGGCGAGCTCCCTCGCGCCCGCGGCCGTCATCAGGGTCGTGGTGGACGAGGATCAGAGATCCCTCGAGGTGGTGGTCCCGGACGACCAGCTGTCGCTCGCCATCGGCCGCAAGGGCCAGAACGTGAGGCTCGCCTCCAGGCTGGTGGGCTGGCGCATAGACGTCAAAAACGAGACCAAGTACCAGCGCTCCCTCAAGAACGGCTACCAGTCGCTCCTGAGGCTCCCAGGCATCAGCGAGAGCATAGCCGAGCAGCTCTGCGACGCGGGCTACGGCTCCGCGAGGGAGCTGTTGGGGATAACGCCCGACCAACTGGCCATGGTGGAGGGGCTCGAGGAGAAGGCCGAGCAGGTCTGGAACGCCGCGAAGGAGTACGTGGAGAACCTGGAGCGGGAGGATGCCGAGGAGGCGCGCCGCGAGGCCATTGCCAAGGACTTCTTCAGCCAGAAGATCGAACGCGAGGAGGCGGCCGCCAAGGCGGGGCTTGCCGAGCAGTCCCCAGGGCCGAAGCCCGAGGGCGCCTTCAAGCCGGATCCGGACTTCTGAGGCCCAAGGGATGCCGCCGGTCCGCACCTGCGTCGCCTGCCGCCGCAAGGGGGATCCGGCATCCCTTACGCTGCTCACCCTGGTCCCCGGCCCCGGGGGCAAGGGCGGGGAGGCCGTCCCCCACCCGGGGGGCCCGCGCCAAGGGCGCGGGGCCTGGGTCTGCCGGGAGGGCCCCTGCCTTAGGAGGCTGGCCCGGCGGCCAAGGCTTCTTGACAAGGCCTTCAGGGCCGAGGGCGTCACTTTGAGGCTCCCCCCGGAAGGGGGCCATGACAAGGCCTGATTCCGGCTAATCGATGCCAGGCCCACGAAGGGCCGGCGCCCGGCCCCGGTGGGGCCGGCCGCCCCGCGAGGGGCGGGCAACATATCCAAATCCCCGGGGGGCGCGAGCCCCCGGGCGGAGAGGCGGGGGAAGGCGGGGCCTTGCCCCATTTTCTTCAAGGCGCAGGTGGTTAAAAGGGATGGGTAAAAAACGGATTCACGAGTTGGCCAAGGAATTGTCCATAACCAACGCCGAGCTTATCCAGCGCATAACTGAGATGAACATCATGGGCACGGGGAAGCTCACCTCCTCGCACAGCATCGAGGACAGCGTGGCCGACGAGATCCGCCGCACCGTCCGTGGGAAGGCCCAGGCGGGCGCCCAGGTGGTGGTGCGCAGGCGGAAGAAGCAGCCCGTCCCCGAGCCGGCCGCCCAGGAGTCCCAAGCCCCGCAGGCCCAGGCGCCCGAGGCGGCGGGGTCCGAGCCCCTGCCCGAGGCCCCGGCCCCGGCCACCGGCTTCCAGCAGCCTTCCCCGGTGCGGATAAGGCAAAAGCCCTTCGAGAGGGCCACGATCGTGGGCACCAGCCCTGGCAAGTCCCAGGACCAGCCCAGGGCCCAAAAACCCGCGGCCGCCCGCCAGGGCAAGGCCCCTGGCCAGCAGATCCCCGACTTCCTGAAGCTCAGGCCCCAGGCCCCCGAGGACGAACCCCTCGAGGGGGGCCCCGGGCTTCCCTTGGGCGAGGGGCCCGACGGGGCCCAGGCCGGCGACGGCGGCCCCCAGGACGAGCCAGGCCTCGGCGCCCAGGCCGGCGGGGGCCAGGACGGGGGCCTGGACGGCAGTCCCGGCCAGGACGGCGGTCCCGGCCAGGAAGGCCAGGTTGGGCAGGATGCCCAGGACGGCCAGGAGGGCGACTCCCCCTCGAGGCAGCCTGTAAGGCCGGGATTCCCAAGATCCATGCCGCCGGCCAAGATAGTGGGCTCCATGCCGCCAAGGACCCAAGGCCCGGGATACCCGGGCGCGCCTGGCGCCAACATCACCCTGGTGCCCGCCCCTGGCAGGGGCGGCGCCAAGGGCCCGGGATTCCCCGGCACCGGGAGGGGCCCGGGCGGCAAGGTAACGAGGGAGCTGGGCGGCCAGGCCCCAGGCGGGCCAAGGGCCCCCTGGAAGCCCAGGCCCGATACCGCCGCCCCGGCGGGGGACTCCCGCCCGGCGGCCAAGCCCGGCTTCAGGGACCAGAGGGAGGGGGCGGCGCCCCCCAAGGAAGGCGACCCCAGGAAGCGGGACAAGAGGAAGAGGGGGCAGTCATTCTCGGCCAAGGACGGGGAGGGCACCGAGGCCGCCGCCCGGTCCTTCAAGAGGCGCTCCATAGTCGAGCACACCGACCTCTACACGGACACCGTCTGGGAGAGGAGCAGGCACCGCAAGGGCAAGGGCCAGCGGAAGGTCCTGGCCAAGACCGAGCTGACCACCCCCAAGGCCAGCAAGAGGCGCATAAAGGTGGACGAGGCCATAACGGTCGCCGAGCTTTCCCACAGGCTCTCCCTCAAGGCGGGGGACATCATCAAGAAGCTCATGTCCATGGGCGTCATGGCCGGGGTAAACCAGTCCCTGGACTTCGACACCGCGTCCCTGGTGGCCAACGAGTTCGGCTACGAGGTGGAGAAGAGCGCCTTCGACGAGGGCGACTTCCTGCCCCAGGGCGACCTCAGCGACAAGTACGAGACCTTCCCCAGGGCCCCTGTCGTTACCATCATGGGCCACGTGGACCACGGCAAGACCTCGCTTCTGGACTACATCCGCAAGTCCAGGGTGCAGGAGGGCGAGGCCGGCGGCATCACCCAGCACATAGGGGCCTACGACGTGGAGGTGGGCGACCGCCGCATAACCTTCCTCGACACCCCGGGCCACGAGGCCTTCACCTCCATGCGCTCCAGGGGCGCGCAGGTGACGGACATAGTGATACTCATCGTCGCGGCCGACGACGGGGTAATGCCCCAGACGAGGGAGGCGGCCGACCACGCGAAGGCCGCGAAGGTGCCCATAATAGTCGCGGTCAACAAGGTGGACAAGCCAGGCGCCGACCCCGAGAAGGTCCGCCGCCAGATGATGGAGCTGGGGCTCACCCAGGAGGCCTGGGGCGGGGACACCGTGTTCTGCGACATATCGGCCAAGACCGGCCAGGGCGTGCCCGAGCTATTGGAGATGATCCTCTTGCAGGCGGACATCCTGAACCTAAGGGCCCGCAGGGAGGGGCCGGCCAAGGGCCGGGTGATAGAGGCCAGGCTCGACAAGGGCCGCGGGGCGGTCGCGACCGTCCTTGTGGAGGAGGGCACCCTCAAGCAGGGCGACTCCTACGTCTGCGGCATCCATTACGGGAAGCTTCGGGCTCTGCTCGACGACAACGGCGAGCGGGTGGAGGAGGCGGGGCCCTCGTCCCCGGTCGAGATCCAGGGCATCTCTGGCGTCCCCTTGGCTGGCGACGAGTTCGTGGTGATGGAGGACGAGAAGCAGGCGAGGCAGGTCAGCCAGCACCGCCAGGCCAAGCTCAGGGAGACCGTCCTTGTGAAGTCCACAAGGCTCACCCTAGAGAACCTCTTCGACCACATCAAGGCCGGGTCCGTCAAGGGCCTGAACCTGGTGGTCAAGGCCGACGTGCAGGGATCCCTTGAGGCGATACTCGACGCCATAGGCAGGCTCTCCAACCCGGAGATAAAGATAAGCGTGCTCCACAGCGGGACCGGGGCCGTGACCGAGACCGACGTGATGCTGGCGTCCGCCAGCTCCGCCCTTGTCATCTGCTTCGGGCTGAAGACGGCCATCGGCAGGGTCCAGGAGGTGGCCGAGGCCGAGCAGGTGCAGATCCGCTACTACGACGTAATATACAAGCTCATAGACGACCTCAAGGAGGCCATGGCCGGCCTCCTCGACCCGGTCCGCAGCGAGAAGATCCTGGGCTTCGCGGAGGTCCGGGCGGTCTTCAACATCTCCAAGGTGGGCCCGGTGGCCGGCTCCGCCGTCACCGAGGGCCGCATGCTGAGGGGGGCCAAGGCCCGCGTGCACAGGGGCAAGGACATCGTCTACGACGGGAAGATAGGCACCCTCAAGAGGGAGAAGAACGACGTGAGGGAGGTCCTGGAGGGCTACGAGTGCGGCATCGGGCTCGAGAACTACGGCGGCGTGCTGGTGGGCGACCGGATAGAGTGCTACCAGGTGGAGGAGATCGCCCCCACGGTGGAGCTCATAAACCAGGCCGTGGAGAGGGCGGCGGAACAGGCCGCCGAGAAGGCCGCGGAGAAGGCCAAGGAGGAGGCCAAGGAGGAGGCCGCCAAGCCAGAGGGCGCCTGAGGCCCCCTCGGGCCGTCAGGGCCGCGGGGATTCCCGCGGCGGGGAGGGTTCCGGTAATATGGTAGTGGGGTTCCTGGAAGTGACGCTCTCCATGGAGGGCAACACCAGCCTCAAGGACAAGAGGCGGGTTGTCAAAAGCCTTTTGGGCAGGGTCAGGTCGAGGTTCAACGCCTCGGCATCCGAGGTGGGGCTCGCCGACTCCCACGGGACGGCCATACTCGGCTTCACTGTCTGCGGGGGCGACGCCCGCGTGCTGGGCTCGGTCCTGGACCATCTCCTGAACTTCATAGAGGAGGCCGCGATGGCCCAGGTGGTTGACTCCCGCTCCGAATGCATGAGGGTGGGCTAGCCTTTGGCAAGCGGCCCCGCCATGGGGCGTATGTTTTCCCCCCATGGGGCATGACAAGCCCCGATGGGGCATAATACCGGACAATACCGAACAATACCGGAAAATAACGGACAATACCGGACAATACCGGACAATACCGGAAAATAACGGACAATACCGGACAATAACGGACAATAACGGACAACAACGGACAACAACGGACAATAACGGACAATAACGGACAACAACGGACAATAACGGGCAATGCCGCATAATGCCTCCCCAAAGGCCCTGATATCAGGGGTGGCCAGTGACGGGCAAGGCCGAATCAGGAACAATAAGGCCTGGCAAGGCCCAACAAGGCCCAACAAGGCCTGACAAGGCCGGACAGGCGGACAAGGGCATGCCGCCCTTTATCGCACTCGTG
Source organism: Deltaproteobacteria bacterium (assembly GCA_031278475.1). Lineage (GTDB taxonomy): Bacteria > Desulfobacterota > Desulfarculia > Adiutricales > Adiutricaceae > JAISMF01. The sequence continues at coordinate 7,805 of JAITKK010000022.1, forward strand.
GGAGAGGGATTGACGGAAGCGGCCGGGGGACGTGGGAATGAAGCGGAAGCGCCAGGAACAGATGGCTTCCCTTGTGGAGGGATTCGTGGCCAACCTATTCGTGACCAAGGTGTCCGATCCGCGGCTTAAGCTCGTGAACGTCACCCGTTCCAAGGTCTCCGCGGACCTGCGTTCCGTAGCCGTCTTCTACAGCATCCTGGGCGGGGGGCAGGAAGAGGCCCCGCCCAAGGACGTCGAGAAGGCCCTTGCCTCGGCCACGGGCTTCATACGCTCCTCCATGGCAAAGGAGCTGTCCCTAAGGTCGGTCCCCACCCTGCGTTTCGTCTTCGACCGCAACCCGGGCCACGCCCAGAGGATCCAGGAGATCCTCTCTTCCGAGGGAATCCCCGCCCCCGGGGCGGGGGACCCGCCCGGGGGCGGGGATGATGAATAGGCGCAAGACCGACAAGAGGGTGCCCTTGCCCTCGAAGGCCTTCATGGGCTTCCTGCTCGAGGCCGACGGCGTCATGATCCTTGGCCACCAGCACCCGGACGGGGACGCCCTGGGCTCGGCCGCGGGCCTCGCCGCGATGCTCAGGGATCTCGGGAAGAGGGCGGTCGTGGGCGTATCCGGGAGGATCCCGCCCAACATAAGCTTCCTCATGGACCCGCCCAAATACTTCATGGACGTGCCTTGCCCGGCACCCAAGTATTTCGAGGGCTACGGGCTTTTGGTCTACGTGGACTGCCACGGGCCCTCCAGGGTGTGGCCCGAGGCCGTGGGCTGGGACGGGCTTCCCCCCAACCTCGTGATAGACCACCACGTCCACGACGAGGAGCTGCGCGGGGCCTTGGCCGTCTTCCACGACAGGCACGCCTCCTCCACGGGGGAGCTCATAGCGAGGCTCGCCCGGGTGATGGGGGTCACCCTCCCCAGGGCCTCGATATCCCCGCTGCTTGCCGCCATCGCCACCGACACCGGCTTCTTCAGCCAGGAAAACGCCACCTCCGAGAGCCTCAGGGAGGCCGCGGAGCTGGTGGCCCAGGGCGGGAAGCTCGCCCTCCTCCACGAAAAGCTCTCCTGCGGCTACTCGCTCCAGCGGATGCGGCTCCTAAAGAACTCCCTGTCAAGCCTTAGGCTGTACCTGGGCGGCAAGGTGGCCGTCATGCTCCTGACCCCTGGCATGCTGGTGGAGGCGGAGGCCAAGCTGGAGGACGCGGACGGCTTCATAGAGTACCCCAGGGCCCTGGGCGGGGTGTTGCTGGCGGCCTTCATCAAGGACGACCTCCAGGGCGGCATGAAGGTGAGCCTGCGGAGCAGGCCGCCCATCAGCGCCATGGAGCTGGCCAAGGGCTTTGGCGGCGGCGGGCACGAGCTCGCCGCCGCCTACACCGACCGGATAGGCTCCCCGGAGCTGGCCCGGGACCGTTTCCTGGAGGCCGCGGCGAGGGTGTTTTTGGGGGAGGGCCCCGAAGGGCCCTTCTGACCAGGAAGGGCCAGGCCCGCCCACCCCGCGGGTATCCGTTGAACCAGGCGGACCGCGGGGTATCCGTTGACCTAGGTGGACTGCGGGTATCCGTTGAGCCTGGCGGCTTTGGGCGAAGGGAAGTTGGGCATGGGAAGGGGCAAGGGCAAAGGCGGGGCGAAGGCCCCGGCCGTCTCCGGGCTTCTCCTCTTGGACAAGCCCTCCGGGCCCACCAGCCACGATCTCGTGGACATGGTCCGCAGGGCCCTATCCCAGCGGGAGGTGGGGCACCTGGGGACGCTGGACCCATTGGCCTCCGGGCTCATGGGCCTGCTTCTGGGCCCGGCCACCAAGCTCGCGCCCTACCTTTCGGGGCTCCCCAAGCGCTACCGCGCCGAGATGCTCCTGGGGCTCGCGACCGACAGCTTGGATGTCCTCGGCGCCCCGATAGGGGATTTGGGCGGGGCCCTGGGCTCAATCCCCAAGGGGAGCCCCCTTTCGGCCTTCCCCCCCGAATCCCTGGTCCCGCCGGGGGCCCTGGCCATCGGGGAGGATGAGGTCCGTCATAAGCTTTCCGGCTTCTTGGGGGAATTCGGGCAGATCCCGCCGGGCTACTCGGCCATAAAGGTGGGGGGCGTCCCCAGCCACAGGCTCGCCAGAAGGGGCGAGGCGCCCGTTCTCGCGCCAAGGCGGGTGTGGGCCAAAACCCTTGGGCTGATATCCTTCGAGCCGCCCGTGGCCGTTGTCGAGTGCGAGGTCTCAAGCGGCTTCTACGTGAGGTCCCTTGCAAGGGATCTGGGCCTCTCCCTGGGGCTCCCAGGCGGCTGCCTCAGGGCCCTCAGAAGGCTCTCGATAGGCCCCTTCGACCTGGGACGGGCCATTGCCCCGCCCCTTTCGAGGGAGGCCATAGACGGGGCCCTCATAAGCCCCAGGGACGCGTTGCCCTTCCTCCCGGAGTACCGGGCGGACAGCAGGGCCCTCTCCCTTCTCCGGGACGGCCGCGCCCTCCATGGCCCAGAGCTCGATTGCGGCCAGGCGGGGCTCGCTTCCGGGCTTGTGAGGGTCACGGGCCCGGACGGGGAGCTGGCCCTGATAGGCGAGTACGTAATGGGCCTTTCGGCCGAAGACGGCACAGGAGTCACCAATGCCCCGGGGGAAAGCCCCGGGGCGCCTTCCGGCCCGCCCCGGGGAGACACGGGGGCGGGGGCATTTCCCGCGCGGCCTTTCTTGCGGCCGCGACGGGTACTAAGGCCCGCACAGGGGGCCGCACAACACGCCCGGGGATGAAGCCCCGGGCCGCAGGGAGACCACATGTCAATCACGACGGAGAAGACCAAGGAGCTTGTGGAGGGCTACCGCCTGCACGAGACGGACACGGGCGGGACCGAGGTGCAGGTAGCCCTTCTGACCGAGAGGATCGCGAACCTTACCGAGCACTTCAAGACGCACCACAAGGACCACTGCTCCCGCCGCGGGCTGCTCAAGCTCGTGGGCCAGAGGCGCAGGCTCCTTAACTACCTTCGGAAGAGGGACGCCGCGCGCTACCGCGGCCTCATAGAGAGGCTGGGCCTGCGCAAGTAAGCGGCGGCCGCGGGCCTCCGCCCGCGGCCGGAACGGGACGGGAAAAAACATCTTGGAAGGGCCCGGGGCAATCCCCGGGCCCTTCCGCAGCCAAGGCAAAAAGAAGCAGGCGCTTTTTTGGGTTTTGCGAACAGGAGTCACGAGTAAAAATGAAAGTTGAAACTAAACTAGGCGATGCGAGGCTCTCCATAGAGACGGGGAAGCTCGCGAGGCAGGCCTCCGGCTCGGTCGTGGTCACCATGGGGGAGACCATAGTGCTGGCCACGGCCCAGGCCTCCAACGACACGAGGGACGGCCTGGACTTCCTGCCGCTCACGGTGGACTACCAGGAGAGGCTCTACGCCGTGGGAAGGATCCCCGGCAACTATTTCAGGCGGGAGCTTGGAAGGGGCTCGGAAAAGGAGACCCTGACCGCGAGGCTCATCGACCGCCCCATCCGCCCGCTCATCACCAGGGACTGGACCTTCGAGACGCAGATAATGGCCCAGGCCCTGTCGGTGGACGACAAGTACGACCCCGACATGCTCGCGCTTTTGGGGGCCTCCACGGCCCTCTTCCTCTCCGACATCCCCTTCGACGGCCCCATCGCCGGGACAAGGGTCTGCAGGGTGGGGGGCGAGCTCATAGCCGCGCCTACCCAGGCGCAGGTGGCGCAAAGCGATCTGACCCTCATAGTCGCGGCCACCCAGGACGCCGTCGTTATGGTGGAGGGCGGCGCCAAGGAGGCCGACGAGGCGGACGTCCTTAAGGCCATATACCTCGCCAGGGAGGCTGTCCAGCCGCTTATAAAGCTCCAGCACGAGCTGAGGAAGGTTGCCGGGAAAGACAAGCGCAGGCCGCTCATAGTCTCCCAGGGAACCCTGCAGCCGGACGACCCGCCCAGGGCGGTCGCGAGGGACCTCGGGCTCATCAACAGGATAATAGAGGAGAACCAGGACGGCATGCGGGAGGCCCTCTTCGTCAAGGAGAAGAGCCACCGCCAGAAGAGGCTCTACCAGCTGGCCGAGGGCATCAGGGCCAAGTACGCCCAGGAATCCGCGGAAGGCACGGGGTCCCCCACCGACATAAACGAGGCCATCCGCAGGCTTGAAAGCGGGATACTCCGAGGCCTCATACTTGGCGAGGGGAAGCGCATAGACGGCAGGTCCCTTGACCAGGTGAGGGACATAGACTGCGAGGTGACATTCCTCCCCAGGGCGCACGGCTCCGCCGTGTTCACCAGGGGCGAGACCCAGAGCCTGGGCGTCGCGACCTTGGGCTCCAGCTACGACGAGCAGAGGCTTGAGTCCCTCATAGGCGACACGACCAAGGCCTTCATGCTCAACTACAACTTCCCGCCCTACTCGACGGGCGAGGTCAAGAGGCTATCCTCCCCCGGAAGGCGCGAGATAGGGCACGGCGCCTTGGCCGAGAGGGCCTTAAGGGCCGTGCTGCCGCCCGCCGAGAAGTTCCCCTACACCATCAGGGTGGTCTCGGAGATAATGGAGTCCAACGGCTCCTCCTCCATGGCGAGCGTCTGCTCCGCGGCCCTCTCCCTCATGGATGCGGGGGTACCCATAAAGGCGCCCGTCGCTGGCGTCGCCATGGGGCTGGTGGTAGGCGAGGATGGGAAATACGTGGTGCTCACGGACATCCTGGGCGACGAGGACCACATGGGCGACATGGACTTCAAGGTGGCGGGCTCCAAGGATGGCATCACCGCCATCCAGATGGACATAAAGATCAAGGGGGTAACCCCCGAGATCATGGGGGACGCCCTGGGCAAGGCCAAGGCCGCGAGGCTCCACATACTGGAGCAGATGGCCAAATGCCTGCCGGCCCCCCGCCAGGAGGTGTCCAAGTACGCCCCCAAGATGTCGGTGATAGAGATCCCCGCCGAGAAGATAAAGGACGTGATAGGCCCGGGCGGAAAGATAATCAAGGCCATCCAGTCAGAGACCGACACCCGCCTGGACGTGGAGGACAGCGGCAAGATAACCATCTTCGCCCCGTCCCAGGAGAAGGCCGAGGCCGCGATAGAGGCCATACGCAAGCGCACCGATCCCAAGATAAACCTGCCTACGGTGGGGAAGGACTACGAGGGCAAGGTGGTTAAGATAGTGGACTTCGGCGCCTTCGTCGAGATCATGCCGGGGGTGGACGGCCTTGTCCACATATCCCAGCTGGCAAAGGAGCGCCTGCGCACGGTGCGCGATGCCGTGAAGGAAGGCGACATCATCAAGGTGAGGGTCCTGGAGATCGACAAGTTCAACAAGATCCGGCTCTCAAGGCGAGTGATCCTGGAGCAGGAGTCGTAGGCAAACGCCGTCGTAGCTCAATTGGTAGAGCAGCTGATTTGTAATCAGCAGGTTGCGGGTTCAAGTCCCATCGACGGCTCCAAGCGACATACATCCCAAAAACCCCGGAACCATTCGGTTCCTGGGTTTTTTTTTGGCTTTCATGACTTTAGGAAACGGTTCGGCGGATCGTCGGGCCACGCCCAAGGCGCCTATATTAATGTATGGGCACCGATTGCGGAAACTTTCGGCACTCATTCGTCACTCAAAAGATTGCATTTCCCCAGAGGGCCTTTTGCGATATTTTACAAAAATTTTGCAACTTTTCCTGCCTTTGCCCAAGTGCGACATTCCCTATCGTTACCCATGGGAGGCCATGGAAGGACATAGTAGGCCGTGACAGCTAAGGGCAGGACGTGACAGCTAACGGCAGGCCGTGACAGCTAGTGGCAGGCCCTGACATAACGTGAGTCAAGGTTTGGAAAATTTATGAATCATGCGGCATTTCCAAACAAAGCCAATTTGATGCCTTTGATAACAAAAAGACAATAATTCTACGCTAATAATTATTTAACATATCGGATAATTCCGCACATCCAATAATCCCTCAGTGCGCATGAGTGCTGATTTTTAAAGTTTCCCATGCCGCTTTTAGGCAAAAACCTTTCCAAGATTACATTCGTTTATAAAATGCGATTTTGGCTATCATTTGTTCGATATTTTTTCAGTGTTTTTTCGTTAGGTCGCACTCCAATTGCGAAATCCAAGAGGGATTGGCGCATTTTGGTTCGCAAAAGCTAAGTTGTTTTGGCTTCTTTTACAAGGGGATTGGGGAACTTGTGCCTTGGCGGGGGAATAGGCAGGATTGGCAGGACTGGCAGGATAGAAAGCTTTCAAAAGATGAGGCCACCGGGAAAAGGCAAGGAATGCCCCGGGACAGGATTGCGGGGCGACTGCGCAAGGCTGGCCCATCAGGGCCAAGGCGCCCAAGACGCCTGTGGCCGAGGGCGCAAGAAGGCCTTGGGGCCCGGCGGATGCTTGGGTCCCAAGGCGCATCTCTTGTAGGGGATCGCATTCCAGAGGGAAATACCCAAGCGATCCCGTATTGAATGCATGGAAGCCTGTGGCTTTTCCCCCCCGCAAGGGGGGAGGGAGGCTTCTAGGCGGCCATCTGCTCCTCGGCCTGGCGCTTGATAATCCTCCGGATCGACTCCAGCGTCAGGAAGATGCCCTCGGCCTCCAGGACGTGGGCCCGGAGCGACTTGAGGGTCCAGAGCTTCTTGCCGTTGATCTTCCTCTCCGAGGAAAGGGAGAAGAGCCTGGCCTCGGTCTCGGGCTTCAGGGCCCTTGGCCTGTGGCCCTTGGGCTTGCCGTTGATGGTGCCCTCGAAGCCCACGGACCTGTAGCGGACCCTTATCTTCTTGACCCCGCTGTGGGACATGGAGGCGACCTTGCCGCACTCCATGTCGGTGTACCCCTGGGTGATTAGCGACACGACCAGCGCGCGGCGGTACTTGAAGGCGCAGAGGGTCTTTTCCTCTAGCAACTTGTCCAACTTGGCCCTTTCCTTGGGGCTCAGCTCGATGCTTGCCTTTCTTTGCATAAATCCTCCCTAAATCCAGCCATTCGGTGCGTTTGTGGGCGGGTCCCCCTTTTTCCGGGGCTTTCGCCCCGGCGCCCTGGGTTTTCCGCCTCTTGGGTTATTTTTTGGAAGGCCCCGAGCCGCGAGGGCCCAAAGGGTGTGTCTCGCTGCGGCGGCATCCTAGCCCATCGAGGCCCTTGGGCCCCGCGGCGCGGGAACTTTGGGTGTTGCCTGTTCGGGTGGGTTCTCCACCTAAACCTAAATTATGTAATACTTCTATATAATAACTTAACTATAAAAGTCAATAGTAAATAAAAAAAAATAATAAAGCATTAGATTGCCTAGTATTGGTACTCTATATATGAACTTGGGAACGTGGTAATACAAAATATTGTAAGACACTTGCCAATGGTTACAATTTTAATGCTCATTCTAATTTTAGGTGGAATTTTTGGCATTTTTGGCCCCTTTCGCCACAAGTAGGGGTGTTTTAGGGTTATGCGTGCCAGGGCGATCCCTGCGGGCGTGGGATTCCTTGGTGAGGGAAGGGCTCACCCGCAGGGGATTCCGTGGTGAAGGAAAGGCTCGGCCGAGGGGGATTCCTCAGTGAAGGAAGGGCTCGCCTGCGGGGGCCAATGGCAAGCAGCGGGCTTCTGTTGGGGTCATTTGGTGCGTTCTTAGAGGGACAGGGGCGGGTACAAGGGAGTTACAAGGGCGGGGCAAGGGCGGTACAAGGGCGGTATTAGGGCTGGAAGGCATTCTTGGCTGCTGGCATCTTGGGAGGCCAAGGGCGTACGCACGAAATGCCGTTCGGAAGGAATGCCTCAGGCTTGTGCAATCTTGATTCAGTAATGAAATTTTTACGGAGGCTAAAGGTCATCCCAAGGGGCCGGATGTCCCCCAGAGCCTCCGAAATGGTACATATGGGAACCGGGTTTTAAGGGGTTTTTGGGCATAAGTGCGGCCAAAAAGCGCCTATTACCCCATTAAAGCCCGCTTTCCAGGCGTTTTTTGCCGCTTCCCAGGGGAAATTCAGGTTTTTGGGCTCAGCCATTGGAAAATCCTTGGCGCCGGGAGCCCGTTCCGGGCGGCTGGGCGCCAATGGGGCCCGCAATGACCCCGAAAGGTCGCTTTTTGGCGCCTTTGCCAGGCGCCATGGCCTGGGCATGGCCGGGGGAGGGCACCCCATTGACCCGGAACAGGCCCTTCGGGCCGTTTTCATGCGGGGCTTTTTTGGGGACTTTGGGCCCCCATTTTCCCCTATCCGGCCCGATTGGACCCATTTGGGGGCCCCAAGGGCGATTTCCAGGCGAAAAAATGACATACCCCAAAAAAAACCAAAAGCAACGTAATAAGTCACATTTGAAAGCCAGGAAAGGGCCAAGGTCTAGCCAATGGCCTTGATATATGTTATTAAAGGGGTAAGCGGTCCCCCCTGGGACGCATCGCTTTCGGGAAACCGGCCAAAAGGGGGGCGCCCCAGGGCCCTTTGGCGGATGCCGGGCCGTCCACGCGAGGCGACTTCCCAAGTGGCCCCACTCCCGCCGAGAGACGTTTGGAACTGCCGTTAGCCGACGGCCAGACACCTTTCACGAACATTCGAACGCATAAATCCAGAGTCCCCCCCACGCGGGCGGCCCCTTCCGCGGCCCGCGGCGCAGCCGCGACACCCCAGAGCCACGGGCACGCGAACGCCCCCATGGACGTGGACCATGCCTGAGCCTACGGACCTAGCGACGAAATTCAGGGCCGCCATAAGCGAGGCCGCGTTCAGGTTGCGCATCCTGAGGCCCTTCCGGGATCTTGAGGGCTACCCCCTGGGCGAGAAGGGGGATCGCGTCGACTCCCTGTTGGCCGAAGCGTCCGGGATCTTGGAGACCCTGCTCTCGCTCAGGCGGGATTCCCCGGGGCTGATGGCGTCCAAGGGCATCCAGGACGAGCTGCTCGCGAGGATGACCTTCAACCTCTCCGACTGCCTTGGCAGGACGGGGTTCGTGGAACGGGCCGAGGGTTTCCTGGATCTCGCGGAGGGGATACTCAAAGGAGGCGAGACCCTGCGGGCCAAGGCGCTCGGGAGGCTCAACCTCATCATCCTGAGGCTGGGGCACGCCAAGTACCCCGAGGCCCTGGAGCTGTACAAGTCCCTCTTCGCCCTGGGCGACGAGCCCCTGGTGTGGAGATGCCTCGCGGGCGCCGCCTTCTACCTGAGCTTCGCGTCCCTGAGGGAGAACTCGCCGGTCACGGCCGAGGCCCTCTACGCCTCGTTCATAGAGAACAGGGAGCATTTCATGCCCTGCCTGGTCCCGAGGCCGCAGGAGTGCCCCTTGGGCGAGAAGCTGCAGGCGGCCGGGAACCAGGACCCGATCATCCCGCCCGGCAAGCCCCTGGCCATGGAGGACTTCCCCCTGGGGATAACCATCATGGGCCGGAGGTTCCTGGAACGCTTCCACATGCAGGGGCTGAAGGCCCCGCTCCACCACGAGACGGCCGACAACCTGGTCGCGAGGATCGGCACCATGCTCACCGTGTGGCACGGCGAGCACCGCAGCATAGAGGAGGCGCTCAGGCGCTTCGAGACCCTTGACCTCTGGGGCGACGGGCCGGGCCCCTTGCTTGAGAAGGCCCACTCGGCAACCTTCCTGACCTTCTACCTGGGCCCGGACTACCGGGCAAGCGCCAGGATCTTCGAGAAGGTCTTCGGGAATCTCGGGAAGGATGGCGGGGACGGGACGCTCGACCCGGAGATAGCCGTCGAGAGGGCCAAGTGCCTCATAAACCTGGTGTTCGCCTGCGGGGCCTCAGGCGACACTGGGCTCGCGGCCCACTATTTCGGGATGCTCACCAGGTCCAGTGTGTCCAGGGAGGACCCGCTTCTCTACTCCAAGGCGGCCCTTAACCTCATAACGGCCCTTGCCTCCAAGGGCCAGGTGTCCGAGGCCCGCAAGGTGTACGACCAGGTCCTGGAGTGGGGCAGCGGCTGGGAGGAAAGGATAGTGCGCCTCAAGGCCGTGAGGTGCCTCATCCACTACTACGGGCAGGCCGGTAAGGTTTCCGAGGCGAAGGCCCTGTTCGCGACCATGGACGGCTGGGAGGGCGGTGGCGACCTCTTCCTCCTGAGGAGCCAGGCGGCGGTCTTCCTCATGGAGGTCCTGGAGGCCCACGGGGACCTGCAGGGGGCCAAAGAGCTCTACGCGACCCTCAGGTGGAAGAAGGGGAGCCTTGAAGAGGACCTTAACCGCATAACCGCCGCCAGAACGCTTGCCATGCTGGGCGCCTCCAAGGGCGACTACCATGGCGCCATGGAGGCCTACCGCTCATTGCAGCCCTGGGGTGACAACGGCAAGCTGGACCAGGAGAGGGCCAGGCTCGCGGTCAACCTGATACTGGCCTTCGGCAAGGCCGGGATGCCCAAGCAGGCGAGGTACGTCCACTCCACCATGGACCATTTCGCGACCGGGAAGGACACGCCCCTTCTTAAGGCCAAGGCAACCGTGAACCTGATAGCCGCCTGCGAGGCCGCGGGCGATCCCAGGAGGGCCCAGGCGCTCTACGACGGCCTGGAGTACCGGGAGGACAAACTGCCCTTCGCGAGGGAGAAGGCCAAGGCGGCGGTAACGCTCATAGGCCTCTACGGGAGGATGGGTCAGCCCCACAAGGGCCGGGCGGTATATCTCGCCATGCCCGACTTCCGGGATCCCGAGTACAGGGTGCTGAAGAACTCCGCGGGCGTGAACCTTGTGACCGCATTCGCCATGGCCGACCGCTGGGCCGAGGCCCTGGACAGCGCGACCGAGGTGGTGAGCGAGGGCATGCCCGACCAGCAGCGCGAGGAACTCCTTAAAAAGCTCAACTTCATAATCTCCAAGACGGCCGAATACGGCAAAAGGGATCAGCTAAACATCCTAGGCATCTTTTCCGACAACTGAGCAAGGTCCCCGTTCATCCCGCGCCGCACCCAACGCGCGAAGGAAAAACATTCCAGAATCCATCGCATTCGCAGGGATCCCGCTGATCTTTTCTGACCCGAAAGGATTGTACCAAGCGCGTACAAAGAGACCCAGGAAAACCCAGCAAGACCAAACAAGATAGCAATTAACCTAACCACACAGGACCAAACAGAACCAAACGGAACGAAAGCGAAGCAAGCGAAGCAAACACAGAAAAACTTTCAAACATGAAAGGATCCCGGAAAACAACCCAGGATCCCAAACTTGCCCTATTCAAAAATGCATAGGGCCCAAAGATTCCAAAATACAGAAAACAAGAAGGGAAGGCATCGGCCATCGCCATGATGATGAAAACACCTTGGTGCTTTCCCGCCATGCCTTAGGCGAGGCAGGCCTTCCTAATGAACCACCGCCCCTGGACCCTAGGGGCAAGATCCCAATGCTAAGTCGCATTGGGTCTGAACAAACGCATGCCGAAAAAGAAAATGGGCATCAAAGCAAGTCAGGCAATGGATTAACATAAAGGCGGCCACAAGGGCCACAAGGGCCATAATGGCCACAATGGCCACAAGGGCCACAAGGGCCACAATGGCCACAAGTGCCGCCAGCTTGCAAGCGGCGAATCCGCTTGCGGGCGGCGAAATACATTGCCCAGGAAAAACGGAAACAAACGAAATAAAACATGCACTAAGTTAAAGGATAGGTTTGGCCAGGGAATCCATGGCCACGCCTATGTAACTTAAAAGCAAGATGTTTGCGATTGTTCGCGCCGAAAGGCGCAAGGACCCCGTTTTGCCCGCCAGTCCACGGCCCGTCCCAGGACCCGCCGCCAGCACCAAGGCTTGCGCCTTCCGCTTTAATGCCCCCTGCCCGCCCTCAGCTCTCTGAACTCAGGCTTGGAAACCCTTTCCCATGAAAAAGGCCCGCGCGCCGTCCGCTTGCGCGATCCGGCCCTTGCCGGATGCTTGGGGCCATTCGGACAAGCATGGCCGATTACGGCCGATTACGTCCGACAAGGGCCTGTTCGCCCCGATATTGGCCCACAGGCGCCAATAAGGGCCAAAAGGCCAGCGTTTCACCGGCGGGGGCCCCCTTGGGCCCGGTTGGCCCGAAAAGGCCCCGCGCCGGGATCCTTGGGACAAGGGACATTCCACTTTCACGCGGCCTATCGAGGCATTGGGGAACCGTACAATGGATTGCGAAAGGATAAAGAACCTCCTATTCCCTGACCATGTGGACAGCGCCCGGCTCCTGGTCGACTCCGCGGCGTTCCACGACACGGGGAGGAACGAGAACATCTCGCTCATGCTCTCCGATTTGCGCGTGAGGATAAGGGACGCCATCCGGGAAAGCCCCAAGGGGCAAAGGTCGTTGTACCTCTCGGTCATGCGCCTGTCGGTGCTGGCCCAGGGGAAGGGCCCCCTGAAGCCCGCCATGGCCCTGCACGCCGCCATAAAGAAGTGTGTGGGCCCCAAGGAGGCCGACATCTCGGCGCTCGCCGACTACCTGATGGTGATGCGCTCCCTCAGGGAGGAGGACAGGGAATCCGCGAGGGGCTTCCACTCCTCCATGCTGCGGGAAAGCCCTGTCAAGGCGGTCCGCTTCCTAAGGGCCTTGGTCGCCTGCGCCATGGTCACCGACTGCCTTCGCGAGATGAGGCTGGACGAGGCCTTCGCCATCTTCCGCGACATGGACAAGGAACGGCGCCTTTCCCGGGACGGGAAGGGCGTGCTCTCGGTGGTGGGCGGGTCAATGCTCGCGGCCCCTGCGGCCGTCAAACGGCCGCAAGGGGCCCCAAGCCTCACCCTGGTCACGACCCCGGGCGCCCCGCAGGCCTTGAACCTCGTGGGCGAGCTGCAGGCCATCATGGGCGAGAACGACCCGGAGGCCATGAGGCTCAGGATAGCCAAGAACCTCATCCTCTTCTGCGCCTTCCATGGCGACCTCGCGAGGGGCGAGGCCATCTGGGAGGGGCTAAGGAAGGAGCCCTGGTTTTCGGGGAGCCCGGAGGAGGCCTCCTTCCACCGGGTCATGGCCTACGCCTCCGGGCTCTCGGCCAACGGCCCCAAGGCCTTCTCCCACCTCGCGGCATACGCCTCGAGCCTTTACGCGGGGGATCCCACCACGCTCAGGGCAAGGGTCCTGCTGACCCTTATGTTCTCCTCCCAGAAGGCAGGCGACAAGGAGGGGGTCCTAAGCCACTTCGACGAGCTCTGGGCCATGCCGGACAAAGGCAAGCCCGCGCTCCCGGGCATAAAGGCCAGGGCCGCGACCCTTCTTCTCAAGCACTACTCCCAGGAGAGGGATTTCCCCAGGGTCAAGGAGATCTTCCGGACAATCGGCCGGATGGGCTGCTCCAGTGACGTGGTGTCCGAGCGCTTCAGGGCTTCCATCGAGATAATCGAGACCTACGCGGGCCTTGGCGAGCTCTCGCTCGCCCTGAGCCTGCTCCAGCCGCTGGAGCGGCTCGAGGGCCTCGAGGAGTACAACTTCCAGCGCGTCAGGGCGTCCATCGCCTTGGTTGACGCCTTGGCGAGGCAGGGCAAGCTCAGGGAGGCGAGGGAGCTCTACTTCTACCAGAGGCAGCTCACCCTGCCCACGGCCTGCCGGGATCTGGCGGACTCCCTGAACTTCTGCTACGCCGCCATGGACATCGAGCGGATGGTGGGGGAGGATCTCTTGCGCCTGGAGCAGGGCCAGAAGCACAGCGGCTTCCTGCTCCTGAAAAGGGCCAACACGGCGGTTGCCCTGATGGACGCCTTCGGCCGCGAGAGCGACATCAAGTCGGTGTGGTCCATCTACAACAGTTTCGACCCGCCGGGAAACGGCGGGGTTGCCGCCTTCCTGCGCATGGGCCTGGTCATGAGCCTGTTCGGGGCCGGGGATCGGAAGTCCTTTGCCCAGGGGGACCCCAACCCGCTGCGCTTCGTCCGGGATTCCCTGCTCCTGTCCCACCTGCCCCAGGGAAGGCCCGAAGACGGGCCCGCCCTGGGCTCAAAGGCCCAATCCGGGGCGGTCCCCCCGAAGGCGAGGACTCTCTCGAACGCGATACGCATAGCGGTCCGCGCCGGGCACACCAAGATGGCCTTGGGGCTCTACCTCTCCCGGGGCTTCCAGGAGGCCACCGAGGAAGCCCTCTTCGAGAGGGCATCGGTAGCGGTTACATTGGGCCTTGGGCTCATAAGGGAAGGGGACTACCCCGCCCTTAAGCGGATCAACCAAACGGGGGCCTACGAGCATGCCGAGGAAGGGCTCAAGACCGGGGCCGCCCTGGTGTCGCTCCACCTCATAACCCATCACTGCGACATGGGCGAGCTGGAAAGCGCGAGGGAGGTGTTCGACAAACTCCCGGCGGCCGAGGGGGCAGGTTCCCCCGAGCGGGTGGGCATACACACCATATCGTCAGCCATAATCCTAAACGACGCCTACATCAGGGCCCAACACAGGGAAGGGGTGGGGCGCATGGCCCGCTTTTTCGCGTCACTTTCCCCCTTGGAGGTAAGGCTTTTAAAATCCTACCGGCTAAAGCTCCAGGAAAGGCTCGATGCCCTTGGGAATGGCGCCGGCCCCCGGGATGGGCAAGGCAAGGTGGGCTTGGGGCGGCTCGTGTCCGCGGACGACACGGGGCGCAAGCTGGGATCCTGATTTGGACTGATTGGCGGAAAATGGCCCGTCAAACAGGCCCGTGGCAGTCCAAGGCAATCCCCCACCACACACCAATAGTGCCTATTATCATATAATAGCGTAACTCTTGGTGCGGGCCTCGACGGCTTATTTGGCGTGATAATACGTGAGAATTGTTCAAATGTTTCGCGGGCAAATTAGCCTAGCCATGACATAATTCCCATGCAAGTCAGGAACGTTTCGCACATCGATTCAAGCCGACATGACTTTCATCCTTGTCGCATAACAGTACCAGCTATCGCAAGGGATCGTAATCGTTAGTAAATATTTAGCCTCTCGTTGCGGTTTTGTGGGCCGCATTAAGCGAATCAGTAGGATATGCGGGTTTTATTGGGAATCAGTGGTTTTGCATAATCGGGTGAACAAGGGATCGCAATAATTCCGATTATTTCCCAAGGAAAGCTCAAAGAGAGGCTTGTTTAAGTTTCCCATTGGTCTTGGACGATCTCTGGAGTTCCTTTAACGCCTCTTTTAAAACCGCGGACACCATGTTAACGGGCACCGCGTTACCGGCCTGTTTCCTGGTCTGGGAATCCGTGCATATGATTTCAAATGAATCAGGGAATCCCTGTAGCCTCAGCATTTCCCTGGGGGTCAACCTTCTGCGGCCGTCAACCAGAAGGTAATTGTATGAGGCCCCGGCACGAAGGGCGCAGGAAAACGGATAGCTGGATATGTGCCCGGATTTATTCTCATGCCAAATGCCGGGGGAAAAAGCGCTTTTGTGCGCCTGCATCCTTTTTCTGGATATGTGGTCGCTTACGAAATGTTTGGCATCCACATCTTTTTCCAAAATGCCATCCAATGAACCGCGGCCCTGTGGTGCGGGAAAACAGAAATCCGCATTTAAATTATCAAATCCGACAATTATAGTCCGTTCCCTTTTTTGCGGCAAACCAAAATCCAATGCGTTCAATACTTTGTGAAATGTCTTATAGCCAAGATTTTCCAACGCTCCAAGTATTGAGCGCAAAGTCTTGCCATTATTGTGCCCTACCAGTTGTTTGACGTTTTCCAGAATAAATAATTTTGGCTGATTTTCTTTTAAAATTGTAATTATGTTAAAAAATAGGGTCCCCCTCATGTCATTGAAGCCGAGACGGTTCCCCATGATGCTAAACGGCTGGCAGGGAAATCCGGCGAACAGGACATCATAATGAGGAATGTCAACCGGGTTTGTTTTCGTTATGTCGCCTTCGGGCATTATACCATAATTGGCATAATAGGCAGCTCTTGCGCTCTCATCGATATCGCAGGCAAAAACACATTCGCCTCCGAATTTAATCGCCGCCTGATGAAATCCCCCTATTCCGCAAAACAGATCCACGAATGTAAATTCAGCCATAAACGCTTCCTTGCGAGTTAAAGATATCTTAGTCGCATTCAATATTCATCCAATATTTCACCCAATATTTCATCCAATATTTCATCCAGGGCCACTTGGCAAGGGTTCCGATTTTATTTTTGTTAGTAACGAACCCATTCAGTACACTACCGCATCAATGGTGTCACATAATGTTTCAAGGTAGTGATTTGCCAAACAGTTCAGCATATTCCGCACCCTCAAGGTAGTGTAAAGTTCAGGCGAATTTGGTGGCAATAGGACAATCACTTGTTTTTGGGGACGGCCAGGTGTTCCGAGCGGTGCGTGGAAGTGCCGTCTGCCGCCATAATGACGGAATTATTCCTATGGGCTTGGCTGAGTTGTCATATAATTACGTATATATTCCAAGCCCTCATATTGTCCGCCACCGTGAAGCCACGGCTTACCGTCTTTGGGGCAACGGCTTGGAATGCTTTGTCATGCCAGCGGAAAAGTTCCGATATTGTACTTTGCGGTGTTCCCTGGGGATCCCGGCATGCCTTGGGAGCCTAGATAGGGCCAAATCCGGCAACACTTTGAAAGATTAGGCGAATGGGAAGACTTCCGTGGTTTTTCCCCTATCGCTCTTGCCCATACGAACCTTGGGCCCTTTTTTTGGGTTCCCCCTGTGTTTCTTTCCGAGCCAAGGCATGAGCCGCGTCAGGTTTCCTTTTGTTCCAACCCTGCCTTTTCGGCAACCGGTAAAAAGTCGGTTTCGCAACGATTTTACCCACTGTTTCGTTATATGCGCGATGAAGCCCTTGAATGCTTGAAATCGTACCGGCCTTTTTAAGATATCCTTCCAAAAAAGCCTTTACTTCTGCAATTGCCAGAAGGGAGTGCCGCCCCATTGTTTTGGGGGCTGATAATCGGGATTTTTAATTTTGGCCAAATCATCGAAAATCGTGCGCTCAGTCACATGCAAGTTATGTGCCATATCGGCGACAGTATAACGGTTTTGGGATAACAAAATTCCAACCAGATCCCTGCGGCATGCCCTTCCGCCCGTTGGGTTGTCCAATAATTTTCCGCACCTTCGCAGCTCTCCGTCGGATAGGCGGAACTGTCCAGCCATGGGAATAGCTCCATGGCTTTCATTATGATGTGGCTTAAAATTTGAACTGTAAATCGGTCCCAAAGGGCTTGCGGCGCAGCGCTCAAGGGGAGCCGTTTTTAACAAGGGGCACGAACCTGCAGGCCGCCATCACCTTGCGGGTCACCTCGCCGTGGGCGTTCTTGCCGTAGAGCACAAGCAGCTGCGAGTCCCTGTCGCCCAAGGGTATTATCAGCCTCCCGCAGGTGGAGAGCTGCGAGCGCAGGAGCTCGGGGACGTTCCTTGTGTAGGCAGCGACCAGCACGGCGTCGAAGGGGGCGTGCTCCTCCCAGCCCAGGGAGCCGTCCCCCAGCTTGAGCCTGACGTTTTCGATCCCTTGCGCCCTGAGGTTCGCGCGCCCCTTCTCGAAGAGGGCGGCTATGCGCTCCACCGCGTAGACCTCGCTTGCGAGCCTCGCAAGCACGGCGGTCTGGTAGCCGCAGCCGAAGCCCACCTCCAGCACCCTTTCGGTGCCCCTTAGCCCCAGGGCCTGGGTCATGAGCGCCACTATGTAGGGCTGGCTTATGGTCTGCCCGTGGCCTATGGGCAGCGGCCCGTCCCAGTAGGCCCTGTCGAGGAGCCCCTCGTCCACGAAGAGGTGCCTGGGCACCTGGCGCATGGCATCCAATACCCTGGGGTCTGCAATGTCCCTCGCCGCGAGCTGGGTTTCCACCATGCGCTCGCGGGGCCTCTGCTGTTCGTCGGCCTTGGCCGGCGGCTGGGTCCGGTTCGCGGGCATGGCTGCCTTAGGACTCCAGGTACCCTTGGGGGCCGCGGCGGCCGCCCTGCACCGGGGTGTGGATGGTGAGATCCTCCCCCGCCTTTCTCCCGGCCCTGGCGGAATTGGGGGCGTTGGGCCTGTGGCCGGGGTTGGCTGTCCTTGTCCTGGGGTAGCACTCCCGCAAGAAGCACTTAAGCGAGAACCCGTCGGACTCCACAAGGGCCATCTCCCTTTGGGCGACCTCCGGGGGGGTCGCCTTGATGGCCTCCTTCCTTTCCTTGTGCAGCTTATCCTCGAAGGCACTGAGCATGCTTATGACGAAGGTGTTCTTGGCGCCCCTGCCCGACTCGCCCAGGAAGTGGGCGGTGGGCTTGAAGGCCAGCCACAGGGTCTCGGCCCTCTCCTCGAGGAAGTGGAAGACGTGCTCGGCCATGGCGAGGTTCACGGGTTTGCCCAGGATCTCAAGCCGCATCACGTATTCCCCGGCCATGGGGTCGAATTCCTTCACGAATATGCATTCCACGAAAAAGAATTTGTGGAGGATGGAGGCTATGTAGGATAACTTGCTCTCCACCCTTTTGCAGCCCACCTTGAGCCGCCAGCGCTCGAAGGGGGTGCTTCCGCCATCGGTTTCGGGTTTTGAGAGGTTGTGGCGGGAGAGGAGCCTCTCCGCGGCGGCCAGGGCCGCCGCGGCCTCGTTCTGGTTGGAGGACCCCGACAGGGCCAACAGCTTCTTCACCTTGGACAGCACGGGGTGGCCCTCCATGTCCTTGCTCTTCTTCCCGATGGGGTTGGGTGGCAAATCCTTGTCGTCCCGGATGTCCAGCGAGGCCCTTATGAAGATTTCGTTCAGATTCAGGGACTCGGCCATGTTCCTGAAGGCCCTGCCGTGGGGGGGCTCGTCGCGGTAGGCTTTGGGGTAGAACTGGTAGACCAGCTGGTGGGCGACCTCGTGGAGGAACACGCCCCTCACCGCCTCCCAGCCGCCCCGCTTGAAGAGGTCCTGGTGGAGGTTGATCCGCCTTTTCTCCGGCTCGAACTGCCCCCATTTGTCGGACATAGGGACGAACTGGGTGACGAACGGCACGAATTCCTCGCAGTGCCGGTAGCGGTAGGTCACGTTGTAGTAGAGCCGCGAAAGCTCGTGCTGGAGCGTGTTGTTCACCATGGCGTCTACCATGTCGTCGATGTTCGGATCCAAATCAAGGCTCCTTTCGTTAAGGTGTCGGTCGGGCGTTCCGCTTGCAGTGTCCGAATTGTCCCGGGTCCTTGGGCCCGCAAGGGCCTACGGCCGCGGGCCCCTCAGCCCCTTTCCCCGGGCTTGCCGTCCCCAGGGTCGCCCGCCTTGTCGGCGGCCCCCGGGGAAGGGCCGAGTCCCCACGCGAAGGGCGAAAGCGACACGTCCCTGTCCACGTGGTCCGCGCCCTCGGACTTCTTGAGCCTTTTCACCACAAGAAGCGTGACCGGGAGCAGGATTATCTCGATTGCGCATTTGTAGGCGTAGTTGGAAACCAAGAGGGTCACGAAGAGCCCCGTGCCAAGCGTCCCCAGGAAGGCGATGGTCGCGAACAGGGCCGTGTCCAGCGCCTGCCCCACAAGGGTGGAGAAGACGAAGCGCAGGGCCGGCCCCTTTTTGGGATCCCTTGCCTTAAGCCTTGAGAGCGCGCAGGCGTTCGCGAACTCGCCCGCGAGGAAGGCCGCAAGGGAGGCGACCGCGATGCGGGGGGTGAGGGCCATGGTCTTGTCCCAGGCCGGGCCCCCGTCCCAGCCCTCGGCCGGCGGGAAGAGCGATACCAGGTGGATGGCAAGAAAAGAGAGAAGCAAGGCCACGAACGCCGTCCAGATTACCCTTCTTGCCCTTGCGTAGCCGTAGACCTCGGTAAGTATGTCCCCGAATATGTAGGTGAGCGGGAAGGTGAGGGTGCCCGCGTCGAAGCTCATGGGCCCCACGCTTATGATTCTGGCGGAGCACACGTTCGCGATTATCAGCAACCCCGCGAACAGGCCGCTTATCAGCTCAAGGGACCGGAAGTCTTTCTTTTCGGGCATGGCGTTGGCCTTGTGGCGGGGCGAAAGGGCCGCCGGCGCGGGGGGCCTTCTTGGGCGTTTCCGGAAGGCGGCATGATCCTTCCGGAAGGCATTTGGCCGTCATTGGCCACAAGCTTTCAGGGGTTCCCGGCGTCCGGGCCCGCCCTGGGGCTCGCGGCGCTCCCGGGCCCGGGCCTTGTCAGGGCCCTGAGGATTGCGAGCCCGGGGAGCACCAGGACCGCGCCCAGCAGGTAGAAGCCGGGCCAGCCCAGTACGCTCACCAGCCAGCCGGCCGGGGAGGATAGGATTGTCGCGGGCAGGGCCATCACGCTGGTAAGAATCGCGTACTGGGTGGCGGTGTAGCCTATCCTCGTCTGGGCGGTCAGGTAGGTCGCAAAGACCATGCCGCAGGCACCCACTATAACATGATCCAGGGTAATAAAGAAAGCCAGGTAGGATATGTTGGGGGGGAGGTACCACAGCGCGGTCAGGGCGGCGATGTTCCCCAGCTGCAGCCAGCCGAAGGCCCACAGCGACTTGCCCACCCCCTTCCGGCCAATCCAGAGCCTGCCCAGGAAAACCCCGAAGAGCGTGGCCGTAAGCCCGAACCCCTTCACCACCAGCCCTATCTGGGTCTTGGAGTAGCCGGCCTCCAGGAAGAAGACCGTGTTGAGGCTCATTATGAGCTGCTCGCCCAGCCGGTAGAGCAGCACGAAGGCGAAAAGCAGGAGGGCCTTGTCGCGCCTTATGAAGTCGAGTATGGGGGCGCGCACGCTCTCAAGGAACGACGAGGGGTGCTCCCCGCCCCTTTTCGGCTCCGGGCTGAAGAGGAGGATCAGGGGCCCCACAAGCAGGCAGAGGGCCGCGAGCCTGAATACCTGCGGCCAGCCCTGGATGTCCGCGAGAATCAGGCCACCGCCCGAGACCGCCACCATGCCGAGCCTGTAGCCCCACATGTAGGCGGATATGCCGGAGGGGAGCTCCTCGTCCGAGAGATCCTCCCGCCGGTAGGCGTCCACGGCGATGTCCTGGCTGGCCGAGCTGAAGCTCACCCAGATGGCGGCGATGGAGACCTCTATGATGGATTTGGGGTTTATGGTGGAGAAGTAGAGGATGCCCAGTATCAGGGACAGCTGGCTCAGGAATATGAAGCCGCGGCGGCGCTCCCCGAAGGGGGCCAGGTAGTCAAGGGCCGGGGCCCACAGGAACTTCACGCTGTAGGGCAGCTTCGCAAGGGCGAAAAGCCCGATAAGCGTTATGTCGACGCCTCCGTCCTTGAGCCAGGCCTGGAACAGGGTCGCGACAACAAGGAAGGGGGCCCCGCAGGTGAAGCCCATCACGAAGCTGGTAACAAGCGGTCGCAGTCTTCTTCGCATCCGGCGCCCTCAGGTCCTGAGGTTGACTTCCTTGATCCACAGCTCGGCGGTCACCAGCCACTCGCCGCCCCGCCGCTCGAAGACAAGCGTCCTGAGCCCGATGTCGTGGCGCAGCTTGGAGTCGTATTTGAGGCTGAACACGGCCCATACCCGGTCGTGATCCCTTGGGTCCAGCAATATGAGCGGCTCCGATAGCGTGAGCCTGACCTCGCCCGAGGTGCGCATCTCGGAGGCCAGGGCCTGGCGGAAGTTCTCCCTGAGTATGGTCCTGTCCTTCCTGCCCGGCTCGAAGAAGTTGAACTCCGGGGCGTAGAGCGAGGCCAGCTCGTCCGGCAGGTTCAGCTCCTGGGACCGGGTCCAGGCCTTGAGCCTGTCCCTGATTGCGTCCCCTAGCTTGGCCGGCGCAGCCTTCCTGAGATCGGGTCCCTCGCCCACCACGAGGGGCAGGATGTCCTGGGGCAGGAAGCTCTCCACCTGCTTCCACAGCCTGAGGCTCGCCTCCTTGGGGATCTCCTTTGCCGGCGGGTATTGGAAGATAAGGGGCGTGCGGCTCTGGGGCCTTCCCACAAGATATAGCCCGGGCGCGCTTATCTCGGGGAGCGCGACCTCGGCCTTTAGCCCGGGCCCGGCTATGCCACCCTGCCAGAGCCGGGACATGGTGATGCTGCGGTCGACCACCAGGGCCAGCCCGTTCCTGGGAAGCGACAGTATGGCGGAGGGCGGTGTTGGCAGCCCAAGCCCAGGGCCGTCCGCTGGCGCGGCCTTGGGCTCGGCGGCCGGGATGGCCTCCCCTGCGGGGACAGGCGGGGCAACGGGCCCGGGGGCCTTCGCGGCCGCGACAGGCCCCCGGGCGAGGGCCGCCTCCGAGGACTCGGAGTCGTGCTTGGGTATAAGCAGGTAGCCCGTCACCAAGAGCGCCGCGAGGCAGATGGCCCCCAGGGTTATGAGCGGGGTTTTCCCGGCCATCGCCCTGATGCGGTCGCGGCCCGCCTCAAGGCCGGCCGCGACCCTGGCCCCCTCCTCCCTCACCCGCATGGGGTTCTCCAAAGAGGCCTTGGCCTGGAGGACGTGCGCGGCGGACACCTCCTTCTTGCCCGCGGCCCAGGCGGTCATGAGGGCCCTCTCGGCGAGATCGTTTATTAGCAGGGTGTCGCCCTTCCCCTGGGAGTGCAGCGCCCTAAGGGCGTCCTGGGGGAACAGCTTGGTTTTCCTCCCCGCCACCAGCAGGCGGTGGGCCACATAGCCCTTGAGCTCCTCCTCGCTCAGGGGACCGAGCGCGAACACCAGGGGCTTGGAGGACAATGCCGCCTTGGGGAGCGTCGGCCCCACCTCCCAGGCGAGCAGCAGGGTGGCCCTTCCCTCCCAGGAGGGCTCCAGTGACACCAAGGACTCAAGGTCCCTCAGGGTGTCCTGGGACAATCTCTGGGCGTCGTCCACCGCCAGGACGAAGGAGAGACCTTCGTCCATGAGCCCCGACACCACGCTCTGGTAGATGCCCAGAAGGGTCTCCTCGGGGGCGTCCGGGGGAAGCGTCCCAGCGAGGCCCAGGGAGAGCAGGGCCTCGGTGAGTATCCCCTGGAGGGTTGGCGCGCCCCTGGACACAATGGCCAGCTCCACGCCCTCGCCCAAGGCGAAAGGCAGGCAGAGCAGGCTCAGGCTCTTCCCGTGCCCGTGGCCCCCCGAAAGGATCACGACCCTTGGCTTCTTTTCCTGGGAGAGGGCCTGGGTAAGGGAAAGGAAGGGCGCGCGCGGGAAGAGGAACCTCTCCTGCGGGGCTTTGCGGAATGGCCTTTCCCTCAGGCCGAAAAAGCTTTCGTAGTTCATGGATCCTTTTGGGCGCCGCCTCCGTCCCTAGATAAGGGCTGACGGAGGAAGCATATCCGTTAACACAGGCAAGGGCCGGGGCGGCTCAGAAAGCGACGACAGCGGTCTTTTTTAACCAAGAGCCGCATAGGGGCCGGAATACAGCCATGACAAATAAGAAACCGGTGAAACAGTAAACAGTAAACAATAAACTGAAACCATATATTCTAAATATGCCAATTATTAAACAATTAATCCCAATGAGGCCTGTCAAAAGCGAAAAAGTTGCCGGCAATCAGCCAGCCCCACCGTGAACGATTACATATTAAGAGAGGCCAATTAAGCAATATCTGGTGGAAAAAGCCCAAAGTTATAGGAAAGATATATGCCAAAAGGGCCATTATTTTAAATTACGATACAATTTACATTTTTTTCATGATCAATTCAAGCGTAAAAAGATGAAAATCCATTGAAAAGGCCAAAAATAGCGAGATTTTCGACCACTTTGTG
>JAITKK010000047.1 GCA_031278475.1 Deltaproteobacteria bacterium
ACAGGGTCTTTAAGCTCTAAGCTCATTAGCCCGGTTTCCAGGCCTCTTAGGGCCTTCTGCAGGGCCTCGCGGTAGTTACCGCCCAGGGCCATGGTCTCACCCACGGCGCGCATCTCCAGACCTAAGATAGAAGATGCCCCTTGGAACTTCTCGAAATTGAACCTAGGGGCCTTCACCACGCAGTAGTCCAAGGCCGGCTCGAAGCAGGCGGATTTCCCTGTTATGCCGTTTAACAGCTCCGGGAGGGTGTAGCCCACCGCGAGCTTGGCCGCGACCCTCGCGATGGGGTAGCCGGTGGCCTTGGACGCGAGGGCGGACGAGCGGGAGACCCTGGGGTTCATCTCTATGACCACCCTTCTGCCGGTCATGGGGTTCACGGCGAACTGGATGTTGCAGCCGCCGTTCAAACCCACCGCCCTCGCCACCTTCAGGGCGTCGTCCCGCATGGCCTGGTACTCCGGGTCGGTCAGCGTCTGGATGGGCGCGACGGTCACCGAGTCCCCGGTGTGGACCCCCATGGGGTCCACGTTCTCTATGCCGCAGACTATGATCGCGTTGTCGGCCTTGTCCCTTATCATCTCGAGCTCCATCTCCTTCCAGCCGATGAGGGACTCCTCGACAAGGATCTGGTGGATGGGGGACGCGTTGAGGCCCTTCCAGGCCAGGAGAAGGAGCTCCTCGTGGTTGGTGGCCACCCCGCCACCTGTGCCGCCCAAGGTGAAGGAGGGCCGGATTATGGCGGGGAACCCCGTGCGGGCGGCGACGTCCGCCGCCTCCTCAACGGTGTGCGCGAGGGACGATACGGGGATGTCGAGCCCCAGGTTGGTCATGGTCCTGCGGAAGAGCTCCCGGTTCTCGGCTATATCTATGACATCCGGGTCGGAGCCTATCATCTCGACCCCGTACTCCTTCAGGGCCCCCTTGGAGTGGAGCTCCATCGCGAGGTTCAGGGCCGTCTGGCCGCCCAGGGTGGGGAGTATGGCCTGGGGCCTCTCGGCCTTGATGATGCCCACCGCCACCTCCGCCGTCATGGGCTCCACGTAGGTGCGGTCGGAAAGCCCCGGGTCCGTCATGACGGTCGCCGGGTTGGAGTTGAGAAGCACCAGGCGCAGCCCCTCCTCTTTCAGGGCCTTGCAGCCCTGGGTCGCGCTGTAGTCGAACTCGCAGGCCTGGCCGATGACTATTGGCCCGGAGCCAAGGATCATGACCGTCCCGAGGTCCGGCCGCCTAGGCATTGTGGTCCACCAGCATCCTGCGGAACTCCGCGAACAGCCCGTGGGAGTCGTGGGGGCCGGGGGACGCCTCCGGGTGGAACTGCACGCAGAAGGCCGGCACCTGGTCCCACGCCAGGCCCTCGACCGTGTCGTCGTTGAGGTTCCGCATGTTGGCGCGCACCCCCCGGGGAAGGCTGTCAGGGTCGACGCAGAACCCGTGGTTCTGGCTGGTAATGAGTATCCTCCCCGTGTCCAGGCAGTGGACCGGGTGGTTGGCCCCGTGGTGCCCGAATGGCAGCTTGTAGGTCTTCCCGCCGGCAGCTAGGCCCATAATCTGGTGCCCGAGGCAGATCCCGAATACCGGGATCCTGCCCAAAAATTCCTGGGTCGCCTTGATCGCGTAGGTGCAGGCCGCGGGATCCCCCGGGCCGTTCGCGAGGAAGAGCCCCTGGGGCTTGTCCTCCTTGATGTGCGACGCCTCGGTGCTCCCTGGCCAGACGGTAAGGTCCATGCCCATGGAGCGCAGCCTGTCAAGGATGGATTTCTTGATGCCGAAGTCCAGGACCGCCACCTTGAAACGGGGCCCCTCGGCCGGGAAGGCCTCCAGCTTGAAGGGCTTCTGGGTGCCCACCCGGATGGCCAGGTCCTGGCCGCTCATGGGCGGTATGGCCCTGGCCCTGGCAAGGGCTTCGGCCGGATCGCCAGCCGGGGCTATGAGCCCGTTCCTGGCCCCCTTCTCCCTCAAGTGCAAGGTGAGGGCCCTGGTGTCCACCCCGGTCATGGCCCCCACACCGTTTCTCGCGAGCCAGGCGGGGAGCCCCTCCCCGGAGTCCCAGTGGACCGCCTCCGGGAGCCACAGCTCATGAAAAACAACCCCGGCGGCCTGAGGCCTCTCGGCCTGGCTGACACCGGGGTTCGTGCCGTAGTTGCCTACGTGCGCCGTGGTGAATACCACTATCTGCCCGTGGTAGGAGGGGTCTGTCAATACCTCTTGGTAGCCGCTCATCGCCGTGATGAATATCACCTCACCCACGGCCTCGAGGACATCCCCCACCAGCCGGCCCCGGAAGACCGCCCCGTCGTCAAGGGTGAGGGTCGCCTCGGTGAGCCTCGCTTTAGCGACCGTCATTAAAACCAGCCTTTGCCAGCATGTGCCCCTACTTGGATGCGCAATATCCTGGGCCCCGCGCCGGGGCCACCCTGGTTCGCGCAAAACAACCGATTATAGGGATTCCGGCCTTTCAATGTCAAGAAAAATGAGATGCTTAAATTACATATAAAACGTCTAGAATATATATAATTATCATATTTATTCAAAAAATATACCATAGTTATGAGGCCCCCGCGCGGCCAAAAGTGCCGGATCCTCTAGATTATCCACAATTTTGTTGTTTTTTTGGGGATCCGCCCCATTGTCAGGAAAAGGGGCCGCGTTTTGGTACCCAAGCGTGCCAAAGGGGAAGCCCAGGCGCTTGGGTGAAACAGGCAAGGGTGGGGCGGAGGCAGGGATATGGAGAGGGAAGAGGAAGGGGGCGACAGGGAAATGCCGCAAACGGCCTCCCTTACCGGCAAAAAATGCCATCAACCCACACCTCAAACATATTGGGCTGGCTTCTTTTTGGGGGCGGGCAGTGTTTCTGTCGGGCAAGGGAAAGAGGGCGGTCTTGCGAAGGCTTAAATTAGGAATTAGTAATTAGGTGGAATTTGGCGAGCTTAAGTGGGTGAGGGGAAATGTGGGATTTTCCGGGGCTTAACGGGATTGCATTGGATTGCATTGGATTGCAAGGGATTGCAAGGGATTGCATTGGATTGCAATGGCTTGCGACGCAAGGGCGCCAAGAACGCTCCCTGGGTCCTTGGCATGTTATGCCTAAATATCGGGAATATCCCCAAGGGGCTTGCTTTTGCGTGCCTATGCCTGGATTGGGCCAAGGCCGCATTTGCCGTAAACCCGCGCGCAATGCCTATGATAACCCCCAATCAAGCGCGACAAGCCGCAGGCCATTGCCCATGCCCCCGTTAATAAACCCCCGGCGCAAAAAACGCCGGGGGTTCGGAGGGAAGAAAACAATGGAGGAAACAGAACAAGCCAAAACATGACGCCTAAGGGGTTTTTGCCGAAGTAACCAAATAAGTAAGTCCCCCGTCGGCGCCCACAACCCTGCCAAAGCAAGGTAATATCAGGGACAGGCTACGATTTCATCGCATCGAACGGGTTATAACCGTAGGTGTCCAGAAGATCCAAAAGTTTGTCGTTGGTGGTGAGGAAGTCGCCCACCTTGGCGAGCAGATCCTTTGCGGCGTCGCTCTCCGAGCTTGGGGGCAGCTGGTCCGCCGAGCCATAGACCACCAAGGGCTCCTTGTCCAGGGCCTCCCGCATGGCCGCCTTCTCCTCGTCGGTCCCGCCCGAGGCCTCGATAAGCTCCTCGCGCTCGTAGACCCGCACCTCGCGGTCGCCGTTTTCGGTATCCACGATGGCTATCACGTATTCGTCCTGGAACTCGGGGTATTTGGCGATAGTCTCGGCGGTCAGCTCGGCAAGGTCGGTTATGAGCTTGGTCGCCACCTTGTTGAGGGAGAGGTCCACCGTGTCCGTGCCGTAAGCGCTGGTGGCCGCGGAGGTGAGGCTTTGGTCTTGGGCTAGGTAGGCCGCAAGGCTCTCGTAGTTGTTCTCCTTCGTTCCGACCTCAAGGAGCGCCGGGGAGCGCAGGTAGGTCTGGGTGAAGAGTATGGAGTTTATGCTCATTGTCCGCGCGTCCTTTTCATGGCAAGCGTTCCAGGGCCCCTG
Source organism: Deltaproteobacteria bacterium (assembly GCA_031278475.1). GTDB lineage: Bacteria > Desulfobacterota > Desulfarculia > Adiutricales > Adiutricaceae > JAISMF01. The sequence continues at coordinate 4,003 of JAITKK010000047.1, forward strand.
GCAGGATTTGCCGGGTCGGCCGCCGCAGTGGATATGAGCATAAAGCGTGCCAATAATTAGGGACTTTTTGGTTAGCGTTGGCGCAAGGCCTTTGTTAGCCTTGGCTAAAGGCCGGGCAAGCCGCAGGCGGGGATTAGGGAGGGTCAGGGTTGTTCGGGATGATTATGGGATATTGGGCAGGATTAGGGAGGATCGGGCAATCCCAGGGGGACAAAGGCATCCTGGCAGCCTAGGCCCAAGGCCCCTCATTGGACCGTCAGGAGCGAGGCGTACCAGCCTATTATGGGCTCCCCGTAGAAGAGCCAGAACAGGGCGGCCAGCACCAGGAAGGGCCCGAAGGGAAGGCGCACGCCCCCGAGGTCGCCCCGGCTGGGGAGCTTGCCCGCCGCGAGCGACAGCATCACGGAGAGGAGCCCTATCACGGAGGAGAGGAACAGTATGGGGAATATGGAGCGCCAGCCCAGGAATATGCCGATAAGGCCCAAAAGGGGCGGGTCCCCGGCCCCCAACCCGTCCTTCCCCCGCCAGAGCTTGTAGGCCTTGGAGGCCAGGAACAGGCTCAGGAAGCCCAGGGCGAAGCCCATGACCGAGCCTGCCAGGCTTATGAGCCTCGGGTTCCAGCCCGCCCTGTCGAGCGCGGCCCACACAAGGGTCCCGGTGAGCTCCGGGTTGGGCGTGACGACGGCTATGACGAAGCCCAGGATGTAGGTGGGAAGCACCAGGAGATCCGGGATGACCATGAGCTCCGAGTCGATGAAGGCGATGGCCGTCAGCGCGCAGACGAAATACCAGTAGAACAACAGTTCCCAGGTTATGCCGTACTTGCGGTAGAGGCTGAAGGCGAGGATGGCGGAGAGAAGCTCCACAAGGGGGTAGCGGGCGGAGATGGGCGTCCCGCAGAAGCGGCAGCGGCCACGCAAAAAGAGGTAGCTCAGGAAGGGGATGTTGTCGTGCCAGGGTATCTGGTTGCGGCAGGCGGGGCAGAAGGAGCGGCGGGGCTGCCAGATTGAGAGCCCCTCCCGGGGAAGGCGGTAGATGACGACGTTCAGGAAGCTGCCCACCGCGAAACCCATGAGGGCGACACCCACGCCGAAGATGATGTCCGTGGCCCCGGAAAGGTGCATGGTGAGTTCCCCCCTAGGGCCGCGGGCCAAGGGCTTGCGCAAGGAGGCCCTTAGGAGAAGATCTTCTCCATCTTTTCGTTCAGGGTGTCGGCGGTGAAGGGCTTCACGATGTAGTTGGAGACCTTGGCCTTGACGGCCTCTATGATGTTCTCCTGCTGGGCCTCGGCCGTGACCATTAGGAAGGGGATGTCTTTCAGGTGCTCGGTCCCGCGCACGTGCCGCAGGAGCTCGATGCCGGTCATGTTGGGCATGTTCCAGTCGGAGATTATGAGATCGAACTTGTCGATCTCCAACAAAGCCGCCGCCTTGACCCCGTCCTCGGCCTCGCTTATGTTGTTTATGCCGAGCTGCCTGAGGATGTTCTTGACTATGCGGCGCATGGTCAGGAAGTCGTCGACCACGAGCACCTTCATGTTCTTGTCGTAAGCCATAGAAGTCTCCGAGTGTGGCGGGGGTCCCGCGCGTCCCTTGGGTGCGGGGGGATCTTTTCGGTCGGTGGCCCGGGCCCCGCCATGGGGGCCTTTCCGGGGCCCCGATATTATCACAAAACCGTCAATAGGGCCAAATAAGGGCCAAATCAGGGCCAAATCAGGGCCAAATCAGGGCCGACAAGGGCCAATGCCGCCCCCAATCGCAGGGACCCGGCCCAAGCGATGCCCAATCCGATCCTTTGGGCTTTACCATAAGTCGGGACTTTAGCACAAGATCCCCGAACATGGCAACCAAAATTATAATTTAGCCATATTTTTGGGATCTTGATTTGGAAAAATCGGTCGCTCGAAGGGGATCTTGAAGGGGACCCGGGCCAGGGCGCAATGCCGGCCTTGGCCCGGGCGCAATGCCGGAACCAACCAGGGCGGCGGGGCCCCGGAAAGGGGCCCCGCCATTTCCGAGGCCTTGGGTCACTTGGACTTTATGATCGCGTAGTCCTCGCTGAAACGTCTGCCCGAGTAGATGTCCCACTCCTGGGAGCCTATGTCCCGCAGGATCCCGTCGCAGTTCTTCTCGGAGAGGGCCTCCTTGACCTGGCCATCGGCGTAGGCGTCTATGGCGGTCTTCTGCGGCTTGCCCAGGCCCCCGCCCAGCTTGAAGTTCTTCACCACCTGGGCGAGGGTGTTGCCGTTCCTCTTCTCGTAGCCCTTCCAGGCCGCCTCGGACTGGCATTTCCTGGTGAGCTGGTGGACGGCCTGGGCCCCGCTGAAAAGGCGCAGGGCGGCTTTGTATTTTAAAATCTCGGGGCTGTCGCCCTCCGCCGGCTCCATGCTGAAGACAGCCTGGCCGGCGTTCCCGCCGGTCGCGGGCTGGGCGGCCGCGACGGGGCCCGCCGCGACGAAGGACGCGAGCGCAAGGGCGAGGGCAACCGTCATTCCCCGGATGGCCGGGCCTATGGGCGTATTTGGCATGCATCCACCTCCCATGTCTTCCGACGGCGTCCGGGCGGGCAATCCCGCCCGGGGGACCGGGAGGGATTGCCCCGCCAGGTCCCGATTTCCATTATACGCCGGCCCAGGCGCCTGGCAAAGGTCCCGGCCAAAGGTGGGTCCTCCCAGAATTTACGTTGCATCTCCTGGGCCTAATGTTGTAATTTCTTTTTGCCCGCGCCCCCCTGGGCGCGGGCCACCCACCAAAACCATACCGGAGACACGCATGACGACCAGCACCCTTCCAAAGGCCCTTCTCGCCATAGCCCTGGGGTTCTTCCTCGCGGGGGCCCTTTCCACGGGGCTTTTCGCCCAATCCAAGCCCAAGGCCCCTGACAAGGCCCCCGCGAAGGCCGCCGACAAGGAACCCGTCAAGGGCCCGCCCCAGGCCCCTCCCAAGATGAGCGGCCAAGGCCCGGACGGGACCATAGCCGTCGTGGACATGGGCAAGGCCATCGATGCCAGCTCCGAGGGCAAGTCGCTCAATGGCAAGTTCGGCGCCGAGTACGAGAAGACCCGCACAAGGCTCAACGACAAGGGCAAGGACCTCGAGCGCAGGGCCAACGAGTTCAACCAGAACCAGGCTTCCATGTCCGAAAAGGACCGGGAGTCGAAGAGGGTGGCCCTTACCAAGGAGCTAGAGGCCTTCGACAAGGAGACCGAGAAGGCCAACCAGGACTTCCGGGCAACCGTGGAGAAGGGCATGCTGCCCCTCTACCAGAGGGCCGAGAAGGTTGTCCAGGATCTGGCCAAAAAGGGCAACTACCTGGCGGTGGTGGAGAACGGGACCGACAACGCCGTGCTCTTCTCGGGCCCGGGGATTGCCGTGGTGGACATAACCAACGAGGTTACCCTGGGCCTGGACGGCAAGAAGAAGTGAGGCCCGCGGCCTCCCCGGCCCCCATGGCCATGGCCCGGAAGGGCTTGGAAGCCCCCCTTTTTCGGATTTTTTCCCTCGCCTGGCGGCCCAAGTTGTGCTATAATTAAGGATTAAGGCTCGGGCGAAGCCCGTGCCTTTCCGGAAACAAGCCGGATTCCCCCTTGCCCGGGCCCAGGCCTAGGGGGGTGAAGGCTTTTTTTGCGGTTTTCCTTCGGGGGCGGCGACGGGGCCCCGGCCCAACCGGGCGAAATGGAACCCCCATGGCCGCCGCGGCACCCGGAAGAACGGAACCCCCGGCCATCGTGGATCCCTTGGCCGGGAAGAACACATACCCAAAAGACCCATCGGAGGTATCCATTACATGACCAAGACATGCCTAGTCCTTTTAACGATCGTGAGCGTTCTCGCGTTCCTCGGCGCGCGGGGGGCGCAAGCCCAGCCCTCGGCTGCCGCCTACACAGTCGGCGTGGTCAACGTCATGCAGGCCATAGCCAACTCCAAGCAGGGCAAGGCGGCCAACAGCAAGCTCCAAAGCAAGTACGACATCCTCAAAAAGGACCTCGAGAAGAGATCGAACGACCTGGAGAAGAAGAGCGAGGATCTCAGGCGCCAGGCCTCCACCCTCACCCAGGACGCCCTCGACAAGAGGAACCAGGACCTGATGAAGGAGGTCGAGGACTTCAAGGCGCAGGCCCAGAAGTCGACGGACGAGATGCAGAAGGCCTACCAGGACGCCATGGCCCCCATAGGCGAGAAGGCCGAGAAAATCATCGCGGGCCTCGCGAGGGAGAAGGGGTTCACCCTGGTCCTCGAGGCCGGCTCGGGCGGGGTGCTGTTCGTCGAGCCCCAGTACGAGATTACCGCCGAGGTCACCAAGAGGCTGGACAGCGGCAAGTAGCCCGTCCCGCCCCGTAACCTAGGGCCGGGCCGCAAGGCCCGGCCCGGGGAGTAAAGCCCCTTGTTCCCACTACCCCACGCCATCAGGCTCTCCGAGCTAATGGAAGGCGCCTGGCGCGCCCTGGGCGCGGAGCTCACGGCCGCAGGCCTCAAGGAAGGCGCGGGCGAGCCCCCGGCCATAACCGGCCCCGACTACCTTGTGGTCGCCGTCTGCGGGGCTAGGGAGTCCATGGGCCCCGGCTCGCTCTCCTTCGCGACCGAGGAGGGGCATCTCGCCTCGGCGGTCTACAACGGGGCGGAGGGCATAGTGACCAGCCCCGGGCTCAAGGGCGGCTTCCGGGGGAACACCGGGCTTGTGGGGACCTTCGTGCTCACGGGCAACCCAAGGCTTCTCTTCGCCTCGGCCCTGAACACCCTCGAGCGCGAGTTCAGGCCGAAACTCCCCCAGGGGGAGCCGCTATACGCGGACAGGGACTCCTGCCAGATAGGGGAGGGGGTATCCTTCGGGCCCTTCTGCTACATAGGCAAGAACGTGAAAATCGGGCCCGGGTCGCTCATCGGCCCCTACGCCTTCCTGGAAGACGAGGCCGAGATTGGCGCCAACACCATCCTCCACCCGAGGGTTACCGTCAGGTGGAGGGCGAGGATCGGCGCGAACTGCGTCATCCACTCGGGCTGCGTCATAGGCGGCGACGGCTTCGGCTACACCCAGGTGCCCGTGCCCGAGGCCGACAGGCTGCTCCACTACCGCAACGCCCACCTGGGCTCGGTCTCCATAGGCGACAACGTGGAGATGGGCTCGCTCACGGCGGTGGACCGCGGCTTCGTGGAGGACAGCGTCATAGGGCCCGGCACGAAGCTGGACAACCTCGCCCAGATTGGCCACAATGCCAAAATCGGCCGGGACGCCATAGTGGTGTCCCAGGTGGGCGTGGGCGGGCACGCCGAGGTGGGCGACAGGGTCTTCCTCCTGGGCCAGGCCGGCCTGTCCCACGGGGTATCCGTGGGCGACGACGCGATAATCACCGGCCAATCCGGCGTTACCGGAAGGGTCCCCCCGGGCCGCAAGGCCTGGGGCGGGACGCCCGCGAGGCCCATGGAGGAATACCTCCGCGACATAGGCCTGGCCCGCCGCCAGCTGCCGCTGCTGCAGAGGTTCCTCGCGGCCTTCAAGAAGAGCCGGGACTTCGACGGGCTGAAAAAGGCCTTCCACGGGGAAGGGGGCCCCGGGCTTGGGGAAGACGGCCCGGAAAAGCCCCAAAAGCCCCAAAAGCCCGAAAAGATTGCGAAACCCAAGAAGGCCGCGAAGGACGACAAGCGCGAAAAGCCCTGAAGGGCCGAAAGCCCCGTAAAAGCTTTCATCAAGCACAAGCACAAGCACAAGCATTTGGCATTGCCTTGGTTTATCAGCCCTACGCACAACAGTCTTTGACAAAGAAGCCCAGATGAGCCCTCACGACATAAGCGAAATCGAGAAATACCTGCCCCACCGCCATCCCTTCCTCCTGGTGGACCGCATAAGCGGGCTTGTCCCCTGGGAGTCCATCGACAGCTACAAGAACGTAAGCATCGGGGAGCCCTTCTTCGTGGGGCACTTCCCGGGGCACCCCGTCATGCCCGGGGTGCTGATACTCGAGGCCATGGCCCAGAACGCGGCCCTGCTCCTCGCAATCTCCTTCCGGGAGCACCCGGGCTCCCGCCCCTCCGACCTCGCGGACGTGGACCTTGTGGGCAGGATCCCCTACTTCGCCAGCTGCGACAAGGTGAAGTTCAGGCGGCCGGTCCTGCCCGGCGACCGCCTCGACCTTTCGGCCAAGGTCGTGAGGCTTGGCTCCAGGGCCTGGAAGATGAGCGCCCACGCCTCGGTGGGCGGGGCCAAGGCCTCCCAGGCGGAGATAACGGGCACCTTCTGAGGGCCCGGTCAAAGCCCGCAATCCATCACGAAAGCCACCCCAAACGAGGGACCCGTAACCTTAAGCCATGGGCATTCACCCCACCGCAATCATCGACAAGACCGCCGAGCTGGGCACGGGCGTATCCGTGGGACCCTGGGCCCTGGTGGGGCCCAGGGTGGTCCTGGGAGACGACACCGAGATACTCGCGCACGCCGTGATCGAGAAGGACACGATCCTGGGCAAGTCCTGCCGGGTCTACCCCTTCGCCTGCCTCGGGACCGACCCGCAGGACACCAAGTACGCGGGCGAGCCCACCCAGCTCATAATCGGCGACAACGTGACAGTGAGGGAGTCCGCGACCATCCACCGGGGCACGGTGAACGGCGGCGGCGCCACCCGCATAGGGAACGGCTGCCTCATAATGGCCACCTGCCACATAGCCCACGACTGCCACCTGGACGACGAGGTGATACTTTCGAGCTTCGCCGTGCTCGCGGGCCACGTGAGCCTGGGCTTCTCGGCGACGGTCAGCGGATCGTCGGCCATCCACCAGTTCGTGAGGGTGGGCATGCACGCCTTCATAGGCGGCATGAGCGGCATAGTGAAAGACGTCCCGCCCTACATGATAATAGCCGGGCTCAGGGACAAGATGATGCTCTCGCCGAACCTTGTGGGCCTGAAGCGCAAGGGCTTCAGCCCCGAGGCCGTAAAGGCGATAACCCTCGCCCACAGGCTCCTTCACAACCACAAGCCCCTCCAGGGGGTCCTGGACGAGGTCCTGGAAAAATGCGGGGACTCCCCCGAGGCCAGGCACATCGTGGGCTTCTACCGCGCCTCCGAACGGGGCGTCTACCGGTGAGCGCGCCGGTGGGGCTCATCGCCGGGAACAGGGAGCTGCCGCTTGTGGTCGCCAGGGCCGTGAAGGCCATGGGCCTGCCGCTCGCGATCTGCGGCCTCGAGGGCGAGACCGGGGCGGGGCTCAGGGCCCTCGCCGACCACTACGCGGAGTTCCCCCTCGGAAGGCTCAGGCCCATGGCGGAGTTCTTCCTAAGGCTTGGGGTATCCAGCGTCTCCATGGCTGGCGGGGTCTCCCGGGAGAGCGTGCTCGAGCGCTACGACCCGGACGAGGACGCCCAGGACCTCATGGAGGGGCTCCCGGACTACCAGACCGACACGATCCTAAGGGCCTTCGGGCGCTATCTGGAGAACAAGGGCCTCCCCCTTGTGTCGGTTACCGATCTCGCCCCGCAGCTTCTGGTGAAACCCGGGCGGCTTGGCTCGGTCGAGCCCGGGCCCGCCCTGCTGGAGGATCTCTCCCTCGCCTTCCGGGTGGCCCGCGAGCTGGGGCGTCTCGACGTGGGCCAGACGGTCGTGGTATCCGACCTGATAGCCGTCGCCCTTGAGGGCGCGGACGGCACGGACGCGACCATCCGCAGGGGGGCCGCCCTTTCCAAGAGGCCCATCGCCGTCGCCAAGGTCATGAAGCCCACCCAGGACTTCCGCCTGGATCTCCCGGTGGTGGGGCCGCCCACACTCGAGCTCTTGGCGGGGCTCAACTGCGCGGGCCTCGCGCTGGACGCGAGGGGGCTCATAATGCTCGAGCGGGAGCGCTGCGTCTCCATCGCGGACAAAGCGGGCATGGCCCTGCTCGCCTGGCTGGAGCCCCCGGCCACGGCCCGGGGCTAGCCCCCATGGCCCCAACGGAAGGACCGGGCGTTCGGGCCGCGGGGCCCGTCAGGGTTTTCTGCTCGGCGGGCGAGCCCTCGGGCGACATGCACGGGGCGCAGGTCCTCAAGGAGGCGGGGCTCTCGGACCCAGGGCTCTCTTTTTTCGGCCTGGGCGGGGACCTCATGCGGGAGAACGGCTGCGAGCTGGTCGCGCACCTGAGGGACACGGCCGTCATGGGTTTTACCGAGGCCATCGGATCCCTTTTCAGGGTGCTCGGGGTCCTGAGGAAGCTCAAAAAGGCGATAGCGAGGGAAAAACCCGCGGCCGCCCTGCTCATAGACTCACCCGACCTGAACTTCCCGCTAGCCAAGGCCTGCCACGCCATGGGGGTCCCGGTGCTCTACTACGTCTGCCCGCAGGTGTGGGCCTGGCGGGAGCGGCGCATCGAGACCCTGCGCAAGTACGCCACCCGCAGGGCGCTCATATTCCCCTTCGAGGAGGCCTATTACCGAAAAAGGGGCGTGTCCTGCGATCTTGTGGGGCACCCCCTCTTCGACGAGATCAGGCCCGCGCCCAGGGCCTCCCTGCGGGAGGCCCTGGGGCTCGATCCGGCGTCCCCTGCCCTCGCGATACTCCCCGGCTCGAGGCCGGGGGTGTTCAGGCATCTGGCGCCCGCCGTATTCGGCGCGGCCGACCTGTTGCTCCAAAGGGTCCCTGGCCTAAGGCCCACGCTCGCGCTATCCCCCATAATCGGGGACCAGGACCTGGGGGACGCCCTGGCCCCCTACCCCAGGCTGAGGGGGAGGCTCACCATACTCCGCAGGGGCTCAAGGGAGATCCTGGGCGCCTCGGACGCGGCCATACTGGCATCCGGCACCTCGGTGTTGGAGGCCGCCATACTGGACACGCCGATGGTTGTGGCCTACAAGGTGAGCAAGCTCAGCTGGCTTCTCGCGAGGGCACTTGTGAGGGTCCCCTTCGCGGCCGCGGCCAACCTTTTGCTCGGCCGCAGGGCCATCCCCGAATACCTCCAGGACGACTGCGTGCCGGAAAACCTGGCCAACGCCGCGGCCCCCTTGCTTGTGCCCGGGCCCCCGAGGGCCCTGGCCCTTCACGAGCTTTCCAAGGTGAGGAAGGCCCTGGGCGGCCCTGGGGCCTCCAGGAAGGCGCTCGGCATATTGGAGGAAATCATAGGGAAAGGCAAAGATCCCAAGGATAACCCTGAAAACGCCCCGGCCTTGGGCGGTGCCCCCGCAACGAATGACGCGTCCCCAAAGGGCGCGAGCGAGGCCGCAAGTGGCAGGCCCTGACAGAGCCAAGACAGGCAGCAATGACAAGGCCTTGCCGGAAGGGGCGAGCCCGGACGCCTCGCCCGATGCCCCCAAAAAGGCCCCGCCCAGGCTGTGGGACGAGAAGGACGACGCGAGAAGGCTCCTGGGCTACCTCAGGCCCCACGCGAAGACGCTCGCGCTCGCGGTCCTCTCCATGGGGCTCGCGGCGCTCTCCACCGCGGGCATGGCCTGGCTCATAAAGCCGCTCTTGGACCACGTCTTCTTCGAGCGGGATCTCTCGCTTCTGAACAGCCTTACCATACTCACGCTCACGGTGTACGGCTCGACCGGGGTCTTCTCGTTCTTCCAGTCCTACTTCATGAACAAGGTGGGCTACACGATAGTCAACGAGATAAGGGTCGGGCTCTACTCCCACGTGGAGCGCCAGTCGCTCTCCTTTTTCCACAGGAACCCCTCGGGCGAGCTCATAAGCCGCGTGGTGAACGACGTCTCGCTTGTGCAGAACTCGGTAACCCAGGTGGTGACCGGCCTGGTGATGGACGTGTGCAAGGTCGTAGGGCTCATAACCGTCCTGATACTCAGGGATCCGGTGCTCGCCCTTTGCGGGGTGGTGGCGCTGCCCGTCGCCATATGGCCCATCGCGCGTTTCGGGAGAAGGCTCAGGAGGCTCGCCACCGGATCCCAGCTGATAATGGGATCCCTCATAACGGTCCTTACCGAGACCTTCCAGGGCGTGAGGGTGGTCCAGTCCCACAACCGGGAGGACCACGAGATAGCCCGCTTCGCCAAGGAGTGCCGCCGCAACGTGGACAACCTGATGCGGGCAGTGACGGTGAGGAGCCTCTCGTCTTCCGTGATGGAGATACTTGGCGGGGTCTGCGTCGCGGCAGTCATCTGGTACGGCGGCCGCGAGGTCATAGCCGGGAGATCCACCCCGGGCACCTTTTTCTCCTTCATGACGGCCCTCCTCTTGCTCTACGAGCCCCTAAAGAGGCTCACAAGGCTCCACAACGAGGCGCAGACGGGCTTGTCCGCCGCGAGGCGCATATTCGGGGCGCTCGACACGCCAATAGGCGTGAGCTCGCCAGCGGAACCGGCGGCCCACCCGGAGAGGCTTTCCGGCGGGATAGAGTTCAGGGACGTGACCTTTTCCTACGAGCCGGGCCGGGAGGCGCTCTCCCATGTGAGCCTCGTCGTGCCCCGGGGCGAGACCCTTGCCCTTGTGGGCCCCTCCGGCGGGGGCAAGACCTCGCTCGCGAACCTCCTGAGCCGCTTCTACGATCCCGTTTCGGGCAGCGTCCTTATCGACGGGATCGACATAAAGACCCTGGAGCTTTCCTTCCTGCGCTCGCAGGTCGCGATGGTGGGCCAGGACACCTGGCTCTTCGACGCGAGCGTGCGGGACAACATCGCCTACGGCAAGCCCGACGCGGGGATTAGCGAGATCGAGGCGGCCGCGAGGGCGTCCCTGTCCGACGGCTTCATAGGGGCCCTCCCCAAGGGCTACGACGAGCCCATAGGGGAAAGGGGCGGCAAGCTTTCCGGCGGCCAGCGGCAGAGGCTCGCGATAGCGAGGGCCATTCTCAAGGACTCGCCCGTCCTGGTGTTGGACGAGGCCACCTCCTCCCTTGACGCCGAGAGCGAGAAGCAGGTGCAGAAGGCGCTCGAGAACCTCTCCAGGGGGAGGACCACCCTTGTCATAGCCCACAGGCTCTCGACCGTGAGGAACGCTAGCCGCATCGCCGTCATCAAGGGCGGCCGGGTCGTGGAGGAAGGATCCCACCAGGGGCTTTTGCAAAAGGGCGGCGAGTACGCGAGGCTGCACGCCCTTCAGTTCGCGATACAAGAGGAGGCCTCGGGCGGGATTGACGGCGATGGGGATTGGGGGGGCGGGGGCGATTATGGGGAACCGGGGCCGAGCGAGGATGTCGGGGAAAAGCATGGGGAACCGGGACAACCCGGAAATGTCGGGGAAAAGCATGGGGAATCGGATACAATCGGGGATGCCTATGTCAATCCCCGCAAACCCTTGGACGGTGGCCCCTCATGATTGTTGAGTTCCTCAAAGACAACGCCTTCCGCCTGGCCTTCGCGAAGCCGACCGACGATCCCGGCGGCAGGCTGGAACTCGACTGCGACGGGCGCCCCATGAGGCTCCACCCCTCAAGGGCCCTGGTGGTCAGCCAAGAGGGGGAGCCAGGCGATCCCGCCGCGAGGGAGGGCCTTCTCAAGGAAGTGGGCCGGCGCCGCGAGGCCCTTGCGTCAAAGGTGGATCTCGCGACACTGTGGGAGCTTTTGGAAGACGACGGCCAAGGGCCCGATTCGCAAAACGGCTCGCCGATATATTCGCCAATGGATTCGCCTAACGCCTCCCAAAAAGCCTCACCGAACAACGCGCCCCCCATTGCGCCCAAGGATCCCGCCGACGCCCCGGAGGACACCATTTTTAACGCCCCGGCAGACGGCAGGCCGGACAAGGACGCGTCGCCCGGGCCCAAGGGCCGGGAATATCCCTACCCCTATCTTGCGCAGCTGGCATTGGGCGCGGATCTCGGCCCGGACGGCGTCTCTGCCGTCATGAGGGCCGTCCACCGGGACGGCACAAGGTTCAAGTTCAAGCCGGCCGCGGCAATCCGCAACCCCAAGGAACTGCTTTTGAAGGCGGAGGCCGAAAGGGAGGAGGCAAGGGCGAGGGAGAGGGCGCTCGTGGAGGGCGGCGAGTGGCTGGCGCTCAGAATCGGCGGAAAGTCCCCCAAGGGCGAGCCCTTCCGCAAGAAGGAGTTCCTGGGCCATCTGACGGACCTTGCCATATCCGAGGACGGAAAGGGGGCGCCTCCCGAGTACCCCAGGCTTTTGGGGGCACTGGGCTTTACCCCCGACCCGGCCGGTGCCTTCCAGGCCCTCGTCTCAATCGGGGAGTTCTCGCCCCACGAGAACCTGGAGCTGAGGCGCCTCGGGCTGCCCTTGGGCTTTTCCGCCGACGCCATGGGGGAGGCCGAAAGGCTTTCCGGGCTCGCGTCAAACCCTTCAGGCAAGGAATTCCAGGGGAGGCTTGACCTTAGCGGCTCCTACGCAATCACCGTGGACTCGGAAGGGGCCATGGAGTACGACGACGCCCTGAGCCTTGAGCCCAGGGCCCACGGGGGCATCAGGCTTGGCATCCACATAGCCGACCCCACCGCCTTCATCCGCCACAACTCGGCATTGGACAAGGCGGCGAGGCTCCAGGCCGCCTCCATCTATCTGCCGGACGGCTGCCATCCCATGCTCCCGCAGGGGCTCACGGATTCGCTTCTGAGCCTCAGGAAGTGCGACAGGCCGCGGCCCGCGCTCTCCTTGCTCATAGATCTCACGGAAGACCACAGGCCCTTGCGCCATTCGTTCAAAAGGAGCCTTGTGAGCGTGGACAGGCACCTCACCTTCCGGGAGGCCGACAGGGAGATGGAGGGCCAGGGCCGCCTGGGGGAAACCCTGAGGGGCCTCCACGCCATATCCAAGGCGTTTTTGAAAAAAAGGCTCGGCCAGGGGGGCTTCCTCTTCAACCTGCCCCAGCGGCAGCTCAGGGTGGGATCCGACGGCACGATAAACTTCAGCCTGCTCACCTTCGACACCCTGTCCTACGTCATGCTGGGCGAGCTCATGATAGTCGCCAACAACCTGGCCGCCATGTCCCTGAGGGATCAGAACTTCCCCTGCCCCTACCGCTACCAGCTGCTCTTCAGGCAGGGGGGCGGGAACGCCCCCAAGGATCCGCCGCCGCCGGAGGATCCCAGGGAGCTCTTCGCCCACAACCTCGCGCTCAGGCGCAGGCTGGGCCGCTCGGGCATCAGCCTGTCGCCCTCCAGGCACAGGGGCCTGGGGCTCCAGGCCTACACCTTCTTCACCTCGCCCATGCGCCGCTACTTCGACATGCTGGTCCACCGCCAGATAGGCTCGCTCGCCGCGAGGGTCCCCGCCTTCCTGGACAGGGCCTCCATGGAGCGGGAGGCGCTCGCCCAGGAGAGGCTCCTCAAGGCCGTGCACCGGGCCCAGCAGGCGAGGGAGCGCTACTTCCTGCTCTGCCTGCTCTCCAAGAAGGTGGGCGACACCTTCGAGGCCCTCGCCTACGAGCGCAAGGGGGACAGGACATGGCTCTGCGTGACGGACTACATGCTGGACGTGGAGCTGCACGGCCTTCCGGAGAGCGTGCGCCCGGGCACCCTGTTCGGGCTCAGGCTCATGGCCGCCGACCCCAGGGGCGGCCAGCCCCTGTTCGCGCCCGCCTGAGGCCCTTGGGGCGAAAAGCCCGCGGCCGCCCCGCAAATGTGCTAAAATCCCTTGACGCCCTGACACCGCCCTATCCAGGGGCCAGCCGGGGGCCGGGGCCCATGGCCCCGGCCCTGGAGTTCGGATTTTGAGCGTTCTCAAGAAACCGCCCACGATGAAGATGTTCCTGGCCGCCTACGCCGGGGACCCGGGCCTCCTGGACGAGTGCGTGGGGGAACTCGCGAGGGGCTTCGCTGGCGGCATCCTCGGGAACCCGGACATCCAGAGCCGGGACTTCCCCATGACCGACACGGACTACTACACCCCGGAGATGGGCCCGGGGCTTGTCAAGAGGTACCTGTCCTTCCCCAACCACCTGCCGCCCGAGGCCCTGGTGGATCTGAAACTCCACGCCATGGAACTCGAGCGCCTGGGCTCGGTGGGGGGCAGAAGGCGGGTGAACCTGGATCCCGGCTACGTGTTCTCCGGGGGGCTCGTGCTCTCCACGGGGAAATTCTCGGGGCACCGCCTGTACCTGGGAAAGGGCGTCTGGGGGGAACTCACCCTCCTCTACCGCAACAAGGCCTTCAGGGCCCTGCCCTGGAGCTACCGGGACTACCTGGCCCCGGAGGTGCAGGAGGCCCTCGGACGCATGCGGGAGAGTTACTTCCGCACGGAAAGGCAGGGACCGGAAAGGCAACCATGATAAAGAGCATGACCGGCTTCGGCGCGGCCGCTGGCGAGATAATGGGCCAACGCGCGAGGCTAGAGATAAAGACCCTGAACAACCGCTACAGGGAGTTCGTCGTCCGCATGCCCCACTTCCTGGGCTCGATGGAGGAATCCCTCAAGAAGCTGATAAACGCGGGCGTGAGCCGCGGCCGGGTCGAGCTGTGGCTGCAGGTGGACCTCCAGGCCGGCCAGGACGGCATGGATCTCGCGCCCAACCTGCCTGCCGCCCGCAAGCTAAGGGACGCCCTGGAGAACGTGAGGTCGGACCTGGGCCTCCCGGGGCCCATAACCATGGGGCACCTTCTGCGGCTGGAGCGGGTCTTCCTCAGCCCGGACGGGCCCAACCCCCTGGAGGACAAGGACCCGGACAAGCTCTGGGAGGACCTCAAGGCCCTGGCCGAGAAGGCGGTGGCCCAGCTCATCTCCATGCGGGTATCGGAAGGGGCGCTGCTCCAGGCCGACATCGAGAGGCGCCTGGACGATCTCGAGATAACCCACAAGGAGCTAAAGGCCATAGCCCAGAACCAGCCCATGGCCATAACCAAGCGCTACCAGGCGAGGCTGGAGGAACTCGCCGAGACGGTGCTCGACCCCGCGCGTCTCGCCCAGGAGGCGGCCATACTCGCGGAGAAGCTCGACATCACGGAGGAGATCACCCGTTTCGCGAGCCACGTCAAGAACTTCCGCCAGATACTCTGCCAGGAGGGCCCCGTGGGCCGCAGGCTCGAGTTCCTGCTCCAGGAGCTCCTGAGGGAGGCCAACACCATGGGATCCAAGTCCCAGTCGCTCCCAATCACCGAGCTGGTACTGTCTTTCAAGTCGGAGCTGGAAAAAATCCGCGAACAGGTGTTAAATGTCGAATAGCGGCCGCTACCGCCTCATAAACATAGGCTACAACAACGTGGTCGAGGCGAGCCAGGTGGTTGCCATAGTGGGCCCCAACTCCAACCCCGTCAGGAGGCTGCGGGAGGCGGCCGCGAAGGCCGGCCGCCTGGTGGACGCCTGCCAGGGGCACAAGACCCGCTCGGTGATAGTCACCGCCTCGAACCACGTCATAGAGGCCGCGACCGAGATAAAGACCTTGACCGAGAGGTACAACCAGGCCTTCGCCGGGCACCCGCTGGACGCCCCCGGGAAGGACGGCGGGAAAGGCGCGAAAAAGCAGGCGGCCAGGGCCGCGGAGCCGACGGTCGCCCCCTAGGCCGGCCCTGAGGGCGGAGGGGGCCCAAGGCCCCGAACCCCGGCCGTGCCGGGACCAACGGGGGCCCCGAGGCCGGAAAGGGGAACATGCAGGGAAAACTCGTCGTGATAAGCGCCCCCTCCGGCTCAGGCAAGTCCTCCCTCATCAACGCCCTGAGGGCCGACTTCGGCGAGGATAAGATCGCCTACTCCGTGTCCCTCACCACCAGGCCGCCACGGGCAGGGGAGATCGACGGCAGGGACTACCATTTCGTCTCCCAAGAGGAGTTCGACCGCATGGCCGGGGCGGGCGAGTTCTTGGAGTGGACCCGGACATTCGGCTGCTCCTACGGGACCTCCAGGCGCCTCATCGACGAAAAGCTCCGTCTGGGCGTAAGCGTCATAGCCGACGTGGACGTGGTGGGGGCGTCCAACATCAAGGCCATGGACCCCGACGCGGTCCTTGTCTTCATAGTCCCCCCCAGCTTCAGGGTCCTTAAAAAGCGCCTGCTCGCGAGAAACACCGAGACCCCGGAGTCCATGGAGGAACGGCTCACCAGGGTGAGAGAGGAACTGTCCTACAGGGGCATGTTCGACTTCCTGGTGGTTAACGACCAGTTCAACGACGCCGAGGCCCAGCTTGGGACCATAATAACCAAGGGCGTGGGCCCTCCCATGGAGGCCGACTCGGGCTTCTGGGACCACTTCTTCGACTAAGTCCTGGGGGGCGCCGTGGCGAGAGACAGGGAGCCGGGGGGAAACCAAGGCGGAAGGCGGCCGGCCGCAAGCCGTAGGATCGGCCCCAAGGCAAGGCCCGGGGAAAGCGGCCCCAAGTCCGCAAGCGGGGGAAGGGCCGAAAGGGCGGGGCCCCTGGCCCCGCCCTTCGCCACTTTGGAGGGCGAGGGCCTGATCCTTGGCCCCAGGGCCGTGCTGGAGGCGCTCAGGGCCAGGGGCGGGCTGCTGAGGGCCCTGTACGTCCTGGAAGGCAGGCGCGACCCGGCAACCGAGGAGATAAGGGCCCGGGCCAAAAGGCTGGGCACACCCCCGAAGGCCTTGCCCAGGAAGGCCTTCGACGCCCTGGAAGGCCTGAACCACCAAGGCGTGGCCGCCATATTCCGCGATTTGGGGGAACCCACCCTCCATGGGCTTCTGGAAGGCATCCCCCAAGGGGCACCGTCAGCCATCCTGGCCTTGGACCACATAGGGGATCCAGGGAACCTGGGGGCCCTTCTTCGCTCGGCCGCCGCCTTCGGCATGGACGGGGTCATAAGCCCCAAGGACAGGGCGGCGGGGCTCGCGCCCGCGGCCGTCAAGGCCGCCCAGGGGGCCATAGAGCACGTCCCCTTCCTGAGGGTAGCGAACCTCAACTCCGCCCTAAAAGAGCTAAAAAAGCACGGCTACTGGCTGACGGGGGCCCACAAGGGAGCGCCCCAGGCGCTCCCCGACTTCCGGTTCCCCACAAGGACCGCGCTTGTCCTTGGTTCCGAGTCCAAGGGACTGTCGCGGCTCGCGACCGAGGCCTGCGACTTCCTGGTGGGCATACCCATGGGCCCCAACGCCGAGTCCCTGAACGTGTCTGTGGCTGGGGCCATCTTCATGTACGCCATGGCCCAGTCAAGGCGCAAGTAGGCCATCCCCCCAACTATCCCTCCGAATATCCCTTCCGCCATGACTTTCACCAAACTTCCACTATCCCTTCGCCTCCACCCGCAGGCAGGACTCCGGACACGATTCCACGCATAGAAGGCAGCCCACGCACCCTTCCTCGCACTCCGGGCGCACGGCATCCCCTCCCTCGCCCGGGGAAAAGACCCCGGAGGGGCATATCTCCAAGCAGGTTCCGCAACCCGTGCAAAGCAGGGCATCTACGCTTACGGAAAAGGATGCCATGGGCAATAATCCTTAGGTGCAAGGAAAACCAAGGAGCCGGGGCGGCATGGTAACGAAACGAGCTCTATCAATGTGGTTAAGTGGCAGCGGAAAGCCTTGCGATTCGGGACGCTTGGCTATGCCGTTTTAAGTAGCTATTTTAAGTGGCTATTATATGACAGTTTTTTTCTAGGGGGGTGGCCCCCGTCAGGGGGCTAGGAGCACCCCCAAGATAAACTTTCATGATCCCGTTGGCGAAAGGCTTAGAGCCTATCATGAGGGTTTTATGCCGCTGCCTATGAACGGGTACCTACCCATCATACCCCAATATACCCC
>JAITKK010000160.1 GCA_031278475.1 Deltaproteobacteria bacterium
GGGGCCCCGGACTTCCTGCGGGTCCACACGGCCGGGCTTACCCTATCAGCCCCCCTTCCGGCCTTCGGGGGGCCCGGGAGGCAGGACTTCGCGCTCATCCTTTCCTGGGCGCCCAACCCCACCCCCTGGGACTGCGAGTCCTGGCTTGAGGGGGCAAGGGACCTGGGTCTTCCCGCCATCCTCATAACCCTTGGGAGGATCCCTTTGGGGCAGAGGGCCCGGATCCTTGCCATGGCAAGGGAGAGGCGCCTGGATTTCCTCATGGTTGACGAGTCCCTCCTGGCCTTCCTTGAAAGCCTGTCGCAGCGGCCCGAGCAGGAGCGCAAGGACGCGTTCGTGAGCTGCGCCCCGCTCTACGGCGGGCACAACCCCTATCTTCCGGACTCCTTCTTCCGCGGGAGGGAGAACCTTTTGTCCAAGCTCTGGGACAGCGCGGGGCCTGTCCTTGCCTACGGCGGCAGGGGCCTGGGGAAGAGCTCTCTGTTGATGGAACTCGCGAACGATCCCGCAAGGCACAAGCCCAAAGAGGGCCAGCACGTGCTTTACGCTAGCTGCAACGGCCACTCGTCCTTCAGCCCCATATTGGAGGGCCTTCTCAGGCCCCTGGGGCTCGAGCGGGACAAGCGCAAAAGCCCCGATCCCCTTGAAAGCCTTTGCGACAGGGCCTTGGATCTCCTTAACGGCAAGAAGGGCCAGTCAAAGGTCAAAAAGGTCCTTTTGCTCCTGGATGACGCGGACCCGCTCCTTCTTGGCGACATGGACCAAGGGTTCCCCGAGCTCACGCTGATGGCTACCATCATGGAGCAGGCCCCGTCTTTCAGGATAGTCCTCTGCGGCGGGAGGGTCGCGAGGCTTCTGGGGCGCGAGGTGGATAACCCGCTCTCCAAGGGCAGGCAGCCGCTAGGCATAGGGCCCTTCGACCCGGAGGATGCGGACCAGCTCCTAAGGATCCCCCTGAAGGCCATGGGGGTGGACTTTCCCTCGGACTCGGTCCCGCAGAGGGCGCTCTCCCTTGCCAACGGCTACCCGGGGCCGCTCAAGGCCTTGGGCGCGAGGCTCGCAGAGACCACCTTCGCCGGGGCGTACGGTTCTCTCCCGCCGGTTACCATGGAGTGCGGGGACCTGGTGTCGGCAATTTCCGACATGGCCGGAAAAGGCGGCCCCAAAGACATCCTAAGGGCCTCCCTCCTGGAGCACCCTTTCCACAAGGCCCTGGCATACGCCATCTATTACCTGAGCCCCAAGGGGCTTACCATCCAGGGGCGTTTTCCGGGCCATGGCATAACGGCTTTCGACATCCTCAAGGAGCTCGGGCCCTCCCAGCCCCCCCTCGCCCGGCTGGGCGAGGCGGGGCTTGAGGCCTTGCTGGAGGAGATGGCGGACCTCAGCATCCTGCGCCGGGAAAACGTCGGCTACAGGCTGCGCTGCCACGACGCCTCGGAGCTTCTCGGGGACGTCGACAACGAGGTCATAGAGCTCATGACCGGCGACAAGCCCCTGCCTTCGGACCTTGAGCCACCCGTGGGCCCCATGGACAGGAGGCTTTGCGCCCCCTTCGAGTGGAAGGAGGATTCGGCGGACACCCGCACCTGCCACTTCATGCGCTACCGGCCTGGCGAAATGGGCCTTTTGGCCCATAACAACCTGGAGACCATGAGGGATGGCTTCCCCTCGCCATTGAACTTCCAGGAGGAGCGCCTTGTCCTGGACCCGCCCCAAGGTCATTCGGCGGTGGTCGGGACCGCCCTTGGCGGGATCGGGAGGGTGTGGCAGAGCTTGGCCGCCCTCGGGTTCCAAAGGTGCCATACGGTGGATCTCCTGCACATATCCACACTCCCGGCCTGGCATCACCCAGGGGTGCCCCACGGCCCCAAAGACCCCTCTCGCAAGCAAGAGCTAGCCCCCAAGACCATCCTGCTCTGCCAGGTGGGCGACTGGGAGCTACCCATCCGCAACCGCGTGGACGAGACGTTCAACGAACTGCGGGAGATTACCGAGCTGGTGATAATCTACATCGTGAGGGTGACGGATCTGAGGTTCCCGAGGGTTTTGCCGGAAGGGCTCTCGGGCATCCCTACCGTCGTCCTGCGGGGCTGGGACCCGCGCTCTTACCCTGGGGCCTTGGCGGCCCTTGCCGCCAACGCCCCAGGGAAGGGCTGCCACCTGGACATGGTTGGCTCCCCTATGTCCCGGACCGTAAGCGGCCCCCTCAAGCTCAGGAAGCCCAACATTTCCCCTTACATACTCCTCGACTACGAATGCCAAACGCCTCATGGGGCCCCGGGCGGGGCCATGAGCCTCTCCCCGAACCTTTACCCCAAGGACTACGGGAAGCTTCTCTCCTACGGGGAAAGGCTGCTCAAGGCCATGGGGGATCCCTTGGCCAATTCCCTGCCGAGGCTTTTACAGGAGGCGGAGGGCTCGGACGAAAGGGTCGAGGCGATATTCCCCTACCCTGCGGAACCGGTGCCGCTACGCTTTTTCAGGATTTTGGCCGAATTCGGGCTCGCAATGCCGACGCTTCCAGGGGATCCGGGCAAAGGCATCCTTCTCGACCCGGGTTTCGCGAGAGATCTCGCGTCCCTTTTGAACAGGGAGGCCTGAGCCATGACAAGCCAAACGCCAAAAGGCCTCAAAGGCCAAAAGAACCCAAAGGGCTTCGGGGGCTTCACATAACAAAGGTCGTGACAGGCCATGACAAGGCCATAAAAAGGCCATGACAAGGCCAAAAAAAAGCCATGACAATGGCCAAAACCAAGGCCATTAAAGGCCATGACCAAGGGATGCCAACAAGGGATTATCCGCACTGCCTCAAGGCAACATAAACAGACACGCAAAGGAT
This sequence comes from Deltaproteobacteria bacterium, assembly GCA_031278475.1. Lineage (GTDB taxonomy): Bacteria > Desulfobacterota > Desulfarculia > Adiutricales > Adiutricaceae > JAISMF01. Next base: position 2,843 of record JAITKK010000160.1, read on the forward strand.
AGGACATGCCATTTTCAAGACAACCCTTTAATGCAAGGACGGAAGAGCATATGACCAATACAGGGCAAAGCCTGGCGTTCCAAGGGCATGGCGGCCTGGGAAACGACGAGGAAGCCAGCATGTACCGCTATGGGCCCTACACGCCCAAAAGCCTGGAACGATTCATTCTGAAACTCTCTAGAAGGCTCAAAGAGGGGAGCAACGTGGTCCTTAGGGTCCCAAGCCCCAACCTGAACCAAGACTTCCTGAAAACCATCCAAAGGGTGGTAAAAGACAGCGCGGGGCCCGAGCTAATCCCGCTGGACGCCTCCAAACGAAAAGACTCCAAAAGCCTGCATGCCTTTTTGAACCTAGAGCTATCATCCAAAAGGCAGGCCAGGAGGCAGAAATCCCTGGAAGCGCTCTTCCAATCCGACAACGGGCATTCAGCCGTGTACATGATAACGGGGCTTGATTCCTGGATAGAGCCTGCCAAGAAGAAGGCCGCGTCAGAGCTCTCCGAGGTCGCGGCCAACACCCTTGGGCATGCCTCCAAAGGCAAGGCCTCGGGCCAAAGGCCCGGGGGCTACCTATTCTTGGCCATAGTGGACCCCTTGTTCCCGCTCCCCGACAAAAACCTGGGGCTAACAATACTTGATTGGTGGGGAGTGACATCCCCTTCCGACCATGAGTTCATGTTCGAAGGCATAATGGCCGACCACAACCCCCCCCACAGCCAAGACATGTACTGGTGGCTCAAGGCCATGTCCTTTTCCGTGGGCGGGGACGATCCCCTGCTTATAGGCTCAATCGTAAGGGAGGCCCCGCTGACGCTGATTGACGTCAAGGGGCTTTTGCTCTCCCATCCCTTGGCCAAGGAAAAGCTCGCGACCGATCACTTCCCTAAGGATCTGTTGTTCCGCAACCTCTCGCCCGACCCGGGATCCCCGCCTGAGAGACCCTCCGAGAGAAGGCTGTGGGCGGCCGGGCTATTGGCGCCCAACCGCTACAGCCTCTACCACCCGGTGATGCTCGCAAGGGACGACAAAATACTTGAGAAGATAATAGCCATGGGCCAGAGGGAGGTCTTCTTCCCGCTGACCGACCAGGTGCACGCCTTCATAAGCTACGCGGTGGAGGAAATCAT
>JAITKK010000125.1 GCA_031278475.1 Deltaproteobacteria bacterium
GGACAAAGGGAGATGGCTGAAACCATATTATATGGTAGGGATTTATAAGGCCTGGGATCAGGGGGGCAACTGTAGTTTTCCTGCCACACTTTGGGAAGGTGATCCCTTCCAAGGGCAAAGGTTAGATGGCGGTAACTATATTATATGGTTGGGATTGATGCTGCCTGGGATCAGGGGGGCCCGACTGGGAGGTTATCCCGGGCAGATCCCTGGCCCAGGAGTGAAAGGTTGGATGGCGGTAACTATATTATATAGTTGGGAGTTACAAGGCCTGGGATCAGGGGTGGCCAATGGGGGGCTCTATCATTCTTTGGACAAGGGGGCCCCTTCCAAGGGCAAGCTTGGATGGCAGTAACTATATTATATAGTGGGGATTGACAAGGCCTGGGAATATAGGGGCCAGACCGAGGCGCCCGACTGGGGGGATCGACCGGGCGGAGCCCTTACCCAGGAGACAAAGCTTGGATGGCTGTAACCATATTATATGGTAGGGATTGAAATCGCCTGGGAACATGGGGGCCGGACTGGGATGTCCTCCTGGGCCGGGCCCTAACCCAGGATGCAAAGGTTGGATGGCAGTAACTATATTATATAGTGGGGATTGACAAGGCCTGGGAATATAGGGGGCTGACTGGGGCCAGACCGCGGCGCCCGACCGGGGGGAGCGACCGGGCGGAGCCCTTCCCAGGAGGCAAAGGCTGCGACCCAAAACCATATCATATGGCGGGGATTGTTAGGATTGCATCGTTTTGGTAACCTTTGAGCCTTTTCTTGGGATGCTACCAACCGCTGGCGCGCTTTCCCAAGGATGGGGAAAAGGGGGTACGCCAAGACACGGGGCACGAGCGGCGTTTGGGAGGCTATGCCCGGATCCCCTCCAAGCCTTAGCCCTTGGAATGGGCCCATGGGCCTTCAAGGCCATAGCACGCCTCTTGACAAGCTCTTGGGATAACCAAAGGCCCCAAGGACGGGGAAGGCCATTCCCAAGGGCCAACGACTGCTACGGCCCCAACGGCCCCCGGCCGCTAAGGGTCCACCCGCTTTCTGGACGCGCCCGAAAAGCCTGGGGGCCATGACCCAAGAGCGGCCTCCGCCCCGGCTTGGAGGGTCCAAGGGCCTGGGCTGGGAGGAAGTCCCATTTTTGGTATTGGGGCGGGGACAGGCCACAACAAATTATGCTAGAATGATCCCGTTCCCAAAAACCTGGGTAAGGGATCGATCCAAGCTCCATAAGGCCCCATAGGGGCCCTACGCCACGGGCGCCCCCGGCGCCCGGGCGATCCTCCCTTGGTCAAAACCGAACAGGGCGCGTGCGTGCCAGAGCAAAATCCCCGCAACCTAAGTGAGCGCAATACGCCTGGGATCGCCAAGGGCGCCCCGCCTTGGGCGGGGCGCGCCCTGAAGGGACCGCAGGCGAATGGGGCGCGTTCCCCCTTGGCCGCCTTGCTTCTGGCCACCGCCCTGTCATTGGGCCTTCTCGCCTCCTGCGGGAAGGACGTGGAGGTCTTCCCCCCCCTCGCGACACCCCAGGCCGACAGGGAGGCCGAGGCCGAGTCCCTGCTAAAGAGCGACCCCAAGGGCCCGATCCCGAAACCCAGCATCCCGCCGGGGCTGGGGGCGGGCGCTGACCCCGGGGAGGCCCCGCCCGTAAGGCCCGAAAAAATCGAGTACACGCTGGAGGTGCTATCCGAGGAGCTGCCCGAGGCGGGGGAAATCTTCCTGGAGACCGCGGAGCTCGCGACCCTTCGCGAAAAGCCAATCTTCTCGCGCTTCCTCCTGGGGGCCAGGCTCCGCAGCGGCATAAGCACCGGGCAGGACATCCTCAACTCCCTGGGCTACTACGACGGGGTCTGCGACGGGAGCATCGAGACAATCCCCGAGGCCCCCGGCACCAAGGTGGTCATACGCTTCACGCCCGGGACGCAATACACCATAGGCAAAACCCAGGTGCTGGTCGCCCCGGCGGCGGGCTGGGCGGGGGAGGAGCCCCCGCCCCCGTCCCCCGCCGGGCAAGGGGGATACCCGGACATCGGGCTGAAGGATGTCGGCCTCAAGGAAGGCGACCCGGCCGTGGCCTCCAAGGTCATCGCCGCGGTGGACCTGCTCGCGGACCTGTGGGGGGACAGGGGCTACCCGGATGCGACGCTATCCGGCACCCGCTACACCCTGGACAAGTCGAGAAGGGTCCTGGAGGTGGAGGCGACCATAGACCCCGGGGAGTTCACCCGCATGGGGGCCTTGGTCATCACCGGCGACAACCCGGTGAAGCCGGGCTTCATAGAGAACAGCATAAACTGGGAGTACGGCCAGCCCTGGAACGAGACCCTGGTGGAACGCTTCCAGGACACCCTCTTCCAAAAAGGCATATTCAAGCCCATGGTGGTGGAGAGGTCCAAGGAGCGTCACGACGACGGGACAAGGGATCTGATACTGGACGTCCAGAGGGCCCCGCTGAGGACGGTGAGCGGCTCGCTGAACTACGACTCCGACTTCGGGCCGGGCGTGGACATCGCCTGGGAGCACCGGAACCTCACCCACTGGGGCGACCGCTTCAGGGTGGAGGTGCCCGTGTGGAAGGACCTGCAGCAGCTGGGCCTGCAGTACACGAGGCCGTACTTTCTGAGCAAAAGGCAGAACCTGCTGGCGAAGCTCTCCCTCCTGAACGAGAAGGCGGACTCCTACAGGCTCAAGTCCATGTCCGCGGCGGTGGGGGTGGAAAGGCAGCTCTCCCGCAATCTCTTGGGCACCCTGCAGGTGACCTTGGAGCGGGGCCGCCTGGACGAGTTCATGGAAAGGACGGCCGACTACTCGATAGTGGGCTTCCCGCTGACGCTCGACTGGAACTGGGCCAACGACCTTTTGGACCCCACCACCGGGCACAGGCTCAAGATCACGGCCGCGCCCTATTACGGGCACTACACCAGGGACTTCCAGGTGGTGAAGACCAGGCTTGACGCGGACCAGTACTTCTCGCTCAAGAAGGACGGCTACCTGGTGGCCGCCTTCCGCCTGTCCCTTGGCGCGATATTCGGCGACGACGCGGACGCGCTTCCCACGTCCATGCGCTTCTTCAGCGGGGGCGGCGGCTCTGTCAGGGGCTACCGCTACCAGTCCATAGGCCCGCTCAACAGAAGGGGCAGGCCCGCGGGAGGCGACCTCATGACCGAGGCCAGCGCCGAGCTGCGCTGGCGGTTCAAGGAGAGCATGGGGGTGACCCTTTTCGTGGACGGCGGCATGCTATATGATGAGGTGGACATGTCCTACCTGGGGAAGGATCTGCTGTTCGGCGGGGGCCTGGGCTTCCGCTACTACACCCCGGTGGGGCCGTTCAGGGTGGACATCGCGACCCCGCTAAACCCAAGGGAGCACGACCCCAAGGTGCAGCTCTACATAAGCCTCGGCCAAAGCTTCTGACAAGGGCCGTCGCGAACCTTGCCATACGGGCCCCCCACGCGCCTGGAAGGGGCAAAGAGGGAAAAAGAAGCCAATGACCGGGGAAACCCCGAAGCTTGAAAAGGAAAAGGTCAGGAAGCCCCTCCTGAGGAGAGGGCTCAAGGCCTTGCTTTGGCTGGGCATCATCCTCCTGGTCGCGCTGGTTGCGGGCTTTCTCTACCTGCGGAGCGACTCGGGCTTGAGGCTTGTGCTGTCGGAAACCAAGGAGGCTTTGGCCAAACAGGGCATCGGGCTTTCCTACGGCTCGGCCAAAGGGCCCCTTCCCTCGAGGCTGACCCTCACCGACCTAAGGCTGAGCGACCAGGAGGGGACCTTCCTCACCTGCTCCGAGCTGGAGCTTTCCCTTAGCCCGTCGAAGCTGATAAGCCGCACGGTTGACGTGGGGCTCCTGCGCCTCCAGGGCCTCGATTTCATAAGGCCGCCCAAGCTCCCCCCAGGGGGGCCCGGGAAGGGGGAGCCCTTCACCGGGCTCCCGGTGTCGGTCAAGGTGAGGCTCAAGGTGGAGGACTCCAAGGTGCTCAGCTCCTTCCAGGGCGAGGGCAACCAAAGCATTCTGAACCTTTCCGGGTACCTTGCCTACCTGATGGACGACGGGCTCTCCTTCGACCTTAGCGGGCTCTGGGCGCCGCCCGGCGCCAACGGCCTCTCCCTTGAGACCAGGCTGGACGCCGACTCGCTCTTTCTGGATCTCGCGCTCACCATGTCCCAGGGCGGCCCGCTGGAATGGCTCTCCAAGGATCTGGGGCTCCCCTGGGGGGAGCCCCTGCTGCTCGTCAAGGCCGCGGGCCCCCTGGAGGGGCTCGCGGGCACCCTTAGCCTTACGGATCTCTCCCCGCACTTGGCGCCGATGGATAGCAAGGACGACGCGGGCCCGAAGGGCGCGACCCCCCAGGGCTCCTCCGTCCAGGAAAGCGGCGGGGGGGCAACCGCGCAAGCGAACCTCATGGGCGTCACCGGCGACTTCCTCCTGAGCTCCGAGCAAGGCACGACCTTCCAGGGGCTCATAAGGGACCCGGGGCTCGCGAAATCGCTTACCCTTTCGCTCAAATCCTCCAAGGGCTTCCCGCTTCCCAAGGGGGTGGGCGACATCGTGGGCGGGGAGCCCTCGCTAATGGCCGAGCTGGGAAGGCGCGACAAGGAGGCCTTCTCCGGGAAAGTCGCCTTCTTCTCAGAGAAGTTCGAGACCGCGCTTTCCCCGGTGGATCTCAGCTTCGCGGACGGCAAACTCGCCTTGTCAGCCGACGGCACTTTCGCCCTGAGGCCGCATGGCCTTCCGGATGACCTTCCGGATGCCCTTCCCTCCGGCAATACCCCAGCTGGGGGGAGCGCCTCACTTTCTCCCATGCCCATTCCCATGCCCATGCAAATGCCCTTAATCGTTCCCGCGTCCTATCAGGGTAACCCTCTCCCCATGCTTGTGCCCGCATCCGCCGGGGATGATTATGGGGCTGGAACCTTGTATGCCGCGAAGGATCCCAAAAAGGGCGCGGCCAAGGAGCCTGAAAAGGGCGCGGCCAAGGAGCCTGAAAAGGATGCCGGGAAGGATCCCGCAAAGGATCATGAAAAGGCCCCTGTCAAGGAAGCCTCAAAGGATCCAGTTAAGGACATGGCACCCCTCGAAGGCGATCTTAGGCTGAGGCTCGAACTGGGCAAGGGGACCGTGTTGGTGAAGACCCTGGACGTCGCAGGCGAGGGCATGGATCTCTCGCTTACGGGAACCTTTGGGGGGATGCAGGGGAAGTCGGACGCCCTCTTGGGCCTAAGGCTGCAAAAGGGCGAGCGTTTCACGAAGTTCCTGCCAGGGCTCCCGCAGGGCGTGGGCTCCGACGCCTCTTTGGATCTCTCGCTCGCATACGACGGGGAGAGCCAAAGCATCGGGAAAGGCAACCTGAAGCTGGATCTAGCCGAGCTTTCGGGGCTCGCGCCCGGACTTTCGGGCGGGGTGAAGGTGGGGCTCGAGGCGGACGGGAAAATCCAGGAGGATCTTGGCGCCAGGCTAACACTTACATCGGACAAACTCACCCGGAGCGGACCCCAGGGTACCATCGATTTCCACTCCCCCGAGCTCTCCTTCGACGGGCGGGTGAAGGCCCTGGGGACCGACCCATCCATCGACGGGAAGCTCAGGCTTCTCGCCAAAAACGAGGATGGGACCCAACTTGCGAGCCTTTCCTCCGATCCCAAGCTCGCCTTCGGGAAGGGGGGGTTCCAAGGATCGCTTGACAGCCTCCTCTTCGAGGGCCTGGGCGCAACCCTCACCGCGGACAAGGTGTCCATAGCCCTGAAGGATGGCGGCATGCCGGAGCTTAACGGGGATCTTGACGTTGCCGTTACCTCCTACGACGACCTAAGGGCCCTCTCGGGACTGGACCTCAAGGGCGAGCCGCTCACGCTCAGGTTATCGCTTGCCAACGAGCAAGGCAAACAGCTAGCCAAGGGGAGCCTCAGGAACGATTCCATCAGCGTGGGGCCCGCCAAGGCCTCCAAGACCAGCCTCGACTTCGACCTAAGCGATCCCTTCTCCGAGCCGAGCCTGAGCATGGAGCTCGCGACCGGGCAGGGCTCGGCCCCCATGTTCTCCTGGACGAACGGCACGGTCTCCGTGTCAAAGCCGGGGCCCGACGGGAACTCCAAGATCGCCGTGTCAATAAAGGAACAGGGCGGGAGGGATCTCCTCTCGGTCAACGGCAACTACAACCCGGAAAAGGGCATCCTCGCCCTGGACGCCTTCAGGTTCACCCCCCCCAAGCTAAGGGACCAGGTTGTCCTCCAATCCCCCGTCCGCATAACTTTCGGCGCCGCTGCGAAAAGCCCGGCCGCGGGCACGCAGCCCGCGGCAATCGCCCCCGCGCAGCCCGGGGCAACCGGGTCGGCGGCAGTGACCCCGGAAAACCCTCCCGTCGCCCGCGACATAACGGTTTCCGGGCTGGATCTCTCGCTTGGGAAGGCACGCATACGGCTCGCGGGGAAGCTCTCGCCGCTGGACGCGAGCCTGGAGGTGAGGGATCTCCCCTACTCCGCGCTCGCGACGCTCACCGACTCGTTTTTTCCCGACGGCTCCATAAACCTCAAGGCCGATTACAAGGAAAACGGGAGCGGGGCCTTCACCCTGCAGACAGACCCGAGCCTTAAAAGGGTGCACGGCCCGCCGCTTGCCTTCAAGGTGGACATAAAAGGAGAGCTGTCCGGGAACTTCCTCGCGGGCGACGGGAAGATCGTGCTCCCAGGGCCCGCCGGGAGGACGCCCCTGAACATCCAGTACAAGGTGCCCATGTCCCGCAGGGGCGGGTACCCCATGCCCGACATGGGCGGGCCTTTGTCCGCGTCCATGGACTGGGCGGGCGACATCGCCTACCTCTGGGGCTTCATGACATTCCCCGACCGGCAGCTTAAGGGGAACACCAGCATAAAGGCGAGCGTGGGCGGGACCCTTGACAAGCCAATACCATCGGCCGAGGTGTTTTTGGCCAACTCCACTTACGACGACCAGGTCCTCAACCTCTACCTCGGGAACATCAACCTCTCCATGACGGCCGACGAAAGGGAGGGGAAACTGAGGGTCCTGGCCGACGCCTCGGACGGCAACAAGGGGACCCTCGCGTTGGAGGGGAACGTCACCCTGGGCGCGTCCCCCACCCTCGAGGCCCGCGGACAGATTAACAGGCTCGCGCCCTTCCACCGCGACGACTTCAACGTGACCCTGTCCGCGCTGTTCTCCATATCCGGGCCCTTCTCGGATCTGACCATCACCACCAAGGCGGTGGTGGAGTCGATGGAGATTAACCTCGCCTCCTCCATAGGCGGCCCGTCGGTCGCGACGCTCACCATAGACGAGGGCTTCCAGCAATCCTCGCAGGGCGTAAGGCTCGACCTAACCCTTGACATCCCAAGGGGGGCCTACATCAGGGGCCGCGGCCTCGACTCGGAGTGGAAGGGGAACCTCCACGTCACGGGGACCAGCGGGGAGCCGCTCATCAACGGGATCCTCAGCCCCATCAGGGGCTACTTCACCTTGTTGGGAAAGGAGTTCACGTTCTCCGGAGGCGGCATAACCTTCCGCAACAACAGGAGGCTGAACCCGGGCCTTGACATAGAGCTGCACCGGAATGTGACGAACCTCACGGCAATCGTGCGGGTCCAGGGCACCCTGAGCGCGCCCAGGCTCAGGTTCGAGAGCAACCCGCCCTACCCCCAGGACGAGGTCCTGGCCCAGGTGCTGTTCGGGAAACCCGCCTCGGAACTCTCCCGCTTCGAGACCATACAGGTGGCCAACAGCCTGAGGGAGCTCGCCGGGGTGGGCTCCAAGATACCCAACCCGCTAGGGGCCATGCGCGAGGCCCTGGGGCTTTCGGTCCTGAGGATAGGCGAGGCCTCGTCCAACTCCGACAGGCACATGGAGGGAAACGAGTTTAGGGAAAACCTAGGGCTCGACGACCAGGCCGCCGCAAAGGCCGACACCGCCCCCACCATCGAGGCAGGCAAATACATAACGGACAACATCTACGTGGGCGTGGACCAGAACCTGGTCGACAACTCTACAGGCATCCGCGTGGAGATAGAGCTTACCCCGAGCGTGAACATCGTGAGCCGCACCTCGGACACCTCGAGCCGGGTGGGCATAGGCTGGAAGAAGGATTACTGAGCCTTTGCCCGAATGCCGGGCCCATAGCATTCGTTCCCTCGGGCATCCTGGCCCCTCCCTTCCTGGGGCAGGCACAAGCCTTCGCCGAAGGCCCGGCCCAAGGCGCGGCTTTCCCGCCGCAAGGGCCCCAGGCCGACAAAGGGTCCGCCCTGCGACCCATCCATCCATCCATCCATCCATCCATCCACCCACCCATCCACCCATCCTCCCTATCAAGCGTCCGACCCGCCAACCACCCGCCCAATCAATCCGGAAAGCCGGGACGCCCTGGCTCCCGCCCAAAGCCTTTCGCCCGCAATGGGTTACGGGAGCAAGGGCCAAGGGGCCCTGGCCCTTGCCAAAACCAGCCTTTCCCTCTATAATTTGGGGTATCGTCATCCGGGGCCGCCACATGCGCGCCCCCTTGGATCCCTCCGAGCCGCCGAGGCCCTGGGCCCCCTGCCGGGCCGGGGGCTGTTTTTTTTATCCCCGGCGAATGCCGGGACGGAAGCGCCATGCCCAAGGACACCCACGGCCCCGATGGGGGACACCCCCTGCCCCGCCCGCCCCACGTGAGGGTGCCGGAGCTGTTCCGGCAGGTGATGAAGGCCAGGACCCGGGTCTACCGGCTTCACCCGCCCACGCCCATGGAGTCCTACCCCATGCCAGGGGGCTGGAAGATGCTCCTCAAGCGGGAGGACCTCTCGGCGATACACTCCTACAAGTGGAGGGGGGCCTTCAACTTCCTGAGCGCGAGGCTGGCCGACGCCAAGAAGAGGGAGGTGGTCGCGGCGTCCGCCGGGAACCACGCCCAGGGGGTCGCGCAGTCCGCCGCCCGCCTGGGAGTCCGGGCGCACCTATTCATGCCCAAGTCGGCCGCGAGGCTCAAGGTGGAGTCCGTCTCCAGGCTGGGGGGCGACATGGTGGAGATCCACCAGGAGGGCGACACCTTCGATCACGCGGCCATGGCCGCGTGGGAGTTCTCCCTCAGGACTGGCAGGCTGTTCGTCCCGCCCTACGACGATCTCCTTGTGATGGCGGGGCAAGGTGTCATCGGGGACGAGATGATGACAAGCCTCGAGCGGCCCCAGGCCGTCTACGTCCAGATAGGCGGGGGCGGTTTGGCGGCCGGGGTGGCGGCCGTCCTCAAGACCTACGACAGGGGCATAAGGGTAATAGGGGTCGAAGAGGAGGGCCAGGCCTCCATGAAGAGGGCCTTCGGGCGGGGCGGTCCGGCGGACTTGGAAAACGTCGACATATTCTGCGACGGCACGGCGGTCCGCAGGGCCGGGGATCTGACCTACGGGGTCCTCAGGGAACTACTCGACGATCTCGTGACCGTCACCACCGAGGAGGTGGCCCAGGCCATGGAAGAGCTGTGGAGGGTCGCGAGGGCCCTCTCCGAGCCCTCCGGGGCCATGGGCCTCGCGGCCGCGAGACGTGACTCCTCCAGGCTCTCCGGCCAGAACGTGGGCATAATACTCTCGGGCGCCAACATGGACTTCAGGAGGCTGGGCCCCATCGCCAGGAAGGCAGGCGACCCCACCGGGAAGGAGGCCTTCTACCAGGTGGAGATACCCGAGCGCAAGGGCGCCATGCTCGCCTTCATGGATACCATAGTGTCCCCTTCCGGGCTCAACATAAGCCATCTCATGGTGGGCCAGTACGACTCGGATCTCGCCTACCCGGTGATAGGCTTCAACGGCCCGCCCGAGGGTTTCCCCTACCTCGAGGAACTCCTGGCCTTCGCGGGCTACAAGTACCGGGACGTGACCGGAAGGCCGGATCTTCCCTTCAGGGTCGCGCCCTTCCAGCCCAGGCTCTTCTCGTTGCCGTACGCCGCGATACTCCACTTCCCGGAAAGGCCCGGGGCCCTGGCCGAGTTCCTCAAGAGGATAGCCAAGCTCGCCAACATCTCCTACTTCAACTACGTCCACTCCGGCGAGGAGGTGGGCCGCGCGCTCGCGGTCTTCTCCTTCGAGACCAAGGCCCTTAGAAACAGGTTCCTGAACGAGCTGAGGCTCCACGGGCCCCGCCTTACCGATCTTCCCGAGGACACCCTCCACGCCCTTGGCCTGGTGGGCACCCCGGGGCCGCCGGGATTCGATCTCCTCCCAGGCGGCAGGTGAGCCCCGAAAGGCCCCTGCCAGGGGGCACTTTCATGGGGGCAAAAAGGCGCTATAATAGCCCACGGTTCCGAATACCGAATACGCCCGCCCTTGGCCCGAGGCCCTGCCTAAGCCCTGGGCCAGGCCCCTGGCCTAGCCCCTGGCAAGGCCGTCGGCCTGGGTATTGTCCGGGCCGTCGGCCTGGGTATTTTCCTGGCCATGGCGGCCGCCATGGCCCGGCCGCCCCCCCGCCGCGGGATCCCCCGCGGCCCGCACGCCTCCCGAGATTCCAGAGCCTCCCACGCATAACATCAGGATTGGACGACCCCACATGCCCGGACATGCGCTCATAATAGATTACGGCTCGCAGTTCACCCAGCTTATAGCCAGGAAGTCCAGGGCCCTCGGCTATTACGCGGAGATCATCCCGGCCGGGGCCCCTCTCGCCGGGCCCCTGTCCCAGGGGCCCGGCGCCCTGGTGCTCTCGGGCGGGCCCGCGAGCGTGGAGGAGCCCGGGGCCCCCGGGCTCGATCCCCTGATACTCGAGTCCGGGCTCCCGATCCTCGGCATCTGCTACGGCATGCAGCTGCTCGGGAAGGCCATGGGCGGGAGGCTCTCGAGGGAGGCCCACGGCGAGTACGGCCCTGCCGAGCTCTTCCCGGTCATGGACACCCCGCTTTTCGGGAAAAAGGACGGCGACGGTAGCCTCAGGGTATGGATGTCCCACGGGGACAGGGTGGAGGCCATGCCCTCAGGCTTCGAGCTGACGGCAAGGACAAGGGACCTGCCCTGCGCGGCCATGTCGGATTTCAAAAGGAAGATACACTGCCTGCAGTTCCACCCGGAGGTGCACCACACCGAGGGCGGCGAGCTCATGCTCAAGGGCTTCTACGAGGATGCCGGGATGCCTTCGGGCTGGAGGATGTCCTCTTTCGCGAAGGAGGCTGTCGAGGGGATAAGGAAGACAGTTGGCGACGGGAAGGTGCTTCTGGGCCTTTCCGGGGGCGTCGACTCAACCGTCGCGGCCGTGCTCCTGCACCGGGCCGTGGGACGGCAGCTGCACTGCGTCTTCGTGGACAACGGCCTTTTGCGGGGCGGCGAGTGCCTGGAGGTGTCCGAGGCCCTGAGGTCCGCCTTCCCGGATCTCAACCTCATAGTGCGGGACGCCGCGGATAGCTTCCTTGAGGCCCTGAGGGGCGTGAGCGATCCGGAGGCCAAGAGGAAGGCCATCGGCAAACGGTTCATAGAGGTATTCGGGGAGGAGGCAGCGAAGCTTGGGAAGGTTGACTTCCTGGCCCAGGGCACCCTCTACCCGGACGTGATAGAGTCCGTGTCGCCCCAAGGGCCCTCGGCGCTCATCAAGAGCCACCACAACGTGGGCGGGCTCCCGGACAGCCTGCCATTCACCCTCATAGAGCCCCTGAGATACCTATTCAAAGACGAGGTACGCAAGCTCGGCTCGGAGCTCGGCGTGCCCGAGGCCCTTCTGTGGCGCCATCCCTTCCCCGGGCCAGGGCTCGCCATACGCATAATCGGGCCCGTGGATTCCTTCGGCCTCGGGCTCTTGCGCAAGGCCGACGCCATAGTCCTGGGCGAGCTGGAGGCCGCGGGCCTCCAGCGCGAGGTATGGCAGGCATTCGCGGTGCTTCTCCCGGTGCATTCCGTGGGCGTGATGGGCGACGGCCGCAGCTACGGCAGGGTGGTCGCCATCCGCGCGGTCACCAGCGTCGACGCCATGACGGCGGACTGGGCGAGGCTCCCGCCCGAGCTCCTGGGGAGGCTATCCTCCAGGATAATAAACGAGGTGCCCGGGGTCAACCGGGTGCTCTACGACATATCCCCAAAGCCACCCAGCACTATAGAGTGGGAATAAGGTGCCCCCATGCAGAACCCGCAAGACCACGAGCAACACCTGATACGCCAGCAGGTGAGGACCATCGAGGAGATCAACCAGCTAGCCATAGACAGCTCCAAGACCAAGTTCATATTCGTGACCGGCGGCGTCATATCGTCCTTAGGCAAGGGCGTCGCGGGCGCCTCTCTGGGGGCCCTGCTCAAGGCCAAGGGCTACTCGGTCTCCATGCAGAAGCTCGACCCCTACCTCAACACGGACGCTGGCACCATGAACCCGCTCCAGCACGGCGAGGTGTTCGTGACCGACGACGGGGCCGAGACGGACATGGACCTCGGGCACTACGAGCGCTTCCTGGACCAGCACCTGCCGGAGAACTCCTGCTTCACCTCGGGCTACATATACTCCGCGGTGATAAAGAAGGAGCGCTCCGGAAGGCACTACCGGGGCCAGACAATCCAGATAGTCCCGCACATAACCAACGAGATAAAGCACTACATCCTAAGGCAGACCTACGGGAAGGCCCCGGACATAGTGATAGTCGAGATAGGCGGTACCGTGGGCGACATAGAGGGCCTGCCCTTCTGCGAGGCGGTCCACGAGCTCAGGCAGCAGCTGCCGCCCGAGCGGTCGCTCTCCGTGCACCTCACCTACGTGCCCTACCTCGAGTCCTCGGGCGAGACCAAGACCAAGCCCACCCAGCACAGCGTGAAGGAGCTAAGGGCCGTGGGCCTGCAGCCGGACATCATCATATGCCGCTGCAAGGTGGAGATAAGCCCGGACTCCAAGAGAAAGATAGCACGCTCCTGCGGCATCGGCCCCGACGCGGTGTTCACCTCCCCCGACGTCAAATCCATCTACGAGCTCCCGGAGATACTCCACAAGCAGCGCCTTGTGGACACGGTCTCCAAGCTCCTGGACCTCAGAAACGACACCGAGCCCGACATGGCCCCCTTGGAGAACTTCACGAGGACCCTTTCGAGGCTGGGCTCGCCCCAGGACGAGGAGGAGGCCCAGCGCGACACCATAAACATCCTGATCGTAGGCAAATACGTGAGCCAGGACCGGGAAAAGGGCGAGAGGGCCGCCCATGACCTGACAGAGGCAAGGCCCGGCCAAGACGGCCAAGGGAAGCCCAGCCAGGACATCCTGGAGAGGCTCGACTGCGAGATATACCGGGAGAGCTACAAGAGCGTCCACGAGGCGCTGTGCCACGCCGGGGTCGCGCTCAACAAGAGGGTGGAGGTCTCCTACATTGAGTCAGACGAGATAAAGGGCCACAACACAGAAAGGCTCCTCTCCGGCTACGACGGGGTGCTGATCCCCGGCGGCTTCGACTTCAGGGGGACGGACGAGCTAATAATGGCCATAGGCCACGCCCGCCGCACAAAGCTCCCGTTTTTCGGGATCTGTTTCGGGCTGCAGCTTGCGGTCATCGAGTACGCGAGGGGGGTCCTGGGCATGGAGGGGGCAACCTCCGAGGAGTTCTTCCCAACGAGCCGGGACAGCGGGGACAACGTCATCTACCTCATGGAGCGCTGGTTCGAGTACCACACGGGCGACATCGAGACCCGCGGGCCCAGCACCCCCAAGGGCGGCACCATGCGCCTCGGGCTCAAGCCCTGCCTGCTAATCCCAGGGAGCAAGGCGTACGACGCCTACAGGAACACCTACGACGAAGGCAACAAACGCCCGGAGGCCGCCTACCACTACCCCGAGGTGCCCTTGCGGGAGAGCCACCTGCAGTACAGGTCCCTTCAGGATCTCGCGGCCATCAACGAGGAAAACCTCGAAGAGGTGGAGGCCTACGTGAAAGGCCAGAACCTCATGACCGTATACGAGAGGCACAGGCACCGCTTCGAGATAAACCCTGCCTTCCACAAACGCCTCACTGACCCGTCGCTTGGCAAGGGCGACCACCTCGTGATAAGCGGAGAGGCGCCCAAGTTCAGAAAGCCAGGGGCCGAGATGCCGCCCCACATAGTCGAGATAATGGAGCTTAAGAACCACCCCTGGTTTTTGGGCTGCCAGTTCCACCCGGAGTTTTTGTCAAGGCCGCTTAGGCCGCACCCCCTGTTTTTGGGTTTCATAGGGGCCGCAATCGAGTTTCACGAAAAATCAAGGCCCAGGGGGCTTCTGGAGTACGCCTTCAAGCTGATGGGGAAAAAATAAGGGAAATTATCCAATAAGGGGAAAGCGGTTGGATTCTCTTGCGTCCCATAGGGCCATCGGCGTAAAAAGTTTCCGCATTGGGACTTACGTAAGGCCCTAAGCCTTATCCCCTTTTTTGCGGATTTTTCTTGGCTTTAGGGATTATTACTCCGTCTTTTTCCAAAACTTCCAGGTTTTCGGCCAATACCTGCTGGGTAATATTTTCAAAGCCTTTTAATAATTCCAACATCATGTTTTCGATCTTGGCGATGTTCATGGTTCTGTTGGGGTCTGAGAGTTCCCTGCGGAACTTGGACCGATGCTCCAGGATAAGCCGTGTGACCTCGTTTAAATGCGAAAATGGCAAAGGACCGTTGTATTGCGAAAGCAATTTGATCATCTCTCGCTTAAAGTCCTCCAAATCCATAGACTCCACAGACTCCTTGGACTCCCCATCTTTTGCGGGTGATTTGGAATTTTCAGAAATATTTGCGTTGTCAATGGATCCTTCCTTTTTTTTCATGGGTATCCCTCTAACTCACCAAAACCTAAAAGATTAAGCAAAAATTAAAAAAAAAAGCCCGGAAGGTCGTATTATAGGCCTAATTAGCTGCCTTCCACGGCACGCTATCAGTGTCCCTCATTGCTCGCAGGAAAACAGGGTTTTTGGTGAAGGCATCGGCAACCGAGACGTTTTCCCCATTTACCTGGACCTTTGCGTTACTGCACATCGGGCCACTGAGCTCGTTGATTACTAGATTGCAGGTTACCTTTAAGGTTATTGCTGTTTTCCTAGGATCCACTACTTGGAACCCTGACAGTAACCCGCCGTAAATGAGGGATACGTAGCGGTCTTTAGTGAGGCCGAACCTTGTCGCATTGGAAGGGAATATCCTTACATGGATCCCTTCGTCCTTTCCGATTTCGATAGCCGCTTTGATCAAGTCGTATATGGTTATCACCGGTAAATCCTCGGCGTTGCCTACCCCACTGGGATAAACCGGACTATCCATCATGTAAGACTCAATCTGGGAAAATGCGATGGAATCGTCTTTGGCCTTGGGATTTGGTTTTGGGGGTTGGGGTGCGCCTGTTTTGGGAACTATCCCTCGGCCGCTTTCAGCAACTTGGGCAAACAGAGGCCCTGGAAGACATATCAGAAAAAAGAGGCAAATTGATAATACCGAAATGCGTGTTCTCATGGCCTAATCCTTTTAGACAAATGTTTGGGCTTCCTAACTTACCCAAGTACCATTGCTTATCCTTATAATTACGCACAATTACAAAGGAAATTGCGTTCTCCCATTTATATTTCCTTTTTCCCAATGCGTGGGGCTTATCAAATCGTTGAATCGTATGAAATTTAATTTCCTAAGATTTCAAAGGCAGTCCCGAAAGAATTAGGCTCTGAAAAGCCTTACGTTTTATTTTCAAGTATGACCAAGTGCTTTCAAAGGCAGGCCCACAAATAGGTATGTCAAAGTGTGGAAATATTAGAGGTTGCGGGAAAGTAGCATGGGAAAACCCATTGAAAAATGCCATAAGTCTAATCATCGCTTTCCCGTATGGCCCTCAGGAAAAGCGAGTTGTGACTATATGCATCATTTATGCCAACGCTTTTCCCGTTTTCCTCGATATTGATGTGTTCGCATAGCTTGTCTTCGTCAAAGTTATCGCCCTTTTCAATCACGCAAGACACGGAAAATGTCACAGGATTGGATTCAATCGTAGGATCGATTAGCTTAAATCCAATGGCATGATCGTTTTGAATAAGAGAGATGCGCAAATTTTCACCAGACAAAAAGAAATTAGTGGCGTTCTCTGGGTATACCAAAAGATTTATCCCATTGTCTTTTTGAATCTCGATTGCCGCTTTAATTAGATCCAAAAGCGTGATTTTAGACAAATCCGGATTCAACCCAATCGGTTTAATCGGGACATCCATCAACTTACTATCAATATCTGCCAACGCTATCGAGTCATCGGAAAACTTTAGTGCGGCATGTTCACGTGGCTTACGTAGTTCCTTTTTAGGTACGACAGCATGGGTATCCTCAGACACTTGGGCATACAGGTACCCACTAAGGCACAAAGCCGCCAACAAGACGCTCATCGTTAATATCTTAATGAACCCAAACATTCTTTCATACCTAAATTTGGTCGGGTGCCTATACAGGAGATGGTTGTGCCTGTAGGTTTGGTTCACCGTTGGGTTATGTCGGTTGTCAAACTTGTAAAACTGCAGATACCATCCTTTCTAAAACCATACGACAAAAGAACCACTTAATAAAAAAATTTCACTAAAATATTCTAATGCGAATTATGATAATCCAAATGCTTAAATTTTGGATAACAGCAAAGATTATCAATCAACTTGATTCCATGTAAGCGTACCATATAAACTGATTGCCGTCAATATAATTTTGTTGGATTTCATTGCGGTGTCTATTGGAATCTTTTTGCCATTTTCTTTAATTTGCGGTTTTATGCAGTTTGAGCCGTGTATATCTGGTGGTCCGACTTCACAGGTAAACTCAAACAAGACCTCGCCTTTATCCTTTTCTTGGCCCGGTTGTAATTTAACAACCTTGAAACCTTGTAACGGATCATTTGTGACAACCAAAATATAAATACCGGCCTCATAAGCTAGCTCATAAAAAGTATCATTATTATATAGTCTTGAAGCCGTATTAAAGTTTGAGTATAAATACATCGCACTCTTTAACAGCATTTTAGTGCTCAAAATGGGAGTATCTCGGTACTTCCTTCCGAAATCAATATTCAAAGGCAATACAAATCTGTAAAGCTCCGATATATCAATCGTGTTACGCTCTATATATAATTGCATGATATTGGTGGAAAACATAGGTAAAATGTGCCTCTCGGCCTTTATCAATGGTAAAACATCTTTTTTTTCCCCATTAATGGTTCCTGAGGCACTCCTAATCACAATTTGTTCCATTTCCTCTTCTGAAGAAGACAGGTATCCCATGCTATAAAACTTGGACTCTGGCCTTGACAGAGGATTGCTGAAAACAATATCACCATAATCAGTCTTGAGGGTTAAATTCTCAATTGTAATTGACAGATAAGCCGCACTTGCCGTGAATTCATATTGGGTAACCCCTTTTGCAACCGGAAAGGAATTGCTTGGCCATATTAGTATGTAGTCATTTGCCCCTTGTGCCAATAGCATCCTTGGTGAACATAATGCCATCAATGCGAATGCGAATGTTATTATGGTAAAGTTACATTTTTTCATAACATTGAACCTTTCATTGTGAGTTATAATTCACTATTTCACAATATTATGCAAAATATATGCTTCAAACAAGTTTCGGTAATATTCAACGAAAATATTCATATTTAACCAAGATAACATATATAAAGCGATTGGTCAAGCCCCCGCCCCTTAGAACTGAGGCCTAAGTGAGCCTTTTGGAAATTTAGGATTGCCAGCACAAACTTTGACGTGAGACTAGGATGAATTTAACTCCTAAGGCTTTCCTTAATTTTCCGCTATACTCCTTTTATCCAAAAAATGTGAGTGGCCTACGGGATTATTCGTTATAAGTATCATGTTTGAAGAGATGTACGCCTAAAAGACTAAATAGAGCAATACTAAGGACATGTATCGCCATGAGGTATCCGCATTACTTTTTTAATGGCAATTATTTCTTACAATGGGCTAGCATCCTAGGCACGTATCTAAACACTTGGGAGCAAGGCCATACCAAAAATTGAGGGAAACTATGTGAAAATATAACAAAAGTTTTCAGTATAATATATTTTAAAAGATGTTGTTATGAAAAAAACAATGCTTATCATCCCGCAGGTCCCACTGGAGGTGATTCAGAAAGGCAATACTTATCAAAACGCATTTCTCCATGTAGTTCCGCCAGCGGCTTCCTTCAATGCCCTCAATATAACATTGTTGGATTTCATAGCAGTTGCTATGGGAACATCTTTTCCATTTTCCGTTATTTTGGGATTCGTGCAGACTGGCCCGTGTATTTCACTCGGTTCTATTGTACAGGTAAACCCAAATAATACCTCGGCTTTATCTTTATCTTCGTACGCCTTTATGTTTACAATTTTGAAACCTTCTGTCAAACCATTGGTGATCAGCAAAAGATATACACCGTCTTCATTTACGTAAGGATAAAATACATCATTATTGTAAATTTTGGAAGTGTTACTAAAATTTGAGTACACCTGCTGTGCGCTCGTTAGCAAGGTACTTATGCCAATTACTGGGGTATCTAGGTAAGCATCCCCAAAAAAAATAGGCCCATCTTCAAGAAACCTATCAAGTTCAAAGTATTCAACCGTTGCGATCTCTAAATTCATATTCTCTGGATCAGTAGCAATTATTGGGGTAACTTGTCTCTTGATTCTTATCATAGAATTGACATTTTGTTTTTTCCCGTTAATTGTTCCGGTAGCATCCGCAATGAGCATACCATACATAATGTTTTTTGAACCAATGAAGCACTTTTTGATTTGGTTGTCCGCTTTATTTGACAGGGTACCATTGAAAACAAGGTCACCTTCAAAAGTCTTAATGGTCAAATCTTGCACTTCGACCGATAAGTTTAATCCACTTGCCGTAAATTCGTATACAATCGTATCATCTCCGGTCTGAAACGAGCCACTTGACCATACGGTAATGTAACCAAAGTTCCCTTGAGCGAATACCGAACTGGTTAAACTGAAGGCCGTCAACGCTAATACGAATGCGATTGCTCTCAAATTCCATATTTTCATAGTGTTTGGCCTTTCTTTTGGATTTTTGTTTCAGTGGATTTACCACCATATCTGCTAAAATTTCATGACCCACAAACAAATATGCGGGATTGTTTCCTGTGAACATATTTTTAAGGCATGATTACCCATAATAGGCGATTAAACAAAGCTCCCCCACTTAGGACTGAGGTCTAAATGAGCCTCCCGGAAATGTGGAAATTCCATCAGCACCTCTGGCGTGAGCCCTGCGATGTTTGCTCTCCCAAATAACTTATTTGCTACTGTACCATTTTTGTTCAGCTATGCGTATAAGAACCTAGCTTGCGCCAATATCAAAGGCCGGAATCCTCATGATGTGTTCAACTTGCTTGGAATGTAGATTTTTCCTCGCCTTGGGTGTCATACGATGAACATACCGAGATACTATAAAGCGAGGATCTACCTAAAATTAGGTAAAATTGTGCGAAAAGATTTTTAATTTTGCAAACATGTTCCAATGATCTTGTTTCGACATATGGCTAGGATTCTCTGCCCATTTGTTTCCATGTCATATCATAAGCCGATTTCATTGCTCCCACTATAATATTGTTGGATTCCAAGGCAGTTGATATGGGTGTATTATTCCCATTTTCAATTATTACAGGATTAATGCATGCTTTACCGACCATGTCATCATTTACAATTGTACAAGTTAACCCAAACAATACCTCGGCTGAATCTTTATCCCCTCCCGCTTTAAATTTTAAAACTTTGAGACCTTGATCCGAACCATTGGATATTACCAAAATGTATACACTTTCTTCTTTTACTGATTCAAAAAAAGCATTATTATTGTATATTTTTGATACCGTACTGAAATTTGAGTACTCTTTCTGTGCGCCCTTTATCAGGTCACTTATATTAATTATTCTGGTATCTAGGAAACTAGCTCCAAAAAAAATATAGGCATTTGCAATAAACCTTTTAATTTCGAATAATTCAATAGTTGCAAGTTGCAAACTCCATACCAACATTCATTCCATCGGTAATTAGTATTGGGGTGATTTGTCTCACAACTCTTATCATAGAGGAGACATCTTTTTTCTCACCATTAATTGTTCCGACAGCACTTCTCAGCTTCATAGATCTTAAAACCTGATCTGAAACTAAATAGGCATTTTTGATCTGCTCGCCCTCGTTATTTGACAGTGCACCTTCGAAAACAAGATCATCATGAAAGGTTTTAATGGTCAAATCAGTTACTTTGCCAGTTAAATTGAACCCACTTACCGAAAATTCGTATACAATAAAATCAACATCTTTTTTAGGCTTAATTGAGCTGCTTGCCATACGTTTATGTAACAAGTTTCTCTTGAGCCAATACCGGACTAGGTAAACTTAATGCCGTAAACACGAATACGAGTGCGATTGCTAGCAAATTCCAAATTTTCATAAAATTTGACCTTTATCTTGGATTTTTTTAGTGGATTTACATTTTTGGTAAAAATATCCGCCCCACAATAAAATATGCGGGACTGTGACCTGTGACCATGATTTTTTGCCATGATAGCGCATAATGGATGATGGGTCAAACCCCAGCCAAGACGGCTGCTGGCCAATGGGCCCCGGCGGCCCTTTGTGGACAGCTAAGTCCGCGGCTCCCCGTAATGCGGAAATGACTGCGGCCATACCTCAAAAGCCGCCTTGAAAGCCTTCCAGCCGGATCTTTCCGGGCATAATCGCAGCCCGATCCTTCCCAAGGCATCCCTTTAGGCGCCTCTCTTCCGGATGCGACGGGCCCGAGGGATTATTAATCCTGGGTTCGCTATGTGGCATTTTCACGAATTAACCGACGCTTCCACGTTAAAGCAAACTTAGCCCCTAACTTAGGCCTTGCATCCTTCTCCATGGCATTCAGTGGCCTTCATGGGCCTTCAAGGTCGTGCATGTGCCTTACTTGGGGCCTTCATGGGGCCTCAATAACGCACGTTTTGATTATACCAACGTGAGCCGCGTAAGTTTCTAAAGTTTCCCATAACTTTCGGATATGCGCCAAACTTTGCCTTGGACGGTGCGTAATGCCCCTGCCCTCGCGCCGTTCTAAACGTGTGTGGATCCCTCTGGGTCTCGGTAAGAACGCGTCCGCGTTTCCCGCCCTTGGCCCATAGGCTCTGCCTCGACTTTTCGCCCCTTTTGGCGCCAAGGGCGCAAAAAAAGGGCCCTTGGTCGATCCCAAAGGCCCCGAGCGGTTCGTTGCGTGTTAGATTCCAGGACTGCGGCGGTCGCCCCCCCTGGAACCATTTCATGGATAGGGGGATGCCGGCCTTTACGTTTCGGGGGGCTCTTTCCAGCCCCGGTCGGTCAGCCGAGCGCGGCGGCTGCGGGTTCCCCGGGCTCCGCCTTGGGGGCCTTTTCCTCCTTTGCGGCCTTCTTCTTGGCCTTCCTGTCCTCCTGGATGGGCTCGGGCTTCTCGATGTTCGCCATCTCGCCCTGTATCCTCGCCTCCAGCTCCACCCTCTCCTGCTCGGAGAAGCGGTGGCTGTTGCCCTCGTGGACGGCCCCGGGCACTATGCTCAGGGTGTGGTAGTTGATGTTTCCGGTGACCTTGGCGCTCTGGTTCAGGTGCACCTCGCCGGTGGCGTGTATGTTCCCCACCACGGAGCCGCTCAGGACGAGGTTCTCCACGAAGATGTCCCCCTCGACGACGGCGTCCGTGCCGGTCACCAGCATGCCCTTGGCGATTATGGCGCCCTTGAGCCTGCCGTCTATGTTAAGGAGGCCCGTGAACCTGAGGGAACCCTCTATCTCCACGTTGCTGGAGAAGAACGCGTTCCAGAGCTGCTTTTCCGATTTTTTGCCTAATCCGAACATTGAATCATAGCCTTTTGAAACTGGTTTGTGCGCGTCAGGGGCCCCTTCTGGCTAAGGGCCGCCCTTTCCGGGGCGGCCGGGAGGCCAGGGATTGCGCCCGTTCGCGGCGATGGGCAGAAGGCCCACCCGGCGCTGCGCGCCGCTTCAGGGCCTTGGGCCTTAGTGCCTTTGTGCTTTTGGTTTTTGGGTCTTTTGGTCTTTGGGTCTTGGTGGTCCTGGGAAGGCAGGACTTGACGGGAGGCGGGCATGCCCGCCCGGAGGAAGGCCGGGGGCGCGGGATGCGCCCCCGGCCGGCTCTCTGCGAACCCTTGGCGGGGCCGGGGAGGGCCGGGCCCCGGGGCCCCTCTAGATGCTGAGGCCCAGCTTGGTCGCAAAGGCCTTGGGGTCGAAGGGCGCGTGGCACTCGTAGCAGTGGCCCTGGTTGCGTAGCTCGTTTATGCTGAAGAACTCCAGCTCCTTGCCGCAAACGGGGCAGGGCCCGGTTATGAGCCGGGTCTCCTCCTTCATGCAGTCGGGGTTGGAGTCGACTTCGGTGATTGACATAGGGACTACCTCCGCATCGAAATGTCTTCCGAAAGGAATGCCGGCGGGGCCCTGGCCAAGGCGCATGGGCCCTGGGCAGGGACGGGTCGATCCGCCCCTGGGCCCGCGTTCCGGCGGGACTGGGTTTTCCGGGTTTGGCTGCCGTATGGGCCCGGCCCGATTGGGCAAAGCCGCTAAAGCCATGATGCTACTTTTCCACTGTTGAGTCAAGCCCCTTTTTCTGCTAACATGCCATGGATCCGGGGGCCCCCGGGCCTTTGGGGGCCTATCGGGCCCATCCCCGGGGCCGCTTCGGGGGGCTTGAAAACAACCTGTGCCAGGGCGGTCGGACCGCCGAAGGCCGGGATCCCCGAAGGCCCGGGGGCCCCACCCGGGGCCCCCGGGCGAATGCCAAGCCGAAAGGGCGCAGGTCGGGCGACATTGACGGAACTGCTCACAATAGACCCTAGGTCATTCGTCCTGCGGGACCTCCAGCCCGCGGTCAGGACCCTTCTCGAGGGCGGCGTGGTCGCCGCCGCGACGGCCTCCTACTACGCCCTCATGGTGATAGCCGACAGGCCCACGGCCCTTGAGAACCTGTTCTGGATCAAGTACGGGCGCAGGCCCGGGCACGGCTGGCCCGAAAAGGACAGCCCCGGCGACCGCAACTCCTTCCTCCTGCTCCTGGACTCCAGGGAGCGGGTCGGGGCCTACGCCCAGGAGGTGCCCAAGGAGGCCGATGCCCTGATGGACCGCTACTGGCCGGGGCTGCTCACCATAATCTTCAAGGCCCAGACCGGGCTGCACCCGGCCATCCTCGGCAAGAGGAAGTCCTCCATAGGCCTGAGGGTGGACGGCTTCCCGGTGCCTGGGGCCTTGGCCCGCATGACCGACAGGGGCGTCACCGGCACCTCGGCCAACCCCCACGGGCGGCCGCCCGCGGCCAGCGCGAGGGAGGTGCTCTCCTACTTCCAGGGCAGGCTGGACATGGTGGTGGACACCGGCCCCGCCCCGGGGGGCTCCAAGGGCAAGGCCAAGGGCAAGCCCTCCACCATAGTGGACGCGACGAGGCATCCCTTCTCCATCGTCCGGGAAGGGGCCATCAGCGGGAAAGAGATCCTCCGGGCCCTGGGGGCCCCGGGCAAGGGCCAGGGTGCGGCGCATGGAAGCTGACCCCGGGAGCCTCTCCCAGTGGGCCCTGGCTCTGTTGGACTTCATACTCCACATCGACAGGCACCTGGACAGGCTGGTGGAGTCCTACGGCTGGCAGACGCACCTCATCCTCTTCGCCATAGTCTTCTGGGAGACAGGGGTCGTCATCTGGCCCTTCCTCCCCGGCGACTCCCTGCTCTTCGCGGCCGGGGCCATCGCCGCGAGGCCGGGGTCCCCCCTCTCCATAACGGCCCTGCTGGTTTTGATAGCGACCGCGGCCTTCCTCGGCGACACCTGCAACTACTGGGTGGGCCGCTGGCTGGGGCCCAAGGCCCTGGGCCGCGACGGGAGGTTCCTTAAGAAGAAGTACCTGGACAAGACCCGCGACTTCTACGACAGGTACGGGGCCAAGACCATAGTGCTCGCCCGCTTCGTGCCCATCGTGCGCACCTTCGCGCCCTTCGTGGCCGGGGTGGGCGCCATGCGCTACCGCCGATTCCTCTTCTACAACCTCGCGGGCGGGATCCTGTGGACGCTCCTTCTCACGGGCGCGGGCTACCTATTCGGCGGGCTCCCCTTGGTCAGGGACAACTTCGGGACCGTCATACTCGCCATAATAGTAATCTCCGTGCTGCCCATGGTAATCGAGTACCTTAGGCAGAGGGGGAAGGCCAAACACGCGGCCGCGACGGCGGAGCCCGTCCCTGCCGATGCCTCGGGCGCTGAAGACGACGCGCCCACGGCCGCCGCTAAGGCCGCCGGCGAGGACGGGCGGGCTCCCCTGTAGCCAAGGCACACCCCCCGCGCCGCTCCCAGGCCCACAGCCGAAAAGCCCCCCGTTCCAGGCGCATCCCCAAGGCGGGCCGCGGGGGCCTTCCGCAAAAACCTCACAAGCCCAGGCGCCCTGTGCGCACCCCCACCCGCGCGGGCCGGGCGGCCCAAGGGCCGCCCGCCCGCGGAGCACCGTGGCAACCCCCTTGCCGCCACCCGGAGCCCGAATCCATGGACTACAAAGACACCCTTAACCTCCCGAAGACAAGCTTCCCCATGAAGGGCAGGCTCCCTGAGCTTGAGCCCAGGCTGCTCAAGAAGTGGGAGGACATGGGTCTCTACGCCCTCCTCCAGGCCAAGGGCGAGGGCAGGCCCGCGTGGGTCCTCCACGACGGGCCGCCCTACGCCAACGGCAACATCCACCTTGGCACCGCGCTCAACAAGGTCCTGAAGGACATAATCGTCAAGCAGAGGAGCATGTCCGGGTTCCGGTCGCCCTACGTCCCCGGCTGGGACTGCCACGGGCTGCCGATAGAGCACAAGGTCGACCAGGAGCTGGGCGACAGGAAGCTCACCATGGCGAAGGCCGAGATACGGGAGAGGTGCAGGAAGTACGCCCTCAAGTACCTGGACGTGCAGCGTGGCGAGTTCAAGAGGCTCGGCATACTGGGCGAGTGGGACAACCCCTACCTCACCATGGACAAGGCCTACGAGGCGGTCATCGCGAGGGAGCTGGGGGAAATGGCCCTGGACGGGAGGCTCTCCAGGGACGTGAAGCCCGTGCTGTGGTGCGGCACCTGCAGGACTGCCTTGGCCGAGGCCGAGGTGGAGTACCAGGACGAGACCGGGACCTCCATATACGTGGCCTTCAAGGCCAAGGGCGACCCGGGCGCCATGCACCCCGGGCTTTCCGGCAAGGACACCTATTTCGTCATCTGGACCACCACGCCCTGGACCATACCCTCCAACCTCGCGATAGCCTACAACCCGAGGTTCGCCTACTCTGCGTGGGAGCACGACGGCAAGGCCTACGTGGTCGCGAGGGACCTCGCGGGGCCCCTGATGGAAAAGTTCGGCTTCAAGGGCGCGACGCTTGTTTCCGAGCTCCCGAGCAAGGCCCTGGAGGGCCAGGCGGCCCTCCACCCGCTCTACGGCCGCGACTCCCCGCTGCTCCCGGCCGGCTACGTGACCATGGACCAGGGCACAGGCCTCGTGCACACCGCGCCCGGGCACGGGCGCGAGGATTTCGAGACCGGGAGGGCACACGGGCTCAAGACACTTTCGCCCTTGGACGACCTCGCCCGCTTCACGGCCGAGGTGCCGGAGCTGGAAGGCAAGAGGGCCCTGGACTCCAACGGGGACGTGGTGGGCTTCCTGAGGGACAAGGGGGCGCTTTTGGCCGAGGAGGCCCTGACCCACTCCTACCCGCACTGCTGGCGCTGCAAGAACCCGGTCGTGTTCAGGGCCACGCCCCAGTGGTTCGTGTCCATGGAGAGGCTGGGCCTGAGGGAAAAGGCCCTCGAGGCCATAGACACGGTCGCGTGGATCCCCAAAAGGGGCCGCGACCGCATCCGCGGGATGATTGAGAACAGGCCCGACTGGTGCGTGTCCAGGCAGAGGTCATGGGGGGTCCCCATCACCATCTTCTTCTGCGAGGGCTGCGGAGAGTGGCTCTACACGAAAGGGATCCAGGAGAGGATCTTCCGGCTCTTCCTGGAAAGGGGCGCGGACGCCTGGTTCGACATGGGATCCGGGGACATCCTCCCGGAGGGCCAAAGCTGCCCGCACTGCGGGGGGAAATCCTTCAGGAAGGAAACCGACATCCTGGACGTGTGGTTCGACTCCGGCTCGTCTTTCGCGGCCGTCTGCGAGTGGAGGGACTACCTGCCGGACGTCCCCGACATGTACCTCGAGGGGTCCGATCAGCACAGGGGCTGGTTCCACTCGTCGTTGCTGATATCGGTCGCTAACCGCCAAGGGCGCGCGCCCTACCGGGAGGTCCTGACCCACGGCTACGTGGTGGACGGGAAAGGCAAGAAGATGAGCAAGTCCATGGGGAACACGGTACTCCCGGGCGAGCTCATAAAGAAGCACGGCGCGGACATCCTGAGGCTCTGGGTCGCGTCGGAAAACTACCAGGACGACATCCGTGTATCCGAAGAGATAATCGGCATGCTGGTGAAGGCCTATTTCGGCTACCGCAACACCTCCCGCTTCCTGCTGGGCAACCTCGCGGACTTCGAGCCGGAAAGGGACCTGGTGCCCGCGACAGACATCGAGAGCCCAATCGACCGCTACGCGCTGCACCTGTTGGACAAACTGGTAGTTGAGGCGACCGCCGCCTACGCGGCCTACGCCTTCCACGACGTGTACCACAAGGCCAACGTGTTCATGGTGAACCTCTCCTCGTTCTACCTGGACGTCCTGAAGGACAGGCTCTACACCCGGGCCAAGGCGGACCCCCTGCGCCGCGGAAGCCAGTCGGCCATGTGGCGCATCCTGAAGGACGTCACGCTCATAATGGCACCCATACTGTCGTTCACGGCGGAGGAGATCTGGGGCCACATGCCTGGGGGGGGAAGGCTGCGGGAGAGCGTGTTCCTGGAGGATTTCCCCGTCCATGACGGCACGATGTCAGACCCGGGGCTTGCAACGGACATGGAGGCCCTGCTAGCGGTGCGCTCCAAGGCCAACAAGGCCCTGGAGGAGGCGAGGCGGGCGAAGTCCATCGGCTCGTCGCTCGACGCGGCGGTCTCCATCTCCGCGAGCGGCGAGACGCTCAGGCTGCTCCAGGAAAACCTGCACTGGCTGGCCGAGTTCCTGATAGTGAGCGAGGTGGACATCTCGGAGGAAGGCGAAGGCGACGAGGTCTCCGTGAGCGTCCGGGAGTGCCGCTACAACAAGTGCCCGCGCTGCTGGAACCGCAACCCGGAGGTCCCGGACGATCTCTCTGACGTCTGCCCCAAGTGCAAGCAGGCCATGGGTCTCGCGCCATGACAGGGCCTTGGTGGAAAGGAGGCGCAAAATGTCCTACCTTGTCCTAGCCCGCAAATACCGCCCCAAGACCTTCAAGGAGCTGGTGGGTCAGCCCCAGGTGAGCAACACCCTCACCCAGGCCCTCAGGACCGGCAGGGTCGCTCACGCCTACCTCTTCACCGGCCCCAGGGGCGTGGGCAAGACCACCGCCGCGAGGCTCCTTGCCATGGCCCTGTCCTGCACCGCGCCCGAGGGCGAGCGGCCCTGCGGCGAGTGCGAGAGCTGCAGGACCATCCAGGCCGGGCAGTCGGTGGACGTCCTTGAGGTGGACGGCGCCTCCACCCGCGGCATAGACGACATCCGGGGGCTCAGGAACACCGTTAAGTTCCAGCCCACCAAGAACCGCTACAAGGTCTACATCATAGACGAGGTGCACGCGCTCACGGCGGACGCCTTCAACGCCTTGCTGAAAACGCTCGAGGAGCCCCCGGCCCACATAGTGTTCGTGTTCGCGACCACCGAGGCCCACAAGGTGCCCGCCACCATCCTCAGCCGCTGCCAGCGCTACGACTTCAGGCGCATAAGGATAGACGACATCCAGGCGAGGCTTACCGCAATCGCCAAGGCCGAGGGCATAAGCCCCGAGCCCGCGGCCATCCTCGCCCTGGCCCGCCAGGCCGAGGGCGGGATGCGTGACGCTTTGGGGCTCATGGACCAGGTGCTCGCCGCGAGCGGCGTCCTCACCGCGGAGTCCGTGTCGCTCTCGCTCGGGCTTATCGGGCAGCAGATCATAGAGCGGGTGGTTACGTCCATGCTGGGCCCGGACCTCCAGGGGGCCTTGTCGGCCATAGGCGAGGCCTACGACAAGGGGGCGGACTTCGGCGAGCTGAGCCTGAGGGTGCTCTCGTTCCTGCGCGACCTAACGCTTCTAAAGGCTAGCCCCACCCTGGGGGAGTCGCTCGAGCTGACCGACGCGGAGGAGGCCGCCTACCTCGCGATTGCGGAACCCTACAGCCTCCCCGCCATCCACAGGCACTTCGAGGGCTGGCTCAGGCTGCACGGCGAACTGGCCCACCACCCGCACCCCCGCTGGCTCATGGAGGCGTACCTTGTACGCGCCTCCCAGATGTCCCCGCTGGAGAACCTCTCCGAGCTCACAGGAAGGCTCACAGAGCTCCTCGAGTCCGACCCGGACTACCTGAGGGCCTCCATGGCCGCAGCCGCCCAGCGGCCAAGGCCATTGCCGCAAGCCCCCGCGGCCCCCCCTCCGCCCCGGACCCCCGCCCCAGAGGCCCCTTCGCCGGAGTATGACGTAACGGCCGCCGCAAAGGCGGCCCTGGATAAAGTCGCCACGGCCTTGGCCAAGCTGGAAAAAGCCAATGCGTCCTTGGCCGCGCTGGAGGCTGACGAAAAAGCCGCAAATGAGGCCGGAAAGGCCGAAAAAGAAGCAGAAAAGGCCGCAAAGGAAGCAGAAAAAGCCGCAAAAGAGGCAGAAAAGGCCGAAAAGGAGGCCGAAAAGGCCGAAAAGGAGGCCGAAAAGGCCGAAAAGGATGCCGAAAAGGCAAGGCAGGAACAAGAGAAGGAAGCCGCCGAAAAGGCGGCGGCCATAAAGGCCGCGGCTGAGGCAGACGAAAAGGCCGCAAAGGAAGCCGAAAAGGCCAGGCAGGAACAAGAGAAGGCAGCCGCCGAAAAGGCGGCGCAGGAAAGCGTGGCGGCCCAAGCAAAGGAAACGCCGGAACCCCTTGCCCAAACGCAGAGCATGGCAGACTCCATCGCTGATGCGGCCATATTGAAGGCCGAGGAAAACGAGGCCGTTGCGACCTCGGAAGACAAGCCCAGTGCCACCAAGAAGAGGGGCCGCACCAAGAAGGACGCCCAGGATCCTAGCGCAGCCCCCGCCAAAAAGCCTCGCGGCAGGCCCGGCCGCCAAATCGCCTCGCCTTTAAGCGGCCTTTTCTCTGCCGAGCCCATACCGACCAAGGAAGCCGCTACCCCGGTGGCCAAGGAAAGCCCGGCCAAAGAGGGGCCCGCCGCCCAGGCCAAGGCCGAGGCCAAGCCCGAGGCCAAGCCCGAGGCCAAACCCGAGGCCAAGCCCGAAACAAGTGTCGAAACAAAGGCCGAAGCCGGGCCAGGGCCGGAAGCGGGGACTGCCGACTCTGTTAAAGCCAAGCCGGACGCCCTCGCGACAGGGGCCCCGGCCGCCAAGGCTTTACCCGACCAAGGCCCGGCCGCCCAAGGCTCTTACGAGGAAGCCCTTGACGGCGATTCGGATGACGGGCTGGATTTGGAGAAATACCTTGAAAGCGAGGAGGATCCCTCCGAGCAGGACGACATCCTTCCGGACGAACCCCCCGACGATCCCCCGGAAGACGACCTCCCGCCCACGAGCCCCGCCAAAGCCCGGCCGAACGGGCAGCCCGGGACCAGGAAGGGCAGCGCCGAGGAACTCATAAACAAGCTTCGGGACAAAGATGACGTGAGGACGCTGGAGGAAAGCGTCCCTGGCAACTTCGTGGGCTACGAGCACCACAAGATAGAAAGCCCCGAGGCCCAAGACCGCATCGATCCCCCGGACCTGGGTGACTTCCCGGACTTGGAAGACTTCAATGACGACTTCCAGGACGATTGAGGCCCTGACGGCCCCAAATGCCGCCCTCACGGCGGCTTTTCCCGCCCCTGGCTATCCTGTATAATGACATCCAAGGAATTGCCCCGGCATTCGGCCCGATCGAGGCCCCTGCAGGGCCCGGGCAGGCCGAAATCCCCGGACGCGAAGGAGCGACGATGGACATCAACGACCCCAACGGCTCGAACCCCATAAAACTGGCCCAGAGCATCAAGGACAACATGCTCCAGATGATGAACGAGGCCGGCTCCAAGACCATAACGGTCTCCTCGGGCGGCGGCATGGTCACGGTCGTGGTCAACCTCAAAAGCCAGATAGTCTCCCTCAGCCTTGAGAGGGAGGTCGTAAACCCGGACGACATCGAGATGCTGACCGACCTAATCGTTGCGGCCGTGAACCAGGGCCTCGAGCAGGTGCAGCAGGAGATAAGCCAGCGCATGGGGCAGATTGCCCTCAAGCTCAACATCCCCATAAACCCTGAATAAGGGGCCCCGGGCCCCAAACCTTTCACCCGCCGGCCCTTATATCCTTTAGCCCCGGGGGCGCAAGCCCCCGGGCCCCGCCCAAACGCCCCAAAGGCCCCAATAACCCATCATGCCGGCCGCAAGACCTTCATTATGCGGCCCTGCCCGGTGACCCACCCATACCGCAAGCGGACTCGGGAGGCTTCCGCCAGCGACAGACAAGCAAGGGGACGGCCGCAAAGGCCCAGGCCCCGGAAGTGAGGTTGCCTCTCCCAGGGAGGCCGCCACCGCAAAGGAGACTTAATGGGAAGCACTTACCATGGACCGGACGCGTATGCGTACGGTGACGGCAAGTACCTGGACGAGATGGACTGGGCTATTTTCGAAGGGCTCACGTGCATAGAGCTCACGGAGGGAGAGAGGCTGTTGGCCACGACGCCGGGGATGGTGGACGTTTCCGACAGGAACGTCATGGCCCTCCACTTCCACCCGGAATGGGTGCCAATCGGCATGATTGACGAAAGGCTCAGGAAAGCGTTCCCCAACGCAAAGGGCCGCCTCGCAATCCCCACGCAGCACAACATAATCCAAGGGCTGGACTCGTTTTCCGGGGTCGAGGCGGACGTGTTCTGCCCCGAGTGCGGGGCCAAGCTCCAGTTCCTCATACACCTCAAGAGCCACAGGCTTAACAAGCCTACCGCCTTCGCCTCCATGATAGAGCGGACCTTCCGCTATCGCGCCCTGCAGCTCCTTGACATACTCCATGAGCTCATAGAGCCGGGCAAATGCATGGCCGAGGAGTCGGACAGGCTGGGCTTCGATATAACGACCGCGGCCATTGCGCGCATCTACGCCTCCAAGCTGCTGCTCCTGATAGAAAAAAGCGGGATCGTGGGCACCTTGAGGGCCGGCATGCTAAAAAACAGGCTGCTTACGGACTTCATCTGCAAAAGGGCCATGGGCTTTGGCAAAAGGGAAACGGAAAGGCTCCTCGAATACGTCAACCGCATGAAGAAGCTGGTAAAGGCGCGGCTCGACCCGGATCGCTTCCACACGCCCAAGGAGCTGATCGAGGAGGCAAGATCCTTAGGCGCGGGCGTCGTGATACCCCACCCGCCCCGTTTTTGGCCCGCGCTCCTTTGCGATCTGGACGTCGACGGCTGGGAGGTCTGGAACCCCTCGACGCCCGACCATGTGATGTTCCTTATAGACTGCCTTGGAAGAAGGAAGCCTGGAAAAAGGGAGCCATTGGCATTCATGGGCGACGACACGCACATGTCTGCCAAGATAAGACCGGAAACGCTTGCGAAAAAGATTAGCGACCAAACCGAGATCGGGTTCCAGCCGCCTTGGGATCAAGCCGAGGTGCAGGCGGCACTAAAAGCCGCCGGACAGTCCAGGGAGCGCACTTTAAACGAATATCTTGAAAGGATTTCCTGAGCCAAGGATCTTTCAAGGAAAATCAAAACATAACCAATAATTCTGACTTTGATTCCCCCACAATAACATAGAGCGTTGCGGGTCATATCGCAAAAAAAACAACAGGTTTTCGGCTTACAATTATTAGCTGGCATTATAACCAATTATAATCATTGCAGGATTTTCCAAATTCACAAAAGACTTTGAGGCAAAGTGATTCGTATCCTAGTAAGCATTTTCTTATTTTAGTGATACTAAGAGCCAGAACAATGATATCGCAAGCGCTGCCTTAGGCTCTGGGAAAACCAACAAAACCTATCTCGGAGCATAACGGGATAACCGCTAATGGGCCTTATAAAGTACCATTCCTGGTGCTTCTTGGCCCTTTTTTATTGCTTATGGCAAATAAGAACATATAATTTCCCCCAATTCGGAAATTATTCTTTGTCACATTTTTCATAACATTTCACGTCAAATGATTATACCGCTGACTTCATTTATCCGGAAACTGGTAATCATAATTGTCATTTTTCTGCTATCAACCCTGTCCGGTTTTATCCCATTATCTCGCTAACTATACACAATTTTCACCCATTATATTTTTTGCCCTACTAGATTTCGTAGTTATTATGCCAACAGGGGAAGAAAGAGCGGACAGGGATAGTAGCAAAGCGCGGACAAACGGCATTGTCAATTTCCGGGCATTTGCGCTTGTCAGCAACACCAATGGGAAAACCTTGATTATCCGGGACATTCAAAGACAGTCCTGACACGGCATCCTTGGGCATGATGCCGAGGTAAATTTTTACCTGCCTGTTTGCCGCAGCCCTTGGTGTTGGTAACGCCTTGGTTTGGGGGCGGCCGTTGTGGGAAAGGACAGCTAAAGGTCCCTTTGGCCTCAAGCCAAGGATTGCCTGAAATAACGCATGCCCACTTTTGGCCGCTGATCTAAGGGCAAGGCTCCTTGGGGCAAGGCTCCTTGGGGCAAGGCCGCTTGGGGCAAGGCCGCTTGGGTATCCAAGAAAAAAAATGCGCGGATGCCTGCCTTTGCGAAATGGGCCGAGCAACCAGTGTCGGGGAAAAAATCCCAAGAGGGAAGTGCCGCCGCTTAAGCGAAGCCCATGCCGTTTTTACGTGAACGGATATATAAAATTCGCTTTGCCAGGGCTTGAGATCCCTTCCAACGCTTGATTTTTTTTGTCAAAAAATTGTAAAATAATTGTTCAGGCTTGGTTCAGTGAGAAACGCCGCAGGACTTCCTCCCTCGGCTTGCCCACCCTACCCGGCCCAATGGTTTTAGCGTAAAAGGCGTAGGCCCTTGCCACTTGGACAAGGCATCCATCGGATGATTTCTCGGCTGCGCCAGGCCGCCCAGTGCGACCGCCTCTTCCCGGCATATACGTTACGTACGAGATAATCCTTGGGGGAAAGCTTCCGCCCAGGCGCATATTTCCGACATTTTTTAATTGGCCATCCGCCCCCGCCGCAGTCCGCGCTTTTGATTGCGGGAGAGGCTTCCTTTTTCCCTTTGCCCTGTACCATGGACGTTTGGCGCCCTTTCGCCTTGCCTCAAATCAACAAAACCCAGGAACTTGCCGCCATGACAAACTTCCACCACACCTTCGTTACCGACCCCGAGGATGTCGCCCGCTACCTTGAGGCCCTCATAGAGGGCTTCCACAAGGGGGTCCTGGAGTTCACCTCGCAGGAGCGCGAACTGCTGCTCATGCCTGCAAAGATAATGGAGATGTCCATAGAGACCGGCCTGCGCAAGGGCAGGATCAGGTTGTCCATCAACATCTCTTGGCCCGAGAACCCCGCGCAGGCAAAACCCGCCGCCACGGGCTCGCCGAAAACCAGCCAATAAGGTGTGACGGGATGCTTAACGAGATAAAGGGCGGTTTCCGGATACTTGTGGGGGACGTGCTGCAGGCGGCGCACGAGTCCCGCGAGCTCCTCCATGAGAGGGATCCGGACAAGAGCCGCGTCCTTTACCACCGGGCATCCTACATAAACACCCAGGTCGCCCTGCTCCAGAAGCAGACCATGGAGCTATTCCTTGGGAAGACCGAGGGCTACAAGGAGGGCCTCTACCTTTTGGGGATATCCTCCATAGCCTCGAGGCTCGAGAGGATGACGGACATACTGCTAAACCTTGACCGCCAGGCAGGCTACCTCTCGGACCTCGGCTTCCTAAAAAGGTACCGCCTGGACGACTTCTTCTCCGAGATCCTCCACGGCATGGCCAAAATCACCCCGGCCCTGGAAAGGCGCGAGGTGTCCCTCGCCATACTCTTGGGGCAGGTGGAGGAGAGGCTGGACGGGCTCTACGCCGACAGGTTCAGGAAGATAACCGCGGCCCTGAGCTCCTCCGGGGCCGGCTCCAAGGGCGAACTTGTGACCTCGCTCATGATAGTGCACTACCTGGAGCGCCTGGGGGACATGCTCCTTGAGATAGGCGAGAAGATAATCTACGTCATCATAGGCGAGAAGATTAAGCTCGAGCAGTACAAGGCCATGGGGGCCGGGCTCAGGGCCACGGGCAGGCGCAACATGCTGGGAAAGATGGGCTTCAGGTCAATCTGGGGGGGCCGCTCCGGCTGCCGCATAGGCGTGTTGGGCGACTCCGAGGCCCCTACCGGGGCTGGCCCCGGGAGCGAGACCGTCCTTTTCAAGCACGGGCCCGACTTCAAGCTCACCCGGGAGAGGGACAACCTCAAGCTCTGGGGGCAGCTGAGGCCGGGGCTCACCCCGCAGGTGAAGGCCTTCCTGCCGGCCGTCGCCGGGAGGGAGGCTACCCTCATACTCGAGTACGTCCCCTCCCGCAACCTGCAGACCCTTTTCATGGAGAACGCCCCCGAGGAGGCCTTTCAGGGCCTCGAGCGCGTCATGCAGGTGATGGCCGGGGTCTGGTGGGAGACCAGGAAGGACGGGCAGGTCCTGGCGGAGTTCGTCCGCCAGGCCCAGACCCGCCTTGTGGGCGCCGGCTGCCTGTACCCGCAGCTTATAGGCAAGAAGGGCGCAATCGGCCCCATGCCCATAGAGAGCCTCGCCTCCCTCCTCCAGGCATTGCTCCCGACCGAGCCATCGGTGCCCGCCCCCTGCGGCATGCGCATCCACGGGGACTTCAACCTGAGCAACATCCTCTACGACCCGGACTCCGGAAGGGTCCACGTCCTCGACCTCTACCGCAGCCGCGAGAGCGACTACGTCCAGGACGTGTCGGTCATGCTGGTGTCCATCCTGAGGCTCCCGGTGTTCAACCCTGACACCAGAAGGCGCCTGAACGCCGCGGCCGACCAGGCTTATGTCTTCGCGGAGGACTTCGCGAGGAACCTGGGCGACGACACCTACAAGGCAAGGCTCGCCTTCGGGCTCGCCCGCTCCTTTCTGTCCTCCACCCGCTTCGTCCTGGAGGAAAGGCTCGCCGTGAAGTTTATCGAGAGGACCCGCTATATACTCGAAAAACTCCTCTGCCACGCAAGATCCGGGAAACCCTTGGGTAGCTTCGCCCTGGACAAGGGCGTGCTGTCCATAGACCCCAATTAGCCGCTCATGTTCCCCTATCGAACTTTGCCCCATGGCCGCAAAGGGTAGCCGGACGCAACGCTCTTGTTCCCATGGCGCTAACGGGCAAGCCGATCCCAACAATTGCGCAGGAATTGCCAATAACAGGAAAGCCCGCGACCTTATGGGACGCGGGCTTTTGGTTTGCGGGAATGTATTGTAAATTATCCAAAAAAACCGTTGGCCAGACAACAAGCTACGGGCGCATGCCCGCAAATGGCTTTTATTGTGGCTTTTATTGTGGCTTTTGTTGTGGCTTTTGTTGGGGTTATTATCGGAAAAATTGTATTTTGGTGTATTGCCCTAATTTTCAAACATTCCGCTATTCCGCTATTCCGCTATTCCTCTATTACATCATAACAAAGCACATCATAGCAAAGCACAAATTTCCCGCATCGGATATATCCCCCGGTTATCCTGCATGTCGGAGGCTTGACCTGGATTATGGG
>JAITKK010000149.1 GCA_031278475.1 Deltaproteobacteria bacterium
CCCTCCCGCAGCATCATCCTGGTCTACCAGGACACCTATGTTTTGGGCAGGGGCTACCTTGGGAACACCAAGCTGAGGGTCCCCGGGAAATACCTGCTCCAGGGCTTTTCCTACTCCGGTGCCTGGGACGACATCCCCGGGGATCCCGAAGACGGCATCGAAGGGGGCGTGGGCGCCCGGGGGGGCGCCCGGGAGGGCGCCCCCCCGGGCTCGCCCTAGGCAAGGCGGGCAATCGGGCGGGACGCCCGGGCGCCCGCGGGGCGACAAAAACCCCAATCGCGTATAATTCAGGTCAGGGCTAGTGGTGATTTTTTTGGAATCGGCAAACCCGTTCGCGGTTTTTCTTTGAGGTTTTCATTCAATTGTCTGGCAAAGCGTCAAGCGCGGCACGCACCCCGGGAAGGGGTTTCTGGCCAAGGGCCCTGGGGGCGGCGAAAATGGAGCTGCCCAGGATCCTTGTGGTCTGCGGTGCCTTCTTCACCCTGTTCCTGTTCTCCTACCTGTACGTGACCTCCCTCATGGAAAAGCAGGTGGACCTCCACGGGCGCCAGGAGACCCTCCTGTGCCTGGAGGAGCTGAGCGACGTGATAGGGGCACACGAGCAGGCCCTGGGGACCGCCGCCGCGGTCATGGGGCTGGCGCTCGACCCCGACCCGGGGCCCGATGCCACCCAGGCCTTGGTGGAGGCCATAGCCAACGACCTTTCCAACCAGAAGGTCACGGCCGGGGTCTTCAGCTCGCTCTACGGCTACCTCAGGGGCAACTTCGTCGATTCCGGCTCGAACTGGCTCTCGGGCGAGTTCTTCGACCCCAGGTCCGCGCCCTGGGTGCGCGGGGCCTGGTCTGGCGACGGGGTCTATTTCTCCCCGCCCAGGATAAACCCCGCGACAGGCGAGGTGGTGGCCGGGATGTCCCAGGTGGTGTTCGACCAGCGGGGCGAGTCCCTGGGGGTCCTGGGCATAGACTACAGGCTCGCCTCGCTGTTGGGCAAGCTCAGGGCCATAAGGGGCGTGGGGGCGGACCGCGCGGTCCTGACGGACGCCACCCTCACCGTGCTGAGCCATCCCAACAAGGCCTACGTCGGGAAGAAACTATCCGAGCTCCCTGGCTTCGAGGCCATTGCCGAGCGGCTGACTGAAGAGCCCAATAGCGACGACGGGCTGGTGTCCGGCTCCGTGGAAAGCGGGGGCGAGAGGCTCGCGGTGTTCTTCGGGAGGCTCGACAACGGCTGGCGGGTGGGACTTGGCGCGCCCTACCGCTACTACTACGGCGAGGTCTTCCAGATGATGCCGGTGCTCGGGCTGGTGGCCCTGTTCTGGTGCCTCCTGGTGTCCGTGATACTCGCGAAGATGGG
This sequence comes from Deltaproteobacteria bacterium, assembly GCA_031278475.1. Lineage (GTDB taxonomy): Bacteria > Desulfobacterota > Desulfarculia > Adiutricales > Adiutricaceae > JAISMF01. The sequence goes on from JAITKK010000149.1 coordinate 1,355, forward strand.
CCAGGAAAAGAGGCTCAGCGACGACCAGAACCGCTCCAAGACCTCGTTTCTGGCGAGGATGTCCCACGAGATAAGGACCCCCATGAACGCGATCCTGGGCATGTGCGAGCTGGCCAGAAGATCCGCCGACAACCCGGAGTCCCTTGCCCGCATAAACGAGATCAGGCGGGCGGGCATGAACCTCCTGGACATAATCAACGACATCCTGGATTTTTCCAAGATAAACACCGGGAACCTGAAGCTCGCGAACTCCCCCTGGCACATAGCGTCGCTATTTAACGACGTGGTTACCATCATCAAGGCCAGGAAGCCCGACAAGCCTCTGTCCTTCAACTTCGACCTTGACACGGACATGCCGAGCAGGCTCATAGGCGACGAGTCCCACATCCGCCAGGTGGTCCTGAACCTGCTCTCCAACGCGGTCAAGTACACCCCCGAGGGCTTCGTGCGCTTCTCGGCCACCTTCAAGAGGATTGGGCCTTCCCAGGTCAAGCTCTACTTCAAGGTGAAGGACTCTGGCATAGGCATAAGGGAGGAGGACCAGGAAAAGCTGTTCACCGACTTCACCCGCATCAACAGCGAGAAATCCCACAACATAGAGGGCACGGGCCTGGGGCTCGCGATAGCCAGGTCCCTTTGCCGGGCCATGGGGGGCGACATAACCGTCGCCTCGGTCTACGGCAAGGGCTCGACCTTCACGGCCTCCATCGTCCAGGAGGTGGGGGACTTCACCCCGGTGGGGGCCGCGCCCCGCAGCCCCGACGAGGTGGATTACGGCGGCACCGGCGAGGTGCCCTTCACTGCCCCGGGGGCGAAGGTGCTCCTTGTCGACGACGTGGAGACCAACCTTGTGGTGGCCGAAGGGCTGCTGGAGCCCTACGGCATGGACCTGACCCTCTCCCAGAGCCCCTTCGAGGCCCTGGCGCTCGCGAGGTCCAAAAGGTTCGACCTCATATTCGTGGACAACATGATGCCGGAGCTTGACGGCATCGGCCTTGTGAAGAAGCTCAGGGAGATAAAGGGCTATTCGAGGGTCCCCATGGTGGTGCTTACGGCCACCGCCATCGCCGGGGCCAAGGAGATGTTCCTCTCCCAGGGCTTCGACGACTACCTCGCCAAGCCCATAGAGCTCCAGGCCCTGGCCGATGTCCTGGATGAGTGGATACCCGACGACCTCAAGGCCCCGGTCCCGGACGCCCCGGAGGGCGAGGGCGAGGGCGACGGCGACGGAGGCCCGGCTGCCCCCTCCGGCCTTCCGCAGGACGGGGCCCCAGGGCGCCAGGCGGGCCCCAAGGGCCGCCTGGCGGCGGCCCTTGGGACGGGCCCCGCCGAAGGCGATCCCGACCCCAGGCACTTCTCGGCGGCCCCCGGGAGCCCGACCCCCCTCAGGATCCCGGGCATAGACGTCGCCAAGGGGCTAAGGCGTTTCGGCGGGAAGGACAGCAGCTACCTCAAGGCCCTGGCGCTCTTCGCGGGGGATCTGGAGGACCGCCTGCCCAGGCTCGTTCCCGCCCACGGGGAGCACCTTGAGGACTTCAGGCGGGAGGCCCACGGCATAAAGTCCGCCGCCATCAACATCGGTGCCGAGTCCGTGTGGAAGGAGGCCGCGTTCCTGGAGGCGGCGGCTGAATCCTCCGACGGTTTCACCGTCCACGCCCGCTGCGAGGCCTTCAGGAGGACGCTTGCCGCCATGGCCGCGGACATCAGGCGCGAGCTGGACCGCCACGGGGTCTTCCCCGACGGCTTGGGCGGCAAATCCGAGCCGCTTTCCCTAAACGTCCCGGAAAGCGAGCTCCAGAGCCTCAGCCACGTGCTTGAGGGGAGGGACATAGGCGAGGTGGACCGCATACTGGGGGCGCTCCAGGACAGGGCCAACGACCCTGGCACCTCGAAGGCCCTCCAGAGGATACACGAACACGTGCTGCTTGCCGACTACGAGGAGGCGAGCAAGCTCATTAACGACGAGCTTGTGAGAAGGAACGGCAGATGAGCGAAGGGGCGCAGACCCGCAAGCGGATAATGCTTGTTGACGACAACGTCACGAACCTCATGTTTGCGAAATCCGCCCTAAGCGACCACCACGATGTCTACACCGCCCCGTCCGCCGCCAAGATGTTCCAGCTACTTGACAGCACCAAGGTCGACCTTGTGTTGCTGGATATAGAGATGCCGGTCATGGACGGCATCGAGGCCATAGGGATACTCAAGTCCAACCCGCTCACCAAGGACATCCCGGTCATATTCCTGACCGCCCTGAGCGACCCCGGGAGCGAGGTGAGGGGCCTGGACCTCGGGGCGGTGGACTACATATCCAAGCCCTTCGAGCCGGGGCTCCTAAACAAGAGGGTCGAGATCCACCTCACCATGGAGGACCAGAAGGCGCAGCTCTCCTTGCAGAAAAAGGAGCTTCAGAACTACAACGAGAACCTCCAGGCCATGGTCATGGAGAAGACAAGGAGGGTTGACGAGCTCCAGGGGGCCATACTCGCGACGGTTGCCGACCTTGTCGAAAGCCGGGACGACGTGACCGGGAGCCACGTCGATCGCACCCGCAGGTGGCTTGAGATCCTTGTGGAGGCCTTGCTTGCCTCGGGGGACTACGTCTCCGAGATGAAGGGATGGAACCTCCCGCTCTTGTACCGCTCCTCCCAGCTCCACGATGTGGGGAAGATTTCCATCTCGGACAGCATCCTCCTAAAGCGGGGCAGGCTCACACTCGACGAGTTCGAGCTCATAAAGCTGCACACCACCTTCGGGGAGAGGATAATCGACAAGATAGCGACGAAAACGGCCGAGCATGACTTCCTGCACCACGCCAAGATATTCGCCGCCACCCACCACGAGAAGTGGGACGGGACGGGTTACCCAAAGGGACTCTGCGGCAATGCCATACCCTTGCAGGGGAGGCTTCTCGCGATAGCCGACGTCTACGACGCCCTCACCTCGCCAAGGCCTTACAAGATAGCCTTCCCCCACGACTACGCCGTGGAGATCATGCTCTCCGAGCGGGCGAAGCACTTCGACCCGGTGCTCCTAGACATCTTCCGCGCCAACCACCACCGCTTCGTCCGCGAGATTTTCCTGTAAATTGGAGTCCCTTCCGTCCCAAGGATGTACCCGGAACGGCTTGCTATGCCCAAAAGAGCTATTGCGTAGGGTATTTGGTGGCGGCTCAGCTGGGAAAGCGCTTTAATTATAGCCCCAAAGGCACTGCGCCTTGAGGAACCTTTGCCAAGGGTTCTCGGCTGGGTTGTTGGCCTGTCGCTTGGGTGCCAAGGTTTTTGCCAATCCCAAGGAGAATGGGTCTTTATTGGAACTAATGTGCTGCAACTTTTTAGTTTCAACCCTTGTCAAAGAGCAATGACTCGGCTCTCAATAGCCGTTCCTTATTTGGAAATTTGCGCCCACGCATTGTCCCAAAGGTTTATGACAACAAGCCCACAGCCATGCCCATAAGCCATGCCCATAAGTTAAGCCCACAGGTTAAGCCCACAGGTCTTGTCCATGACTGGGGCATTTTACAATAAAAGCTCAACTTTTTGGCTCATATTTGGCCTGGATTGGCTTCCCGCAATTGATTGGCAAGGAATGGCTCGCATTCAAGATGTTTTCCAAATCATTGGAGAGGCAAGGCATAGAATGTCATAGGCAATGAGTGCCATTGGATCGGATTTGGCTTCAAAAAGGCCTTGCAAATTTTCTGTCGTTTGGCTCTGATATAGCCAAGGGTTGCCATATGCATCCAAGTCCTGA
>JAITKK010000016.1 GCA_031278475.1 Deltaproteobacteria bacterium
ATGGCGGTGGCGCAGGTGCTCTCCCGCCACGGCGTCACGGTTGTCGACGTCAAGGACACCGCCTCGGCCGTGGCCCGGGCCGGGCCCGACGCCACCCTGGCCATCGTCGGGGCCGAGTCCGTCTCCGAACACCAACTGGACCTCTACGCCAAGGTCGAGACCGAGGTCGTGTTGATCGCCCCGGACCTGGGGCTGCGCGACCGCTTGGAGCGGGAGCTGGCGCCGGGGCAGCTGACCGTGGTCGATGACCCCGAGGTTTTCACCAACGGCGGCGTCACCGACGGCGACAACGCCGACCAGGCCCTGCGCCTCTTGGGCGGCCAGCGGCGCCTGATCTGGCAAATCGCCCGGCGCGAGGACGCCGAGGGCGCGAGCGCCGACATTTGGGCGCTGCTGCCGCCGTGGGCCGACCTGGTGGCCGTCCAACTGCTGATCGCCGCCGGCGGCGCGGCGCTGTGGCGGGGACGGCGGATGGGCCGGCTGGCCCCGGACGAGCTGCCGGTGAGCGTGCCCGCCTCGGAGGTGACGGAGGGGCTGGGACGGCTCTACGGGCGGGCGCGGGCGGCCGGGCACGCCGCCGCCGCTTTGCGCGCCGGCGCCGCCGCCCGCCTCGCCGCCGCCCTCGGACTGGGGGAGGCCGCCCCTCCGGCTACCCTGGTGGCCGGGATAGCTCGCGCCCAGGGCCGCGACCAGGCCGCCATCAGCGATCTTTTATACGGGCCGCCGCCGGGCTCCGCCAGCCAGTTGGCGGCCTTGGCTCAGGCCTTGGACCAAGTTGAGAAAGAGGTGCTCAGCCAGTGACTGAACCAACTGACCAGACCGGCCCCGCCCCGGCCCACCCAACCCCGGCCGATCCGCGCGAGGCCTTGGCCGCGGTTCGCGGCGAAGTCGCCAAGGCCGTGGTGGGGCAAGACGCCGCCGTCACCGGCCTGCTGATCGGCCTGCTGGTGGGCGGGCACGTGTTGCTTGAGGGCGTGCCCGGGGTGGCCAAGACGCTGTTGGTCCGCTCCTTGGCGGCGGCTTTGGACCTGGAGGCCAAGCGCGTCCAGTTCACCCCGGACTTGATGCCGGGCGACGTCACCGGGTCGTTGATCTACGACTCCAGGACGGCGCGGTTCGAGTTCCGGCCGGGGCCGGTGTTCACCAACCTGTTGCTGGCCGACGAGATCAACCGCACCCCGCCTAAGACCCAGGCCTCGTTGCTGGAGGCGATGGAGGAGCGGCAGGTCTCAGTCGAAGGCCAGCCGCGGGCGCTGCCGCGCCCGTTCATGGTCATCGCCACCCAGAACCCGGTCGAATACGAGGGCACCTACCCGCTGCCGGAGGCCCAGCTGGACAGGTTCCTCTTCAAGATATCCATCGGCTACCCTAGCTCCCAGGAGGAGATGGAGATCGTGCGCCGCCACGGCGGCGCGCGGGGCATGCCGAATCTCGACGCCTTCGGGCTCAAGGCGGTGGCGTCCAAGGAGGATATCGCGCTCGCGAGGGCGGCCGTTGCCGAAATCATGCTCACCGACCCCATCTGCGCCTACATAGTGGGCATAATGAGGGCCACAAGGGGGCATCCCTCCATAGAGACGGGCGGTAGCCCAAGGGCAGGCTCCATGCTCGCCACGGCCGCGCGGGCCCGCGCGGCCGTCAAGGGCCGCTCCTTCGTCATCCCCGACGACATCAAGTACCTCTGCGTGCCCCTCCTGCGGCACCGCCTGGTGATGACCCCCGCCGCCGAGATAGAGGGCACCTCCCCCGACCAGGCGGTCCACGAGATACTCGCCCAGGTCCCGGCCCCAAGGTGATCCTCCCCGCCCCCAGATGCAGCCTGCTTTTGGCCGCGGCCGTGCCGGTTGCGGGTGTCGCGTTGTCCGTGGCCTCCGGGGCCTGGGGCATAGCTTTCTTCCTGCCCACGCTCGCGCTCATCCTCTTCCTCTGGGACTACGCGAGATCCCCCAACCCAGGGCTCCTGCGGGCCTCGCTGTACCCGCCCCAAGCCCTGTCCGTGGGGAGGCCCGAGGAATTCCCGGTGGAGATTAGCCTTGGCGGGAAGGAGTCCTTGCCCATGAGGGTCTACCTGCAATTGATGGGCGAGCTCGAGGCCAAGGCCCCCGGGGAGGCCGGCGGGCCCGCCTCCACGCTCACCCTCAAGGACGGGAAGGGGACCATTGACTTCAAGCTCATACCCAAGCGCAGGGGCTGGGCCTACATAGACAAGCTGTGGATATCCTACAGGGGCCCATTGGGCTTCGTCGAGACCCGTCGGCAGATCCTTATCGGGCACAACCTGACAATTCTCCAGGACATAAGGAAGGTCCACGAGGACAGCTTGGGCTTCATCAACGAGCAGCACGGCTTGGGCCAGAGGCCCCAGCCGTTCCGGGGCGAGGGCTCGGAGTTCGACAACCTGACCGACTACGCCCAGGGCATGGACAACCGCTTCATAGACTGGAAGCGCTCCGCAAGGCACCGAAGGCTGCTCGCGAAGGAGTTCAGGCAGGAGCGCAACCAGCACATAATCCTGGGCTTCGACACGGGAAGGCTGATGCTCGAGCCCGTGGGCATGGACACTAGGCTGGACCACTTCATAAGGGCCGGCCTGTCCTTGGGCTGGATATCCTTGAGATCCGGGGATCTGGTGGGCGGCTGCGCCTTCAACCTCCTGTTCAGGGACTTCCTGCCGCCCGGGAGAACCCCCTCCTTCTTCACCAAGCTCCAGAGGTTCGCCTCCCGCCTTGACTACGCAAGCGAGGAGACCAACTTCACCCTGTCCCTGACCGAGCTTGCGGTGCGCCTCCGCCAGAGATCCCTGGTAGTCCTGTTCACGGAGTTCAGCGACGCCGCAAGCGCCACCCTCCTCCTTGAGTGCCTTGAGCTCCTTACAAGGAAGCACGTGGTGATATTCGTGTCCACGCCGGATCCGGGCACCCACAGGCTTCCCGATCTAAAGCCCGTGAGTTTCATGGCAATGGCCGAGGCGGTAATAGCCGACAAGCTCAACCGGGAGAGGGCCGTGGTACTGGAGCGCATGGCAAGGCTTGGGGTTCACACCATTGACACCAAGGGGCCGGCGCTCACAGGGTCGGTTATCAGGCGATACCTCGCTATCAAGAGGAGGGGGCAGTTTTGAGCGAGAGCACCCCCAAAGACCCACGGCAATCCCAGCCGCCTCAGCAGGAAAACCCGCAACAGCAGGTGGAGCTGCAAAAGCCCCAGGCCCCTGCGGGGCCGCCACAGCAGCAGGTGGGGCTGCAAAAGCCCCAGGCACCTGCGCAACCGCAACAGCCTAACTATCAACAGCAGCAGGGATCTGCGCAACCGCAACAGCCTGCCTATCAGCAACAGCAGGGATCTGCGCAGCCACAACAGCCTACCTATCAGCAGCGGCAGGGATCTGCGCAACCCCAACAGCCGCCATATCAGCAACAGCAGGGATTAGCGCAACCCCAACAGCCGCAATATCAGCAGCAGCAGGGATATCAGCCGCCTCAGGGCTATCCTCCGCCCCAAGGCTACGCCCAGACTCAGGCTTACCCTCCGCCCCAGGGCTATGCACAACCCCAGGGATACGGGTCGGCTCCGGTTACGGAAGCCATGCAGGTCACCGGAGCGATGGACCTGAGGAGCGCCCGGTTCCGCAAGGGAAGGGAGGATAGCTGGAAGAAGCTCGAGGGCTTGCTTGCGAGGATTTCCAAGAAGGGCATAAAGTCCCTTACCGTGGACGAGGAGGTGGAGCTGCCGCACCTGTACCAGGTGGCGGTATCCTCGCTTGCGCTGGCCAGGAACACCATCCTCGACCGCAGGCTGCTCCTGTACCTTGAGAACCTATGCTTCCGGGCCTACATCGCAGTCTACGGCCCCAGGGAGAGCATGGGACAGCTCTTCAAGAGGTTCGTCACCCATTCCTTCCCAAGGGCGGTAAGGAATATCAGGTGGTACGTGTTCATAGCCCTGGTGGCCTTCGCATCGGGCTTCATATCCGGCTACATCCTGGTGGGGCAGGACATCAACAACTTTTACTCCGTAATGCCAGAAGAAATGGCTCCCGTCACACCCGGCCACTCCCGAGAGGATATCCTCAGTGAGGAAATCTTCCAGGAATGGCCAGGATTTGAGAATACCTTCCTGCATTTCGCCAACTTCCTCTTCACCAACAACTCCAGGGTGGCCATGCGGGCCTTCTCCCTGTCCTTCCTCCTGGGAGTGCCCACCGTCTACATGGCTTGGGAGAACGGGAAGATCCTTGGTGTGATGGTATCGCTCCACTCACAGAAGGATCTGTTGCTCCCTTACTGCGCCTGGCTCTCCATCCACGGCATTACCGAGATTCTGGCCTGCCTGCTCGCCATGGGTGCCGGGCTCTCCGTTGCAAGGAGAATCATACTCCCTGGCCCGCTTCCCCGGCTCAAGGCCCTGTCGGTTTACGGCAAGGAGGCCTGCCTGGTCGTGGTGGGAGCCGTTCTGATGCTCTTCATCGCGGCTGTGCTCGAGGGCGGCTTCCGCCAGCTGGTGTCGAGCACCCCGGGGAGGCTTGTCTTCGCTGGCCTCACCTCGCTGTTCTGGTTTTACTACTTGGTCTTCACCGGAAGGCGGCGTGCCGGGAGGGACAAGGTCGGATGAGCCGAAGGGACTTCCATAGGGCGGCCCAAGGGCCGCCGGGCTACCCGCCGCAGGGATACCCGCCGCAGGGACAACCACAGCAGGGACAACCACAGCAGGGCTACCCGCCGCAGGGATACCAGCCGCAGGGACAACCGCAGCAGGGATACCCCCAGCAGGGCTACCCGCCGCAGGGATACCCCCAGCAGGGATACCCCCAGCAGGGTTACCCACAGCAGGGACAACCGCAGCAGGGACAACCGCCGCAGGGATACCCGCAGCAGGGATACCCGCAGCAGGGATACCCCCAGCAGGGACAACCGCAGCAAGGCTACCCGCAGCAGGGATACCCGCCGCTGGGACAACCGCCGCAGGGATACCCCACTTTCATGCCTCCCCTTGACCCACACGCAAGGAAAACAATCATTGACTTCGCGAACGTCGGGAACTTCTTCGCCCAGAGGCAGCTGCTCACGCCGGAGGGCCTGTACCTGTGGTTCCCTGTCGCTTCCCTCGCTGACAGGGTTACCGCGCTCATAACTGACTACGTCATTATCATCGCCGCCAACATCCTTCTGTTCCTCCTGCCTCTGTGGTTGTTGGGGGGGGACGAAAACTCTTTGGACCTGGCTTACAGCTTTAGCGTGTTCACCACTTTCGTAGTGAACAACATCTACTTCATCTTCTTCGAGCTGCGCTGGCAGGGCAGAACACCTGGGAAGAGGGCCAACAGGCTCTGGGTCATAAACCGCTCCGGCGGGGAGCTCTCCGCGTATGCGGTCGTGAGCCGCAACCTGACCCGCCAGGTCGAGATCTGGTTCCCGCTTATGCTCTTGGTGGGACTGACTGACCCATTATCCTGGTTCAGCCTAATCTTTCCCATTTTCTGGCTCATATGCGTGACATTTTTCCCCCTGTGGAACAAGGATCATCTGCGTGCGGGGGATCTTTTGGGCGGAACCATTGTGATATCCCTCCCTGACGAGGAGCTGCTCCCTGATCTCACGGGGGCCGAGGAGGCCAAAGAAACCACCCACCGGGGCTTCACGAAGGAGCAGCTCTCGGTATACGGCTCCTACGAGCTGCACATCCTTGAGGAGATTTTAAGGAAGGCCGAAAAGGGGCTGACGCTGAAATCCATCGCTTTGGTTGCCGGGAGGATATCCGCAAGGATAGGCTCGCCCTTGCCCCAGGACATGGACTATGCCTCCTGCAAGCTCTTCCTAACCGACTTCTACTCGGCCGAGAGGGCCTTTTTGGAGGAGGCCAAGCTCTACGGCAGGCACAAGGCGAACCAGTTCTCTCCTATGGTAACATCACAGGCAGCGGCGAACCCCTATGCCAAGAACCTAGGCCGAAAAGGGGGCTAGTGAGGGGGGCTCCCCAGGGATGGGCGCGGGTTTTTACTAAAATCAATTTCGCCCAACTATAAATATACAAAGGACCCAATCTCAGGTGACCCCATGCCAGGACGGCTGAAATCAATCCTCGACCACCTGGACGGCTTCACCCTTGTCCTGCTCCTTGCGCTGGTACTGTCCTTCGTGGCCCCGGTCAAGGGATCGCTCTATGACATCTTCTACATTTTGTCCAAGCTGGTGGTCGCGCTCCTCTTCTTCCTCCACGGGGCCAAACTGTCCCCCCAGAACATCAAGGACGGCTTCACCAACTATAAGCTGCAGCTACTTATACTGGTTTCGACCTTCGTGTTCTTCCCGCTCGCGGCCCTGGCCCTGAAGTGGCCCCTGGGGCTGGTCCTGCCCCAAGGCCTGGTGCTTGGGTTCCTCTTCCTCGCCTGCCTTCCGTCAACCGTCCAGTCATCCATAGCCTTCACCTCCATAGCCAAGGGCAACGTGGCCGCGGCGGTCTGCGCCGCCTCGGCATCTAGTCTCCTTGGGGTGGTCGTGACCCCCTTCTTGGTTGGGATCCTGGTGCGCCACGGGGGGGCCTCAACCGGGCTCTCCAGCCTTTGGGATCTAACGGTCCAGCTGGTGCTGCCCTTCGCCCTGGGGCAGCTCTTAAGGCCCAAGCTCAAGGCCGTTTTGGAGAGGCGCAAGAAGATAACGGACGTGACGGACCGGCTCTCGGTCGTCTTCATAGTCTTCGTGAGCTTTTCCCACGCCACGAACACGGGCCTGTGGAAGTCCATGGATCTCGCGATGATCCCGGCACTTATCGTAGGCTCCCTGGTCCTTCTTGCCTTGGCCCTGATATTTACCTGGAAGGCCGGAGGGCTCTTGGGCTTCGCCTACCCGGACAGGGCCGCAATCCTCTTCTGCGGCTCCAAGAAGAGCCTGATGGCAGGCGTCCCCATGGCCAACATCATCCTGCCGCCGGACGCCGCGAGCTTGCTCATAATCCCGCTCATGTGCTTCCACCAGGTCCAGCTCATAGCCTGCGCCATGATAGCCAAGAGGCTGGCTCGCCGCCAGGATGGGGGCGAGATCCCTGAAAGCGCCCCCTGACACCGTTATTAACGCCATCCGTTTAACCCAACCAGTTGTCCCCAAGCCAATTTGTCCAAATATCCGACAGGCCCGATTGCGTCTTACGGGCTACTCCCGCTTTCCTCCGCGCTTTTACCAAAAGAGACGATATCTGGTAGCGCAATAATCAAAATGCACGACAGTTGTGGGTTGCGAGCTAAAAAGAGCGATTACGGCAGAAGGGATTTTGAGCTCAGGCATGCCAAATCACCCTCCATGTATCCTTCCGAAGGAAGAAACGGGGCGTATGCGCAATTGCGCAAAGCCTAATAAATTCCTTTCAAGGGAATCCCACAAATAACAATGAAATCCAATCCCATGGGATTTATGTTTCCGGCAAGTTTAAATGCCCGGAAATTGACAATAGGGTTTGTCCAGGATTTGATACTAAACGTGTCCGCTGTTTATTCCTCTCCTGAAATAATAACAACGAGATCTAGTAGGGTAAAAAATATAATGCGTAAGAATTGTGGATAGCTAGGATTTTATTGAGATAACACCTGACAGTGTTAGTAGCTGGAAAATGACAATTTTGCGTGTCAGTTTCCTGACAAATGAAGTTACCAAAAATTCACCCATGGATAATGAACATACCAGATAATCAAGGAATTTATAGTGCATCAACAAATAATGCCATTCCCTTGGCTTACCCTTTGGGACGGGTTTTTAGAAAACCATCCTTTTCATCCAATTGCGGGCAACCATTCCCTGACATTTTGAAAAAGAAATGCCGGACTCTGAGCCAACTTGCCAACTTAAGTTCATGGAAATATTTAACAATTATAAATTATAACTTTTCATTTACTTAAAGCACCTTATTAATCATAGCTAATATCACTTAATTAAATAAAAATTAGTTGAAACACGTAAAGTTTTCAAGTATTTTCCCGATAAGAGAAATGAGGCGGGAGGGATCCCGCAAGGCCTGGCCAAGAACCAGGCCACCTAATAAACAACAAAGCGGGTAAAACCGCTAACTGACCTTACTCCATCACGGGCCTCCATTATGATTAGCTCAATCATCACACTCGCGAACAACGCCCTACTCTACAACGGAGTGCTGGCTGCGAACCAGGCGAGGTACGGCTATCAGTCGGCAGGAGCGGCCCAAAGGACGGAGGCGGAGAAGTACCAGGAATCAAAGCCCGACAGCATCGAGGAAGCGAAGAAGAAGAAGATCTCCCTTTCGGAGAAATTCGAGGAGAGCCTCGCAGCCCGTCTCAAGGAGACGGGACTGACCGGCCCCGAGGCCTCCCAGCGAATCGCCGAACTCACACAGGATGCCTCGGTACGGGTACAGGAAGTGCGCAAGGAGCAAGGGGACCAGGAGGCGAACCGCCTCATGGCCGAGATCCTTACCCAGGCCTCAGGAACCGACGCGGCCCAGTCGGTGGCCCAAAGCCTGGCCTATGCCACAGCTGACACCAAGAAGGCCGGATTCAAGGACGACGGGCAGCCCTCCAGCGAGGAAATCGCCAAAAGGACAACAAAGAAGCTGGAGCGCAAGATAGCCCAGACCCAGCCCGCGGCCGGCGAGGAAAAACCCGGCGATTCCGCCAAGGCCCTCGAGGGCTCCACAAACGTATTTCTATCCGTCAAGGCCGCCGTCGAGGACCTGAAGCTCAGCTCCCCTGACGCTGAATCACCTTCCGTCACAGAGTTCCTGAGCCTGGTCCAGAAGGTAAAAGCCGATCTGGCGCTAACCGAGCCGCCCAACTACGCCATCGAGGCTGCCGTGGGCTCAGCCACGGCCCAGACGCTCTCGATCGCCTACCCCGGAGCCAAAGGCGGGGTCAACGGGAGGACCACCCAGCATGGGCTCGGATCCGTAGTCCCGTCCGCCTACAAGCAGGGTTACCCGCATTCCGGATCGTTGGTCTCCGTCACGGTCTGAGGGCCGGGACAAAAACTTAGCGGCCCCGGGCCCCCATAGTGGGGGCCCGGAGGCCCTCTCCCTGCAAAGGGCGAGCGCCGTGCCTTGGGATAGGCTTGGCGGTTTTTTTTCTTTTCCGGGGGAAAGCCCTTGACAAGGGTGAAAACCCCTGATAACATTTTTTCCAAGGTCTGGGACGGCCTGAATACCTCCGTTACTAAATTTATAATCACTTAATTTCCACAAAGCTGGAGCCGGTGGCTTCCAGGTCGTCCCTTTCCTAAAACTACCGGGCGCCAAATCATCACCCACCCTTATTTCCCACGCCCGGGGGGGCACACTAAATCGAAGCCGTTTGGAAATCGGCCCCCACAAAATTTCGCCTTTTCTCTCAAAGGCACACCCTAAAAACCTCAAAAGCCGCCTGAGCATCCCAGGCGGCTTTTTTTATTTGGCACGCGAGTTGTCATGGGCCCAAAGTCGGGACCCCGCTTGCGGCTTTGTGGGTTGGAATTTCAAAGCTTGGTCCGTGACGCCTACGGATAAGGCGCACAGAGGATGAAACAGGGCAAATGCGTATGAGGCCTTTGCCTTCCTAGGCCCTGTATTTTCTTAAAGTAGCTCTCCGAGCGTGTACAGCTAACTTCCCAGCCTTACTTGCATGGCAGGAATCGTTTAAGCGTGCCCCTAGAACCTTCTTTCCCTCTTCTCCACGTTCTTCCCCATGATAAGCTCCTTGAGCTGGTTTGCGGACAACGTGAGCGACTCGGCCTTGTCGGAGAGGTTGTGGGAGTTGTCCAAGGATTTCTGTGCCAAGGAAGAGTTGCGGTCGATTGTTTGGGTAAGCTCATCCAGATTTGAGACCACCATATCCACGGCGTGCTTCTGCTCCTGGCTGGCCTGGGAAATCGTCGCCACCTGCTCGGTCACGTTTTTGGCAGAGCCCCCAATCCTTCCGAAGCCATCGGTCAGATCTTCCGCGTACTTCTCCCCCTCCTTGGCCCCCTTTATGGCGTTCTCCATCAGGCTGTCGGTCTGTAGGGCCGCCTCGTTGGAACGCAGGGCGAGTGTCCTCACCTCGCCAGCCACTATGGCGAAACCCTGCCCGGTCTCACCGGCCCTCGCGGCCTCCACCGAGGCGTTGAGAGCCAGAAGGTTGGTCTGGAAGGCTATGCCTTGGATTGAATTTAGGATTTTGGTTATCTCGTTGGTGGTATTCGAGATTCCTGACATGGCGTTCTTCATGGCATCCGCCGTGTTCCCGCCCCTGCTCACCTCCTCGCTTGCATCCTTCATGGAGTCCAGGCATTGCTTGGAGGATTTCACGCTGGAGTTAATCTGATCGGTGATTTCCTTCATGGCATTGGAGGTTTTGTTTAGGGAGTTCAGCTGATCATCGCTGTCCTTGTCCAGTTCGTTGGCTATCTCCGAGGAAACGTTGGATAGCCCGTTTATGTCCATGGCGACCTCGTCCAAGGTCCAAGCGAGATCCGCTAGTTTTTGGGTGGCCTTCCGCACGAAAAGCACTATTATGGCAAGCAAAATCAATATCACTATTACGGCACCGATGGTAGTGATACGGACCTTAGCCAGATCGCTTTCCTGAGAGTTGTAAAGCGAGGCCATGAGTCCCTGGGCCCTGGTTGTGTCGGCGTAGAGCACCTGGTGTGGGACCATGAGGACGATGCCGAAGAGGTCTGCCTCGTTGTAGAGGATTACCGTGTAGGTCTCGCCATTGTACATGGCCTCATTCACCTTGGCTTCACCGGGCGGAAGACCATCGGACATCTGGAGCACCATGCCGCCCACTGAAGGGATGTCCCTCATTTGGGAGATTTTCACGCTGGATTTCGAGGGGTCATTTTCGTCTTTTACCGCAGTAGGCGCAAACTCCGGAAGCCCAAAGGTGCCTAAGATGCTATGGGACTTGAAGCCATATACTATAACAATGGATTGCTTCTTTCGATCCCCAATCCTTTTCAAAATATCTGACAACCCTGCAACCGAAAGATCGATATATGCGACACCAATGGCCTTGTCGTTGTCGTTAAGTGGTGTGGATGCCGATATCATCACGACATTAGTGATAGTATCAACATAGGGTTCAGTCCACTTGATTCCCTCTGGAGCTGGCGTGTCGGGGTCATGGTCGTGGGGTATTACCTGCGAGTAGTACTCCATGGCCTTCTCATTATCATAGTAGTGAGTTATCTCTTCAGGCGTTAGTGGGTCAGTCGACTCACGGTCTTCAATCTCAATCCCACCCGAAAATGCCAATTCCTCGCCTTCCCTATATGCGAATGGAATGAAGTCTTCTAAATCCTTTGAGAAAGTGCCTTGCTCAAATGTCGCCCCAACGCCGTGGATGGAGCTAACCGCATCACTTAAGACACCCTTGCTGTATGCCTCAACCTCGCGCACCGCCGCATCTGTCTGGGATTTACCTAGGCTCGCCACGTGATGCATGGAGATGAAGAACTTCTTGGAATCATTGAGCATGGCCGCGGTCACGGCTAGGAGGTTGGAGAGCTCCCCCGTCTCCGCCTTCACGGCTTCCACTGCCCCTTCCTTGGTCGAACCCTCTATTATCCCCGTAAGATCACTTACCAGTTTGTTGGATTCGGCCTTTATGTGGTTGTGCATGCCCTGCGTGAGAATCATGGTGATTACTATCTGCGACACCACAAGAACGGAAACTATGGACAGCATTATGAATATCTTTAGACGAAAACCCATAGAAGTCACCCTGTGAATGCTAGATGCCGTAAAGATCCCCTAAAGGGCATCTTTTTCAAGAATCCGTTTCTAGCGAATGTATGATTTAATTCTTTTCATTTTATGGTCGTGCTGTAGCCGTAAGGTCGTTTTTCACCATTGGAATGGTCCGATAGGCCCCTTCTCGCCTGAAACAGACGAAAAGCGGCCAAAACCCTTATTATTCAAAGTGTAGCAAAAACATATCTATAAAATCAAAATTATTTTTCGGTATTCCACAAGGCCGCTTTGGCCACTAAGGCCACCATGACAACAGGGGCCACAAGTGGCAACAAGGCTTTCCAAGGATGGCTTCTCTATATATAGTTGCCACCCTCTTAGGTTCGTGATATGTGGGGTAATTTTTTTCGATGATGGCATCGGGCCTGTGCTTTTGGGAAAAGCCGGAACCCATCTAGACCTTTATTAAGAGCGTATTATAACTTTGTTTAACATTTTTCCAGCTTCATGGGGCATGCGCAAATGTGAAAATTTAAATCATCCTCCAAATCCCTCTCTATTATGTGTTGCCACTTCCTTACTTAAGTGCCATGCCCCAAGCGGCCTATCGCATCTGAAAATCACAAAAGTACCCTTGCGTATCTTTCCTGATAGGCCGAAATCCGTAAATTTTTTTCCTTGGCTTGTGCTTTGCGCCGCAGGCTAACCGATTGCAGGCTTGATGGCATCTGCCCCTCAAAGCAGCTCTGGGAATCTCTCCCTGGCCATCCGCTCCATGATGGCAAGGACCTCGTCCTGGCTTAACTCGGTGGAGTCAATGATAACGGCGTCTTTCGCGGGCTTGAGGGGGGCGGCCGCCCTGCTCTCGTCCGCGTAGTCCCTCTCCCGCACCCTGTGGAGGACGTCCTCCTGCCTGAGAGTTGGATCTTTTACGGAGAGTTCCAAAAAACGCCTCCTTGCCCTCTCCTCCGTGCTGGCCGTTAGGAAGAATTTGAGCCTTGCGTCCGGGAAGATGTATGTGCCCTGGTCCCTGCCCTCGGTCACCAGCCTGCCAGCCTCGCCAACGCGCACTTGGATGTCGGCGAGTGCCTCGCGCACTTCCGGGTAGCCCGAGATCTTTGAGGCGGCTTTGGAGACGTCCTCCCCCCTTATCTCACCTGTCATCTCCTTCTCTCCCAGGAAGACGCGGCTCCCTTCGGGCGAGGGCTTGACGCTCACGTCCAGGCCCCGGACGAAGCCCCCCAAGACCGGGCCCGGTTCCCCCATCAGCCCCTTCCCCATAGCGGCAAGGCCCACCGCACGGTAGATGGAACCGGTGTCCAGGAAGCTCCAGCCGAGCCGCTTGGAGAGCTCCCTCGCCAGGGTGGTCTTGCCGGCGGCCGACGGCCCGTCGATGGTTATGATGTCCTTTGGACCCATGGTAAATGCCCTGCGGCCCGAAACAGTCCCAGGAACGAGTGCCCTTGGGCTTCGCCGGGGGGCCTTTAACCCGGCGGTTGCGAAAATTGTACTACATAACAAGGCTATTTCATTGTTTTTCTCACGAATTTTACTTGAAAGGCGGGGCACCCCTTGCCTCCGTTAACGGATACTATCGCCATCCCAAAGGCCCGTTTCCAAAGTGAATTGCAAATTAACCCCACCTCCTTGCCTGGAGAATTGCAAATACCTCCCCCCGCCTTGCCTAATGATGCGTTGTTAGGGTATTTTGTGGGTAGGGCTTCTGGGAGCCGCCCCCAAAGCGGCATCCTCAAATAAAGCCTTGACTTTGGCCCTGTTTTGGTTTAAGTTTTCTGAGCCAAAACGGTGCCTGGGCGGGTTTTTTCCCGACAATGCTGGACATTGGCCTTGGCCAATAATATAATAATTCTAAATTTGATGCCCGTCAATGTTTTATCCGAGGGCTATTCACAACCGGTATTGGCGTTTTGGGCCATTAACTCAGTCGGTAGAGTATCTGCCTTTTAAGCAGAGAGTCGTGGGTTCGATTCCCGCATGGCCCACCACCCTGCCAGCCCAGCGTCCGAGCCGGTCCCTGACTCAAGCCCTTATCATCGGTCCCCATCGTCTAGTCTGGTCCAGGACGCCAGCCTTTCACGTTGGCAACACCGGTTCAAATCCGGTTGGGGACGCCACCTGACAGCCATCCCGCGGCCATGCCGGGACAGGCAAGACTTAGGCCCCAAGCCCCTTGGGGCTTTTTTTTTGCCCTGCCTCAAGGCTTTGCCATGCCATGCTTTTGCATGGGGCCGGACACTGCGGCCAAGGGATCCGCCCAAAGCTGGCTCCCTTGGAAGCGGGCCTTGCGGGTGCCATGGGCCCTAAGGCGCAGGATGGGCTTGGCCGCTTGGGGCGCCTTCCAATGGGCATCGCTTTTCGCTTGCGTAAGCTTGGGGGCTTGCTTTCGAGGGGGGCTCGGACTTGGGGGGTATGCTTGGGTGGGCTTAAGTGGGCTTGGGTGGGCTTGAGCGGGGCTTGGCTGGGCTCGTTCTTATGGGATTTGATATTAAGTGTTGGCTTCTCTCTCTTGTCCAGATGTTTCCGCTAATCGGGCCGTGTCTCTTGTATCAGGGTTTGCCACCGGGCCTTTTGGCATGCCTTGCTCTTTACGCGTCGGCTGCCTGGCCTGAGTTTCGTATTTGTCCGTGGCCTTTGGCCTTCCCGGCCGCTTGGCCGTGGGTTTTGGCTAGGATGCTTTCGGGGTGTTGGCTATACTTGCCAGCCCCTTTTGGGCCGCTTGTTTGGATGCGGCGTTGTGACGGTGGTGTGTCAACCCTGAATGCGCGCCAGGCCCTGGGACGGCCTGGGAAAAGCCCGATAGGTCGATGGGGCGCCTAGTCTCCCTCGCACGGCTCCCGTGCCGCCAAAGGATCCTCGCCCTTTTCGAGCCTTGCGAGCTTGGTCTTGGTGTAGCCGAGCCCGGACAGGACCCCCAGCACCCTTTCGCTGGTCTTGGTGACCAGGGCCTTGCCGTCAAGGCTTAGCCTCATGAGCCTCCTGAACTCCCGGAGGATCGACTCGACGTAGGGCATCCTGGCTTTGTCCGGGGGGAGGGCCACGGAGTGGTCCAGGCTCAGGGCGAAGACCATGGACACCCCTATGAGGAAGCCCCTGAACAATCTGGGGATCCTCCCCGAGCCTGTCTCAAGGGCCGCGAGCCTTGCGGAGAGCACCCTGTCCCAGGCGAGTAGCCGAGCCCCCCTGTCCAAGAGGAGCGGGTCGATTTCCCGCCCCGCTTTGTCCCGGCTCACCGTGAGAAGCAGCCCGGACTCGTGCCTGAAAAGCCCTTGGGCTTCCCCGGCCCCGGTGTATGCGGCATCCCCGGTCGCCGCCTGGGCGCCCCCAGGCGGGGCCAATGGCTCTGGCCCGTCGGTTTCGCCCTCGCCCGACCGGCGGACCACCTCGAGCAGGGCCAGGCGCCCATCCGCGAGCCCCTTCCGGGAAGGGTGGGTGTTGGTTGCCCAGTTCGCCCAATGCCCCATGCCCAACCAGAGCGGCCAGGGCCTTTTGCCCTCAAGGAGGTAAAGGGCCCCTCCCTGGGCCTCGGCCAGAAGGCACTCGCCCCGGCGGAAGCCCCTCCCGGCGAAGTCCTCCGGGAACGCCAGCATGCCGGGAACGGATATCCCGGTCGAGAGCATCCGCCCAAAGAACCCGTCGGCGGAACTTGCCATGCCCTGGGCCTCGCATGTGTCGAAGGCGAGGGATGCGCAGAAGGCCAGGAGCCCTTCATGGATATCGGGGAAGTTCCTGGCAAGGCAGTCGCCAAGGCCGGTGGACCTTGCTATCAGCTCGCGAAGGATAAGGGGCCCGTGGCTCTCGGCCTCCAGGTGCCGCAGGAGCTCCCTCAGCCAGGGCTCGTGGAACGCGCCATGGGGCATGAGGGCCCTGCCCAGAAGGCTCTTCGCGTCGTACCTCTCCAGAAGCTCCGGGTGGCTGGCCTTGAGGTCCTTGAGCCCGTCGGCCACGGCCTTCCTCACATCCTCGGGAATCCTGAGGCCGCCCAGGCTTTCCCCAAGCTCGATGTCGGGGAAGACCCGGAGCCCGGTCCCGGGGTCCACCCTCCCGATCCGAACCCGCCGGTTGCGGGGCCTCCCGGACAGGTCGCGGTACGCCTCCACCAGGTACACGTACCTTCGTTCGGGCGGGCCGTGCTCGTAGATGAATGTCACTTGTGACACCTCCTTGTGGTATTTGTAGTGAAATGTAGTGAAAAATAATGGGCGGGTTACGCCGCCCATTGTCCCCTGTTTGGTTTTGCCCCCCCGGAAGGCGAGCCCGTGCCGCGGCCAAGGCCCCGATGGGCTCGGGCAATGGCTGGGGAACGGCGCATCCGTGGCGTGACCGTTTGGCATGTTGGATGGTCCTTGGCCTGTCCTGGGGGGGGAATAGAGCGAAAGCTGTGCGGAAAAATCAAAAGTCACTGCACATATTACTACTAAATCATTACTTTGTGTTAAAAAAAATGAGTACTGGATTGCCTTGCGCGTCACCAAAAGGGCTGATTGTATGGCTTGTTAGTGGGAAATTTGACGGGAATTTACACTACAACGGCGCGGGATTAACCATCCCCGGACGATCCGCCCCAACCTTTCATCCCCGAACGCCAAGACCCCCCCGCCGCCGCGAGGGGGTCTTGGCGCCCTGGAAGCCGGGGAGGGCTTGGGGAAGCTTGCCGCCGCCGGTCCCCCGCGGGCCCCTATTCGCCCTTGCCGTGGGTGATGACTCGCATGAGCTCGACAATCTTCATCACCTGGACGGCATCATCGAGGAGCAGCTTGGCGGAGGCCGCGGCCTGCTCGGTGGATGAGGCGCTGTTCTGGGTGGCGGTGTCTATCTCGCCGATGGCGGCGTTTATTTCCTCTATTCCCAGCCTCTGCTCATGCGATGACTCCGCAACGTTGCGGATGCGGTCCAAAAGCCTCGGCTGGTGGTCGATGACCACCGCGAACATCTCGTTGGTCGCGGCAACCATGCCTGAGCCGGAATCTATGTGCTGAATGGTTGTCTCGATCAGGATTGCGGTGTTCTTGGCCGCCTCGGCGCAGCGCTGGGCCAGGTTCCTGACCTCGTCCGCGACCACCGCGAAGCCGGAGCCGGCCTCCCCGGCCCTCGCCGCCTCCACCGAGGCGTTCAGGGCCAGAAGGTTGGTTTGGGAGGCGATGTCGTCTATGGCCTTGACAATCTTCGCGATGGCGTTGCCCGACACGGAGATGCCGTTCATGGCCTCTATGACGTTAGCCATTGAGGCGGATGCCCTGTCCACGGCCTTCTTGGTCTCCTCTACCAAGTTAATGGCTTCCGAGGCCTCCGAGGCGTTATTCTGGGTCTTTCCGGTCAACTCCATGAGGGCGGAGCGGATTTCCTCAAGGGAGGCCGCGCTCTCGGTGGCCCCCGCCGCGAGGGACTGGGAGGTTGAGGTGGTTTCGGAAGACAGTGCTTCAAGTGATGTGGCCTTGTCGGTCAGGCTCCCCATGATGTCCACAAGGTTCCTGTTGAGTCCAATCACGGAAACCATCGCAAGTATGCTTCCGGAAAGGAGCCCAATGACCGCGACCAGGATCAGGACCATGATGGAGCGGAAGTAGGTTCGCCCGGCCTTTTCCATTGATATCTCGACGATGTCGTCCGCGTTGTCCACCATCTTTTCCAAGAGTTTCTCGAGCACCTCGCTCCGGGGCACGAACTCGTCTCTGAGGATTTCGAGGGCCTCCCGCCTGGAGCTGCTTTTGGCAAGTTCGCCTATCTTTGAAAAGAGGATAAGCGCCTCGCCGCGATTGGGCTTGACTTGTTCCCAGTAGTGCCGGGACAATTCATGCAACTCCGGGTTTATGAACTCTCGGGGCAATTCGAAGCTCACCTTGTCGTAGGAGAGTTCCCCGCCGTCCCCGAAGCTCATGGATTTCTCGGCCGATTTCTTGAACCCTAGGTTGAATGCCCTTAGGTCGTTGTCGGAGACCAAGGGGTTGGTAAGCCTCCTCTCGATGATGTCCATGGTTTTTATGAAGCTGTCCAAGTCCGCGCCCCCGAGTTTTAGGTAATCGTCCCTTGAGCTTTCGGATATCGCCAGAATCCCCATCTTTTCCTGGAGCTGCAGGCTCTTTAGGAGCTGGACTGCCATCAGGGCATCAAAGGCTATCGTGGTGGCGGAAGGGGTACGGGCGGCCCGGGCCATTTCATAGAGCCTTAGGATCGGCTCGGCCAAGCCCGCCCAGAACCTGGGCCCGCCTTCCACCGTGAGCACCCTGGCGTGATAAGCGCTGTTATCCTCGCTGAGTTTGCTGATCCTTTCGACAACTAACATGTGCTCTCGGAACAAATCCGCAAACGACTTCCAGTCGGTGGCTAACTCCTTGAGCGGCACGTAGCCTTCCATCATCTTGTCAATTTCGGGTAGCAGGGCGCCGACCCTATCGTTTAACTCGTTTTTTTCCTCAATGCTATCGGTGTAGGCCATCTCGAGCAACTCCGTCTGAAGGGTCAGAAGGTGCTGGCCGATGACTTGGATGCGCATGGCGTGGTCGGTCATGACCGCGAATCCGCTTTCCATGCTATCGTCAAGCTCGTTTAAGGATCTAATTGCCACGATCGAGATAATAACACCTACGGCGATGAGGATTCCGCAGATAAGTAATATTTTAATTTTAAAAGACATATCGTGACCTATTGTTATATGCCCATGGTACGATCATATGGTGCGATCATATGGTGCGATCATAGCGGCACAGGCATATGCTGAAAGGTTGGAGTGCTTTGGAAAACCTCTGCCAAAGCGCAAGATGGCCTTGTCAGCCCCAAGTCGCATGCGCCTTTGGGGCAACTTATCACTTGCCTACGAATGTAGTCACAAAAGAATTGCCCTAGTGTCACCAAGACATAGGTGGGGGAAATCATTAATGTTCGGAGAACACGTGGAAGGAATTTGAAATGGCTAAGGCATTTTGGCAATTGCTATAGGGCATCGCTTAAGGAATCTTTTCCAAAAGCCTTAAGTGCAATACCTCGGTATCCAGTGGGTCTTAGGAAAACATTCCCCAAGTGTTGTATCCCACAATCATAAAATCGACAATAATACCCAACAAGCGATGAATCCTTGATAAAGTGAGAGTTATTGGCATAGGGTATTTTCCCTATCCAATGGATCTGTTTCCCAATAACCAATACCAATTGCCACTTATGCCGGTTTCGTGACTTTTGTGCTGGAAATACTTCCGCTTTTGGACTACCTGAACCACTTGATTTATTTGCAAGGGCAAATCCTGAAAGTGGGGAACCGTTTCCAGCCCTGAAGCTTCTACAAATTACTATACACTTTATACCTGTGTGTTACAACCGACTATGTATTTTGCTTTATAAAATTTTTGAACCCATGGTCCATACGCACACGGTCAGATTTTGAAATCCCATTTTCAAAATGCGAAATTACAAAGCTTATTGGTCATAACTAATATGCCAAATACAAATTGGCACATGTTTCCATAAATATAAGATATGGCTCCCTGAGAAATCTTCATTTCTGCTTGGCTCAAAATTAATTCACTTTGATATTTAATTTCATTGGCATGGAGACACATATTATAAATGGAACCTTAGGCATTCCATAATCTCCCCCATTTATCGTCAAACGCGAAACTGATTGTCGTAGACCTTGACTTTTAATAATAACTATTTTCTTTCATGCGGGCAATCCATAGGATAAACCAAGTTGCAATCGGGCAACCCCCTGCTCGGGCATCCCAATCCGCCACATATGCGCAATGTTACTCGCCCACATAAAAAAACCACAACTTACCCTTAAAAGGCACCAACAACTTCTTCGCACTTTGTCGCGATCCCAGTGTTGACCGCAAACTTACGAAATGTGCCTTGGGCCACAATCCATGCCAGTTACGCCAAGACGCAGAAAGCCCCCGGCCCAAGTGGCGTTCTCGGGGCGGGGGCTTGTTATTCCCTGCAAGCGCGGGGGACTTGTCAAAAGCTGCTTAGAACTTCTTCTTAAGAATCTCCCTCGCCCTCTCGTCACCGATGTCGGTTATGAAGGGAAGCCCTGTCTCACGGGCGGTCTCGCGGTTGGCGGCCGCGATGTCGTCGCGGTCCAAGGCTTGTATTGAGAACTTCCTGGCACCCGCCATCATCTGCTGCAATCCGGCGCCAAGCTTGTCAAGCATGCCCCACATGGCTATGGCCCCGAAGGGGAGCTCCTTCATGGCGTCCGCCCCCAGCTTCTTCTGGACGTCGTGGTAGCCAGCGAATATGGCCTCGGCGGTTTCCCCCCTGTCGGAGACGCTCTTGGGGAGCTTGTCCCAGTTGCCGTTGACCTTGGCCTTGTTGGCTGGCCTCAAGACGCCCTCGATGTTCGAGCCCAAGAAGCCAGGGATCATGAGTGCCCTGCCCATGCAAATGAGCTTGGTGAAGGGGGCCCCCAGGGCCAGGCCCTTGAAGATGTGGCTGGACTTGGCAAATCCCCCGGCAAACGACATGTCCACCACGTCGTGGCCCTGGGCCGCGAGTATTTGGGCGTACTTCACGGCCTGGGAGTGGAGGAGGACCGGCGGCACACCCCAGTGCTCCATCATGTCCCAGGGGCTCATGCCGGTCCCGCCGCCGGCCCCGTCGATGGTAAGAAGGTCCAGCTTGGCCTCGGTCGCGAGCCTGATGGAGAGCGCCAGGGCCTCCATGCCGTAGGCGCCTGTCTTAAGCGAGATCCGCTCGAAACCCAGGTCCCTAAGGGAAGCGACGCTTTTTAGGAACTCCTCCCTAACGGCCTCCCAGGAACCCAAGTCCGTGTAGCCCAGCCTGCTGTGGCGGGCGAAGCCGTGGATGGAGCGGCTCTTGTAGGCCTCCCTCACCTCGGGCTGGGAGCAGTCGGGATCGACCAAGTAGCCCCTTGCCTTGAGAAAATCGGCGTATTCGATGTCGCGGACCTGGATCTCGCCGCCTATGTCCTTGGCGCCCTGGCCCCACTTGAGCTCCACGATGACTTTGTCCCTGTAGTTCCTGGCAAGGTACTCGGCCACCCCGTTGCGGGTGTCCTCCACGTTGAGCTGGACTATGGCCGCCCCCTTGCCGTCGAAATACCTAAGGTAGGAAGCGAGCCTGCGGTCCATCTCGGGGCTCTTCTGGATGTGGCCGTCCTTCATGACGGACTCCCTGTCCACGCCCACCACGTTCTCGCCTATGACTATGGGAATGCCGCAGATTGCGCAGCCCGCGGCCATCGCGTCCCAGTACTTGGCCGCTATGAAGGTGGAGCCGAGGGCCCCGGCCATGAATGGGCCGTCGCATAGCGTCTTCTTGGCCTTGCCGAAAGAGGTGCCTATGTTCACCTCGGTAAAGAGGGCGTCGCCCTTGGCGGCGGACGGGGGCGCGTCGTGCGCCCCGTAGGCGTAGCCCAGCACCCTGATGCTCTGGTAGCTGACACCCTCCGCCACGATGTTGGAGGCGCCGGAGGTGATGGTGCCGAAGTCCCTGGGGTAGAGCAGCTCGCGGCCCTTGAGGCAGGACAGCCAGACCTCGCACTTCCCGGCGCAGTCGGCCTGGCAGAGGGTGCAAAGGCCGGATTCGGCGGCGTTCCCGCGGTTAACCGTCCCTAGAGCGTCGTTGCTTTTGGCATATACGGGCATGTGTGACTCCTTGGGGATTTTGGAGGGAGGCCGGAAAATGGCCGTCCCTGCTGGGTCTCGCCCAAGACAGCGGCCCGGGGACATGGAAACAATCCCCTGGGGCCCCGATGCGGCCCCGCCAAGCCTTGAGCCAATGCAGGATATTACCAAAGAGCCAGGATCCCTTGCAACATTATTAATTGACAGGTCAAAACAATGGCGGCAGGACTGACGAAAGGCAGGGATTTTTGATTGGCATCAAATTTAGAATTCGTTGACAAGGCAAGTCCTAAGCCCGGTCTTTTTTTGATCGGACTGATTTTTTCCAAGTGGGCTGATTTTTTTCGATTTGGCTGTTTTTTTTGAGTGCGCTGAATTTTTTTTGCCTGGGCCAAAAATTTTTTTTGCTTGGGCTAAAATTTTTTTTCGCATGCGTTTATTGCGCGAAATTACGGCAAATGTTTGCAAATGTTCGGAAAATATCCGTCCCATGCCAATTAATTACACCTAATGCACAATAATTATCCAAGTCGCGCTTGCCTTTCTGAGTGGCATCCCACCCCTCACCCCTTGACAAATTTCATCCACGACTTATTTTATAAATCATGGAGGACAGATTCCGAAGAGACAGGACCTCTCCCCGGCGGGAAGCAAGCCCCTCCCCACCCGAGGCCACCCCCGAGGTCACCCGCAAGGTCAACCCGCCCGGGGCAAGACCCCCGAGGCCAACCCCAAGGCCAACCCCGGGGCCACCCCCATCGAGGTCAACGGCCCCAAGGCAAGCCCCCGGGGCGGCGCCCCGGGGCAAGACCCCTCGACCCTTTCCCCTTCTCTTCATTCCACAAAATGTAGTATAATGCGTCCGCCCTTCCAGCTTGGGTAGCGTTAAGACCTAATATTTAGGCAGATGGCCGACTTCAGCGGCATCCGCCCTATTAGGCCGACTTCGGCAAAATCCAGGCCATCACCCATGCCCCCGTGCGAGGCCCGATGAAGCTCCTGATCGTAGAGTCCCCAGGAAAGATAAAGAAGATACGCTCCTTCCTAAAAGACGGCTGGTCCGTCGCCGCTAGCGTGGGGCACGTGAGGGATCTGCCTCTGCGGGAGAAGGGCGTGTCCCCGCCGGACTTCGTGCCCCGCTACGAGGAGACCGAGCGTGGCAAGAAGGTCTTGGACGACCTCAGGGCCTTGGCCGGGAAGGCCAGCTCGGTGTACCTGGGCACCGACCAGGACAGGGAGGGGGAGGCCATAGCCTGGCACATAGCCGACTCCTTGGGCCTTAGCGATCCCAAGCGCATAACCTACACGGAGATAACCGAGCAGGCGGTGAGGCAGGCCATCGACAGCCCAAGGCCCATAGACATGAACCTGGTTCGGGCCCAGGAGGGCAGAAGGGTGCTCGACAGGCTCTACGGCTACAACGTGTCCCCGGCCCTGAAGAGCGTGTCCGGCCAGAACCTCTCCGCGGGGAGGGTGCAGAGCCCGGCCCTGAGGCTGGTGGTGGAGCGGGAGCGGGCCATAAGGGCCTTCGTCCCGCAGACCTTCTACGGGGTGGAGCTAAGCTTCGGGGAGAAGGGTACGGCAGCCGAGTGGAAGGCCGTATGGAACCCCAAGGACTTCCTGAAAGAGGGCGAGGAGCGCCTGACCGACAAGGCCTTGGCGGAGAAGGCGGCGGAGCCCTTGGAGGTGGCCGTGGCCCTCTACGAGGAAGGCGAGCAAAGGATCCCCCCGCCGCCGCCCTTCATTACCAGCACCATGCAGCAGGCGGCATCCAACGTCCTCAAGACCGACCCCAAGCACACCATGGCCCTTGCCCAGTCCCTCTACGAGGCCGGGCACATCACCTACATGCGCACCGACAACCCCAACATGTCCGACAAAGCGCTGGAGGCTATAAGGGAGCTGGCCCTGAAGAAGGGCTGGCCCTTGCCTGACAAGCCCAGGACCTTCAAGGCCCCCACGGGGTCCCAGGAGGCCCACGAGGCCATCCGCCCCACCAAGGTGGAAGCCGAGAGCGCGGGCGAGTGCGATCTTGAGCGGCAGCTCTACAAGCTGATAAGGGCCAGGGCGATAGCCTCCCAGCTGCAGGATGCGCTCTACGCGACCACCAAGGGCATCCTGCAAAGGGGACTCGACGGAAGGACCGCCTCCTACGAGGCCAAGGGCAGAAGGGCCCTCTCCCTGGGCTGGAAGGAGCTCACCCCGAAGGACCAGAGCAAGGACGAGAAAGAGCAGGAACCCAACAACCCGGTGCCCAAGCTCGCCAAGGGCGAAAGGCTCGTGCCGACCGGGTCCGAGCTAAAGACTAAGAAGACGGTCGCGCCCCAGCGCTACACCCAGGCCTCCCTCATCAGGGACCTCGAGAAGAGGGGCATCGGAAGGCCCAGCACCTACGCCGCCATCCTCGAGAACATCACGAGAAGGGAATACGTCACCCCGAACAAGAAGAGGCAGCTGGAGGCGACCAGAACGGGCGAGGCCCTCATAGAGTACCTTGCCGGCCGCTTCGCCTTCCTGGAGTACGACTTCACCAAGGGCCTCGAGAACCGCCTGGACGAGATAGCCAAGGGCTCCCTCGGCTACCTGCCCGTGGTGTCCGAGGCCAACGGGATCCTTGAGCGGGAGCTTAGGGAGTTCTTTCTTAAAACCGACAAGAGCCTGTTCACCTGCCCCGCCTGCGGCGGGGCGCTTACGAACCTCCGCAGGGAGGATGGCCCTGGCCGCAAGGGCTACAACTATTGGAAATGCCAGGACCCCGCTTGCGCGACCATAATGGACGACCTGAACGGGGCCCCCAACCCACTTTCCAGGCGCAGGTCAGTCCTGAGCGACAAGCCATGCCCCGCCTGCCAGGCCCCGCTCAGGCACCTGACCAAGGAGCCCGGGCCCCATGGCGGGGGCTACGACTACTGGAGATGTTCGAGAGAGGATTGCATGATGTCATACGAAGACGAGGGCGGCTCGCCCGCCAAGGCCATGAACGCGGTTAACGGGAAGACCGGCGAGGAGAAATGCCTCAAGTGCGGAAGCCCCCTCAAGCACATGTTCAGGCAAAAGAGCGCCGACCGGGACGGCTACAACTATTGGTCCTGCACGGACAGCTCCTGCAGCGCCTACTACGACGACATGGGGGGCAAACCCGACCCCCTGAGCGTACGCCAGTCCATACCGTCCGCCTTCTCCTGCCCCAGCTGCAACCACTTCCTGAGGCACCACGTAAAGGAGACCGTGGGGGACAAGAAGGGCTACAACTACTGGCGCTGCTCCGAGAGGAACTGCCGGGCCGCCTTCAACGACCGGGAGGGGGGCCCCGACTTCGACTCCCGCTACGTGGACGCGACCGACGTCCCCTGCCCCTCCTGCGGGAGCAACCTGAGGCACCTGAAAAAGAGCACCGGGGTCCCGGCGGACGACTACGACTACTGGCGCTGCACCAAAGACGAGTGCGGGGCGGTCTACACCGACAAGGACGGGGCCCCGGACCTTGGGACGCTCAGGCGCTCCATGCTCACCGAGTTCAGGTGCCCGGTCTGCGACTCCAAGCTGCGGCACCTTGTAAGGGCCGAGGGCAAGCTTGGCAAGGGCTACGACTACTGGACCTGCGCCGACCGCGACTGCGGCACCCGCATGGACGACCTAAACGGGGAGCCCGATCTCGCCAACTACAGCATGAACGTCATCAGCCAGCACCTCTGCCCGGAGTGCGGGACCTCGTTGCGCCACCTCAAGCGCACGGGCGACAAGGCTGACGCCTACGACTACTGGAAGTGCCCGGAGCCCTCCTGCGGCAACCAATTCAGCGACCGGGGCGGTGCCCCGGACTTCGCGAGCAAGACGAAGTCGGTTGTGACCGACTTCCCCTGCCCCGAGTGCGGCTCGAAGCTTAGCCACAAGTCCAGGGAGGACAAACCCGGGGACCCGGGCTACAACTACTGGGTCTGCTCCAACCGCGACTGCAAGAGCAGCTACTCGGACGACAACGGGAGCCCGTCCAAGGAGAAGAGGGGCCAGTCCACCCTCTCCACGGTCCACTTCTGCGAGGTCTGCGGCAAGCCCCTGCGCCACGTGGTGAAGGTGGGGGACGAACTGAACCCGGGCTACGACTTCTGGGGCTGCTCCGGCTTCCCCGAGTGCAGGGTGAGCTACGCCGACGACTTCGGGAAGCCCGGGGCCAGAAAGCCCGACCCGCCCAAGCCCTCCACCGAATTCATGTGCCCCACCTGCGGCAAGCCCATGGTCCACCGGGTAAAGGAGGGTGACGACACCAGCATTGGCTACGACTTCTGGGGCTGCACGGGCTTCCCCAACTGCAGGGTGACCTTAAGGCCAGACGAGCAGGGGAACCCGGACTACTCCCAGGCCAAGAAGGAAGAGCCCAGCGGCTTCAAGTGCCCCGCCTGCAAGTCCGATCTCATAAGGCGCAAGGGCGTGAGCGCCAAGACCGGCTACGACTACGACTTCTTCGCCTGCACCAACCGCAACTGCAACAGGAAATACGAGTCCGTGGACGGAAAGCCCTTGGATAACTCCTAGGGGCCCGGCTTCCGAGTTCGTCCCGAAGGCAGAAGCCCCCGCCCGGGGTACCCGGGCGGGGGCCGCTATCCCTTAAGCGCTTTCACTTAAGCCCTTAAAACCAAGCTTCCTTTGGCCCTGACGGGCCAAGGCGTTCAATCCCGAAAACCTGCCCCCCAAGGCCTAGGCCCCAAGGCTTAGGCCCCAAGGATTAGGCCTTCGTCTCGCTCATCTGCCTTGAGAGCCTTGCGAGGACCCTTTCCAGCTCGTAGACCCGCTTGAAGGAGTCCTCGGCGCTGCTCGCCTCCTCCCAGCCCTCCAGGAAGGGATCCGGGGCTATTGGGTACTCGACGGTCACAGGCGAGCCCGGATCGTGCTCCCAGCCAAGGTGGGATACATCCGCCACTACCAAAAGCTCCACCTCGGTGGACGACGGTATGCCGCCGTTCTCGAAGATCGCGACCCCTTCGAGGTCGACAATCATCACCTCATGGAAGCCGAGCCTTCCCTCGTTCCCGCCGTGGGCCAGCACTATGTGCGCCCCGTCATGGCCCAGCGCCACCACCTTTTTCCCTGACTCGTTGGACACCTTGACCTGGATGTGGATCTCTTTTACCTTGCCTTTGTCCGCGACGACCTTTGCGGCCTCCGAGGCGAGCGACAGGTTTACCTTGTTGCTCTCCTGGCTGTATTCGCGGTAGTAGTCGGCAGCGGCCTGGAAGGTGCTTATCTCCCGTTGCAGCTCCTGGATGCGGCCGTCAAGGTAGGTTATCTTCAGGTTCCTTCCCTTCTCGACGATGTCTTCCGCGGACATGCCGTGGAGGGCTTGAATCTCCTCTGGCTTCTTGCGGGACACCAAGACATTGAAAAACGAGCCCAGCCTCGGGATCTCCTCGGATTTGAGCTGGCTCAGGGTGATGAGGTCGGACCTCCCGTTCATGGCTATGAAGAAGAACTTCGCGAAATCCTCCCTCTCCTTGCCGACCGCGTCGTTGTACATGCCCTCCACGCTCTTGATGAACGCGGACGCGTCGCTTGTATCAAGCCTTGAGTCGGAGCACCCACACGTTAAAAGTGCCCCAAATACCAACAGCAATACAATTCTGTACAAAATACCCATCATCTACCCCCTGCTGCGTGTTTGTCCGAACCCTCCGCTGTCGCCTTAGGCGAACCTCCGATTATCAAGAAAATCCATCGCCTTGAGGGGCTTCCGCAAAGCCCTAGGCCGATATCTCTTTTAGCCTTCTTTGGAATCCCCCTAAGTAAGTCCCCTTTCCTGGGGTGAGCTCCCGCTCCAATCGGCAAGTCCCTGGCCCTCTCACCAGCCGGGGCCTGGCGGCTCTGTTGCCGCGGGCTTTGGCGGGATCTCTTACGGGTCAACTGGGTTGGGGTTCGGGGATTTGGGCCAAGGCCCCGGTTAACCAGGCCTCGGGCCAGAGGCGGTCGGCGCCGCTTTGGGCGCCAGCCAGTGCAAGAATCGCTAAAATTTCCAAACAAAAACAACTACTTTATCATATAAAATTTAAAGATATTTTGCAAGCGTTAAGGATCAATCCGGCCCAAACCCTGACCAAATCGAGACTAACCAATAGTCTACAGTATCAGTGAGCCCTTGTGAAGGATCAAAACAAAAGAGCCGTTGCGTGAAATCCTAAAACAAATTCTTAGCAAGTTATGGGTCAAGTTGTGGGCTCAAGGGGTGGCTCAAAGGTGGATACTACCGAGCAAGGATAATGCAAGTGGCCAGCGGGGCCAGCGGGGCTAGCGGGGGCCTGGAAGGACTCCCCAAGGCACTCCCAGGGGGCATGGCCCTCACTGTTGCAAGGGAGAAAATTCACTTTTGCCACAACCCAGTTAAGACCGCCATTGAGCATTGACATGGGCTCATACAATATGATGTATGAAGCTTAAATTATTATGTATATATAGGATACTATATGTAGTGGCTTTTAGAAATTTTAGCATGAGACCTATAATATGCAAAATTACCCCACTTTAGCCAAGAATTTTAAAATAATTATTGTCTTTTCCTCTATTCTTATGTAAAATTTCATTGCCCTTAAACTACAAAATCGCTAAAAAGCTATCATAACCCCAAAAAGCCGGTTTTTTTTCAAAATTTCGCCTCAGTTTGAAGATTTGTCTTATCGCCTTGGCCGGGGCCCAAGGCAGGGAGCAGCCCATGAGCGAAGAGCTTGTCGTTTTCCTCAACTTCAGATTCGAAAACAACCTGGTGAACACCAAGATTCTCGACGACGTGAGCCTCAAGCTGTCCACCGCCAGCCGCTTCCAGCTCAACTGGAGGGCCTACCTTATGGCCCTTGAGAAGATTGGGGTGCACGCCGACTCCGACAGGCGGCCCCTGTCCCACCGCTACCTGAGCCCGCAGAGCACCGAGGAGCTCTACACCAGCCTCGTCGCCTTCCAGGAGGAGCTGAGGGGGATGGTGGGGGAGATAGTCACCAAACAAAGGGTATCCAGGCCCTACTGGAAGAAAATCTTCCGCGAGTCCGACAGCCTGACGGCCACCGTCAGCCCACCCGACAACTTCGACACGGACATCACGGCTGAAAACATCGGCTCCCTCAAGCTGCGCCTGAACTACGACAGCAAGACCTACCGGGCCTCCATCATGGCCAACCTAAGGGACCTGATAGTCTCCGGGAGGATCTTCGACATAGGGCTTGGCGAGGACGGCGTGTTCTTCATGAAGGACCCGCAGGTGCCGGCCCCCGCAATGGGGCAAGCCGCCCCCTTGGCCGCGAACGCCCAAATCCCTTCCCCAGCCTCGGAGCCAGCCCCCGAGACGATGCCCCCGCCCGCCGACAAGGAGGAGGGGGCCCCGAGGCCGGCCCCCAAGCCCAAGGAAAGCTCCCACACCTTCACCCTCTTGACCGACACGAAGGCAATGCCGCCCGAGAGGCCAAAAACCTACCCAAGCCCTGCCCCCTCCAGCGGGATCTCCTTCATAATGGGCTTCGGAAAGCCCCAGGACCCAAGCCTTGCCTTCCCTGACACAGAGGTCGCCCATGAGGATGACCCGGAGGTCGAACGCAGGGACCGCCGCAAGACCGACAGGGACAACGGGATCATCTTCGAGACCTACAGCCTTGGCACCGAGTTCTACTCCCAGGACTACGACGGGGACCAGGTACCGGTGGCAGGCCCCGAGGGGGACGACGAGCCCATCCTGCTGCTTGACGTGGTGCACCACGACAGCCCGAAAGAGGAGGAAACCGCCCCGCAAAAGGCCCAGGCAAAGCCCAAGGGCGCCCCAAGGCCGCTTTTGCCCATATTCACCATTAACGCGGGCGGCAGGGACAAGGCCCACGGGATCCCCACCACCGAGCTCATAACCGAGGGGCTCCGGGACATGGTGCGGGAGGCTGAAGCCTACGAGGAGGCCCACAAGCCCGCAACCCCGGAGAAAGGCGCGAGCGGCACGGGCGCTTCCGAGGGGGCGGAGGACGGGGACAAGGCAACCGAGGATAACGACACGCCCATCGTCGCGCCCCCCGACAAGTTCCCCAGCCCAGAGGGCGGCAGCGGATTCGGCGGGCCAACGGGGGCTCCGGGCAGCGACCCGTCCCAAGGGTTCTTCGCAAGCCCCGATGCCGCCCTCAAGGACCAGGACGTTGGCGAGGGCCCGAACGTGACGGTCATAAACACGGACGATGATTCCGTATCCGTTCCAGAGCCCCCGCAGGGCCAGGATGCGGACATTGTGGAGGGTGGCACCCAGAGCGACGATACCAAAGAAGAAACACCCAAGGGCAAACGCCCCCCCACGAAGGGCCTCTTCGACCTGGATAATGACCCAAGCCCCGACAAGCAGTCGGATAAAGGCTACGACGATGACAAGGACTTCTCCGAGGAAGACATAATTTCCTCTAATAAGATGATAGTGGTGGTGGAGCCGATACTAGACGATCCCCTGGGCTTGGCCGAAGACATCGACGATGGGAAAATCATTTCCCTGGATGACACCATATTGGCGGATGAGCCGATACTGGGCGACCCCTTGGCCGAGACCGAAGACGGCGACAATGTTGAAATACTTTCCCTAAATGATGCCATCATTAATTTTGAGCCGATCATCGGCACTCCCTTGGCCGATACCGAAGATAGCGACAATGATGAAATACTTTCCCTAAATGAGACCATATCAGCGGATGAGCCTATACTGGGCGAGCCCTTGGCCGAGACCGAAGATAGCGACAAAGGCGATAGTCTTTCCCTAAATGATGCCATCATTAGTTATGAGCTGATAAGCACTGAGCCCCAAATCGAGACCGCAAGCGAAACCGCAAGTGAGACAGCAAGTGAGACCGCAAGCGATACCGCAAGCGATACCGCAAGTGAGACCGCAAGTGAGACCATTAAGGTTGGCGAGGCTGAGACCCTTCCGCTCTCCGAGCCTGACGAAGTCGATGAGCTGATAGCAGGCGATCGCTTAAACAAGTTAGTAAACGAGATTTTGAGAGAAATTTCCGACAATACTGTTGTTGGCGATGCGGAAGAACCTTCGGTCAAGGAGCCCGTAAAGGTCGAAGAGCCTATAGAAGGCGAGCCCATAAGCAAGACCGCAAGCGAGCCTATGAACGAGCTAATCAGCGAGAACATGGATGCTGGCGTAGAAGAGAGCCTTTCCCTCTCCGAGCCCGCAATGGACGATGAGCCCATAGAAGGCGAGCCAATAAGCGAAGCCGCAAGCGAGCCAATGAGCGAACCCATTAGCGAGAGCATGGATGGTAGCGTAGAAGATAGCCTTTCCCTCTCAGAGCCAACAATAGTCGATGATCCCATAGAAGGCGAGCCCATAAGCGATGCCGCAAGCGAGCCCATAAGCGAACCCATTAGCGAGAGCATGGATAGTGGCGAGAAAGATAGCCTTTCCCTCTCCGAGCCCACAATGCTCGATGAGCCAATAGAAGGCGAGCCCATAAGCGAAGCCGCAAGCGAGCCCATAAGCGAACCCATGAGCGAGCCCATTAGCGAGAGCATGGATGGTAGCGTAGAAGATAGCCTTTCCCTTTCCGAGCCCACAATGCTCGAT
>JAITKK010000042.1 GCA_031278475.1 Deltaproteobacteria bacterium
TAGTAAATTACTGTATTGGTACCGGAACTTGTAATTATATTTCGGAGTGCCTCGACGTTTCCATCTTCATCCACAGTGGCTTCACCCACTGTTAGCGATCCACCTACAGTTGCGTTTTCCAAGATGACTTGATTATCGTTTGCGTTGGCAGCACCATCTTCATTGATATTTGCTAACGCTGCTTGAACTGCATCACTCACTGTGGAATTCATGATATAGATTATGTTACTTGATGCCTCGATATTACCGCTACCTTCGAGTAAGGTATCTGCTGCATAAACACTTAGGTTAATTGTTGAATTTTGTTCTACCTTTAATATATTGTTGTTGATAGTTATGTTACCATCCTCGATAATATGGACATATGCACCATGAAGATCTTCTCCGTATGATGATCCGGTATTTGTCGAATTTACAAAATTTAATTCATTCCTTTCGGCTATCACATCCCCGTTAAGAGTAATATCAGAATACGCCGCATAAACATACCCAGAACTTGTCACATTAGTGAATGTAACAGTGTTATGGCTGATTTCGCTTGACCCTGCTCCTTGAATTTTGACATATCCACCATAAGTCTTAACTGTTCCCAAGGTTGTGCTTTCTACATATACATCGTTGTCGCTGGCAATCGCACGACCGCAATTGCCTGTATACGAACCACAATTCAGTGTGACATGGCCTCCTGTGGCATTACCACTAACCGTTGAATTTGTTTCAATCTTAAGAACATTACCCGTTGTAGTGGCTTCGCTCATACCGCCAGAACTAGATATATAAATATGCCCCCCAGAGGCATCGAAATCAACAGTTGCCAAATTGGTTATTGTTAACTTATTATCTTTAACAGTTCTGTTACCGTTAGTTGTTAATCGAGCTAAGCCACCGTACGCTGATTCCAAATTTGCACGTACAGTGACGATATTGTCTACTAGGTCATTTCGTGAAAAAAAAGATTGACGGCCGTAATGATCCGGATATAACGTTTGAGAGCCGTTATATTCCAAAACTTCGGCATAGACACTATAATTGGAAGCCAAAATTAGTATCAGAACCGATATGATAATAATGGAAAAGAATGATATTGGCTTACAAAGTATACGGTTAACGTTGTCAAACATAGCTCAACCTTTAATATTGTGGTTCGATGGAAATTCTTGCATATGGCATCCGTTCAAAATGAGTGGCATTTCGATTCGTCAAAACGTGATGTTTTGGCCATGTCCGACTCCCAAAAATTACAAAGATTTCCCTGAACGGCTCAGGAAACTTTTTCAGTATAGGCAGCGTCAGGTATCGATATATCAAATGAATTCCCGCTATATGCCTATATTAATATTGAATGCCAAAAATATTTCGTGCATCACGTATTTCATTATTCATAAATCTTTATCTAACAGATGTTTTGCGCATTGCAAACTAATAAAGATTTAGGAACAATATTGGCATCGATTTATCCTTAATGTCCTCTTTGGCTCCCAAAACATCTTTTCTCTTACATGACTTATAATTTTCAGTATCTATGAGAATACGACAGTCGTCTGGCAACTCATTAGGACAGTAACTTAAAATTAGACCTATATTACAATCCGTTGCAAATGAACTCGTAATTGCAAAAAAGTTTCACAAAAGACCCTATACTGTATATTTGGACTTAAGCTTTAAATCAAAAGCCTAATCCATCAGGCAAAATCAAACGATCTCCTCCAATCATTTTCTCTCATAAGTAATATTACACGGATTTTGTAATATTCCAATGTTTCTCGGCATCGTCGGCTTACTAAATAGCTAATCCATCTAACATTATACCTCAAATATTCGCAAAATTATTTAGTACGCTTATATCCAAGGGATAGATAAATCCGCCGATGATGTCAAAAATAACAAACCCATGAACGCTGTTGTCATCAAACCTCCCATACAGCACACACTATTGTGTGATTGCGGGTACCTAACTTAATGCCTCTCTGTTTTTGTCACTACGGATCATCACTTTGGTAGATGGCCGTATTCGTAAACATGCGAGTATTTTTGGATCCATGTTTTTAGACTATTTCACATTCCCTTCCCAAATAATGGGGAAATTTGCGGATAATATTTTAAAAAAAGGCGATAATTATCCCTAACAATTCCCCAAAAAGCATATTCAGAGCCTTGGGGACTTTTGCTTATTTCCCTTAAAATCAGATTTAAAATAATTCGAATCAATCCTTAAACCCTTGAAAATTCCGTTTTGCCACGCAAAAGCATCTAAGGATTGAAATAATCATGGGTTTTGCGCACCTTCCTGCGCACCTAAAACGCTCGGTGCCGTACTTTGCGAATTCGCATAAGCAATCCTTTTAACACGAAATCCCACACTATCCAATCCTTGGAACCAAGCCATAGCCTCTTGGGATTTTCGCAACAGCCGCTTTTAGTCCAAGCATCGGGTTTGCAGTCGAGTCGTGCAAATTAAAACTTCCCTCTTGTCAGGCATAAAAAACGTTTCGCACAAGATATGCCTATACGCATTGGGTTTTTATAAGCATTCACTCCCTATTGCCATTGTTTTTGTGACTGCCTTGAATTGAAAAGGCAACCTCAATGGGAATGACGATTAAAAAATCCTAATGCCAAAAAAGCAAACAGGACACATTGCAAATGGGAAAAATCCTAAGCCCTGCGAGCAACAAACCCAAAAAGCGGCATGCCTGGGGCAGAGCTTACAGGTACCGGGGTAAACACCCATATCCGCAGAAGGGGCGCGAGCTTCCCGGCTTCGCTTTTCCCAACAACGCCCAGACGGCTCTCGCAATGGTGCGAATAGGCGCACAGATCGTTACCCGCGACGTCTTGGGCGGCTAATTGGTAACGGCCAAAAGGCCTCGGGAAAACAAGGTGCCCTTATGTGGCTGGCTTTTCCCAAGGCAGGGCCCTTAACTGACTATGGCAGGATTGCGTGCCTTCTGGAACCCCTTGAGGTCGGCCGGCACACATGGCGGACGATAATTTAGCGGGAAAGGGATGCCTGCCGCATCCCTAGGCGCGCTCGCGACACACCAACCGCCCTTCATTATATCATGGCACGGTTGGCAAGGTTCGCGGGCAAGGTTTCGCCGGGGCCAGGGCTTGTAGGCCCTGGCCCCGGCTCTGCCTTATACTATGTCCCCGTACCTCTCCGGGTTGGGGCCAACTATCACCTGCACCTCGTCGCCCTTGGAAGGCTTCCAGACCACGAGCCCGGCTTTCTTTGCGGCGTCGTAGTTTATGAGGGAGCTGTCCTTGACGGTCGCGAGAAGCCTCGTCTGCCCGGAGGGCTTCACCGAGACAAGGTTGTCCTTCCCTCCCAGCGAGGATAGGACGGCCTCCTTTTCCTCCTGGGTGGCCGGGCCGGCCTCCTCTTTTTTGAGCGCCACCTCCTTGGGCGCCTCGGTCAGGGCCTTGGCCTCCTCGGGGGATAGCTCGGCATCCTCCCCTGCCTGCTTGAGGTAGGCGTCCATGTCGGATTTGAGGTTGCCTGCCTTGGTGCCGAAGATGGCCTGGACCGCCTTCCCGGCCTCCACCACGCCAGCGGCCCCAAGGGCCTTGAGCTTGCTTGCGCTCACCTTGGACGGGTCGGCGACCGCCACCCTGAGGCGGGTGATGCAGGCGTCGAGGTTGGTTATGTTGCTGCGGCCGCCAAATGCCAGCACAAGGTTGCGGGCAAGGCCCCATTCGCCCGAGCTGTCAAGCTGGACCTCGCTTGAGGTTTCATCCTCGCGGCCAGGGGTCTTCAGGTCGAATATCGAGATGACCCCTCGGAAGACCCCGTAGTAAATCAGCGCGTATATCGGTCCGAAGATGAAGACCATCCATGGCTTCGTGTCGATAGAGTAGTAGAGCAGGAAGTCTATGCCCCCCTGGGAGAAGGTGTAGCCTATGTGCGCCCCCACAAGGTTCATTATGGCGAAGGCGCAGCCGACCAGGATCGCATGGATCAGGTACAGGAAGGGGGCCACGAACATGAAGGAGAACTCGATTGGCTCCGTTATGCCCGTGAGCACCGAGGTGAGGGCCGCCGACACCATGATGCCGCCCACCCTCTTGCGGTTTTCCGGCCTCGCGCTGTGCCACATGGCGATGGCCGCTGCCGGCAGGCCGAACATCTTTGTAAGGAACCCGCCGGAGAGTATCCCCGCCGTGGGGTCGCCCGCGAAGAAGCGGTTGATGTCGCCGTGGATGACCACGTTGGTGTTGGGCGCCACGTAGGAGCCTATCTCGAAGAAGAAGGGCACGTTCCAGGCGTGGTGCAGCCCGAAGGGCAAAAGGAGCCTCTCCACGAAGCCGTAGACCGCTCCCGCCATGGTCGGGTTGGAGTATGCCGCCCAGTTGGAGAACACCGTTATGAGCTTCTGGACGGGCGGCCAGGCGTAGCTGAGCGCCACCCCAAGGACTATGGCCGAAAGGCCCGTGATTATGGGAACGAAGCGCTTGCCCGCGAAGAAGGCCAGGTAGCTGGGAAGCTCGATGCGGTAGAAGCGGTTGAATAGGTAGGCCCCCATCCCGCCCACGATTATCCCCCCGAAGACCCCCGTGTCTATGCTCATGAGGCCCACGATGTTCTGCAGCTGGTGATCGTCGGGATTGGTGCTCAGGTCCAGGACCTGCACCGCCATGACGCTCATGGTGGCCACCATGACCAGGTAGCCCACCACCGCGGACAACGCGGCGGAGCCGTCGTTCTCGGTGAAGCCCAGGGCCACGCCCACGGCGAAGACCAGGGCGAGGTTGCCAAAGATTATCTGGCCGCCGTTCTTCATAATCTCCGAGACGATGTGGGGCATCCAGCTGAAGTTGGAGGATCCCACTCCCAGGAGTATGCCCGCGACGGGCAGTATCGCCACGGGGAGCATCAGGGATTTGCCTATTTTTTGCAAAAAACCAAGGGTATTTTGAAACATATGACCCTCCGCCTATGGCTGGTCTAGGGTGAATGTTGTGCTGTCCGCGCCCACGTGGCGGCTAGCTGCCTGCCTGGGTCTCCTTGGCGAGGTAGGCCCTCACCTCCTGGGAGTCGCTCATACCCAGGGCGGCCTTGGCAATCTCTTGGCACTTTCCAAAGTCCTGGCGCCTTACCATGGCCTTTATGGTCGGAATCGAGCCCCCGCTCACGCTCAGCTCGTCAACGCCCAGCCCTATGAGCAGCGGGCCGGCCAGGACGTCACCGGCTATGCCGCCGCAGACGCCCACCCACTTGCCGTTTTCATGGGCGCCCCTTACCGTCCGGTCTATGAGCCTAAGGACGGCCGGGTGCAGCGCGTCCGCCATCTTGGCGAGCCTCGGGTGGCCGCGGTCTATGGCCAGGGTGTACTGGGTCAGGTCGTTGGTGCCTATGGAGAAGAAGTCCGCCTCCTTTGCGAGCCTGTCGGCGAGCAGGGCGGCCCCGGGCACCTCCACCATGATGCCTATCTTCACTTCCTCCTTGACGCCCAGGGCATCCTTCTCCGCGAGCACCATCTCCTTTGCTTCCTTCAGCTCTTCTATGGTAGTGACCATAGGGAACATGATGTGGAGCTTCGTGAAGGGCGCCGCGCTAAGGATGGCCCTGACCTGGGCCTTGAAGAGATCCGTCCCCAAAAGGTTTAAGCGGATGCCCCGCATGCCAAGGAAGGGGTTCATCTCGGTGGGGAGCGGCAGGTAGGCCAAGGGCTTGTCGCCGCCCACGTCCAGGGTGCGGACCACCAGATCGCGGTCGGGCCCCAGGGCCTTGGCTATGGAGGTGTATACCGCGGCCTGCTCCTCCTGGTCCGGGGCGTCCGCCCTCTGCAGGAAGAGGAACTCCGAGCGCAGGAGGCCCACCCCCTCGCCGCCCAGCTCGGGGATCTCGGTGGCCTCGGCGAGGCCGCCGATGTTCCCCACCACCTTCACCCGGTGGCCGTCGGCCGTCTGGGCCGGGGCCGCCGCCTCGGAGAGCTCCTTCTTGCGCCGCTCCTGGGCCTCCTGCTGCAGCTTCCTAATGGCCGTGACCTCCTCTTCGGAGGGGTTGAGCCTGAGCTCGCCCTTGTCGCCGTCCAGGACCGCGGGCGTCCCGGTTGGTATGGAGAGGGCCCTTTCCTCGATGGCCGCGATGGCCGGGATGTTGGCGGCCCTAGCGAGGATCGAGGCGTGGGAGGTGGCGGAGCCGCCGGTTATGGCAAAGCCCTGGACCTTGGACTTGTCCAGGGAGGCGGTGTCCGAAGGGGTGAGATCCTCGGCAACCAGTATCGCGTTGGCCGGGAGGTCGGGTTTGGCTGAGTCAGAGCCGGAAAGGTGCAGGAGCACCCTGCGGCCGATGTCACGCACGTCGTTTGCGCGCCCCGCCAGAAGCTCGTTGTTCAGCTGGGCGAGCATTTCGGCCTGGGCCGTGAAGGCCTTCTGCCAGGCGAAGGCCGCGCTCTCGCCCTCCTCTATGCCCTTGTTGGCGTCGGAGAGCAGGGCCGGGTCCTCCAGGAGCTCCTCGTGGGCCGCGAAAATGGCCGCCTTCCCGGACTCGGCCTTGAGCCGCATGCTCTGCTGCAGCTCCTTTAGCTCCGCCCTCGCTATCTTCATGGCGTCGTTCAGGCGGCGCTTCTCCTCCTCCACGCCCTTGCCCTTCTCCTCCACGGCTATGGCCTGGTAGCGCAGCTGGAAGACCTTGCCGATGGCCTGCCCGGGGGAAGCCGAGATGCCCAAAAGCGTGTTGGGATCGGACGAGCGCTTCCTCTCCGGCTTGGGCTGGGGCTCCTGGGCGGGCTCGCCGTGGAGCTTCTCGCCCAGGCCCGAGGACAAAAGCGGCACCAGCTGGGCCAGCGCCTCCTTGGCATCCTCGCCCTTGGCCTTCAGCACCACCCGGTCGTGGG
The DNA here is from genome assembly GCA_031278475.1 of Deltaproteobacteria bacterium. Taxonomy (GTDB): domain Bacteria; phylum Desulfobacterota; class Desulfarculia; order Adiutricales; family Adiutricaceae; genus JAISMF01. Next base: position 6,840 of record JAITKK010000042.1, read on the forward strand.
CCTTTATCTCGAGCCCCATGATGGAGACAACGCTCTTGGCGTTGCCCTTGGTGCCGTCCTCCTTTTCAAGGCTCAGATGGCTCTTGAACTGCTTGGCGTGGTTCACAAGCACGGCCGATGGCCTCGCATGCAGCCCGGCCGGGTTCAGGATGACTATCGGCTCGGAGCTGAGCGTGCCCTCGGACACGGCCTCCTGGGCCGCCGCCGCGGCCCCTGCCAGGGTCACCTCCAGTACCACCGTCTTCCCGGCCTCGGCGAAGCCCGAGGCGGGGGAGAAACCCGAGGTGAGCTCGGTGTTGGTGACCACCAGGATGGTGAGCAGGCTCGCCGCGTTGTGGATTATGTAGTCGGCGTCGAAGTCTATCAGGGGGTCGCCCGTCTTGACCTCGTCGCCCTGCTTGACCCTTGGCGTGAACCCCTTCCCCTTGAGGGACACTGTCTCGAGGCCTATGTGCATGAGGACCTCGAGCCCCTCGGGGGTGGTCACGGTAAGCGCGTGCCCCGCGCTGTGGAGCTGGGTCACCTTGCCCTCGCAGGGGCTAACCAGCTGCTCCCCGGCCGGGTCGATGGCCACCCCGTCCCCAACCATCTTCTGAGCGAAGGTCGGATCCGGCACTTGCTCCAGCGGGGTGATGAGACCGGTTACCGGGGCGACGAGAATTCGAGTTTGTTTGGGGTGCGATGGGGTCATTTATGTCTCTCCGCAAACTGTATGTGGTTGTGTGGAAGAAATTCGGCGCCCTCCCCAGGGCCTCCGGGGCCCGGACCCACCGGCTCCGGCCCGGGGGCCCAAGCAAGGACCCGAGCCAAATCAACGCCCGGTTTCATTGTAACGTAAATTAGCGACCTTAACTACCAGAGGATCAAAAAAAACACCAACTTACGTACTTTCGTCAAAAACCGCAGGTTTCCTTGGCCTGAAAAATATCCTCCAAAAAGCCCTGACATCCCCTCAGGGGCCTCCCGGCCCAGGGCCGAAGGCCCCCTTGGCCAAAATCCCCCCGAAAAAATTTTACAAATCACTTCAAAGGCGGGCCCCGGCCGCCCGGGCTTCGCCCGGGCGGGTGGATAACGGGCCTTGGGGCTGGCCTTGGCCTGGGGCCTAAGGCATCCGGCCCAAGGCATGCGGCCCAGGGGCTCGGATAAGACGGAAGCCGCCATGGCAGCCAAGTCCAGGGCGGCTTCCTCTCAAAGCGTGGGCCCGGCGCTTGCCTCGCCCCCTGTCATTGTCCCCCTCACTTGGGGGCTTCGTACTCGAAGACGAACAGCGAGCCCGGGTTCTTAAGGGTCTGGGAGCCCAGCCCGTTCTCGTCCAGGACGTTCCCGCTCTTGTCGGTGATGACGTAGATCTTGGTGCCGTCCTTGCTGATAAGCACCTGGCGGTAGCGGTTGCCGGTGTGGAAGTACTTTATGAGGTCTCCCTGCACCTGCTTCACGTCGCCGCTCAGGGGCAGGCGGTAGATGGCGCCGTTCTTGAGCGTGCTTATGATTATGGAGTTCTGCCAGGCCTTGATGGGGCCGTCCGGCGGATAGTAGTCAAGGCTCGACGGGGCGATGGTGGCCCAACCCAGGTAGGCCAGGGCGCCGAACTTGGGATCCTTGAAGTTGTAGGTAGAGGGCATCGTGTAGAAGGTACGTGCCGGCTCCTTGTAGTCCTTCCTGTCGTGGCTGGTCTCCTTGACAATGAGGCTCTGGTCTTCCGGCATGTAGACGTCGGCGGCTATCTTGGCGCAGTCGGGGACCGCCGACCAGTCGACCCAGCCGTAGGCCTGGTCGTCCTGGTAGCCGGCTATGAGGGGCCAGCCGTAGTTGCCGCCCGAGACCAGGTGGTTGAGCTCGTCGTCTGTGGAGGGGCCCTGCTCGACCGAGTAGAGCTGGTCCTTTATGAAGAGCAGGCCCTGCGGGTTGCGGTGGCCCACCGTGAAGACGTGGCTCTTCACGCCGTTGAACTCTGGGTTGTCGTCCGGGACGCTCCCGTCCGGGTTCAGGCGCAGGATCTTCCCGAGGTAGCCCGCGTAGTCCTTGTTCTTGACCTCGTCCGCGGTGGGGAGCCTCTGGGCCTCGTTCTTCAGGCAGCGGTTGGCGCCCTGGTTGTGGCCCAGCTCGCCCTTGCTGAGATAGAGCTTGCCGTCAGGGCCGAAGACCAGGCGGCCGCCCTGGTGGTCGTTCCCGGCGGGGATGCCCACCAGTATGTCCTTGGGATCGCTTAGCTTCTTGGTGGCGGCGTCGTACTTGTAGCTTGCTATCTTGTGCAGCTCCTTTTCGCCGTCCATGTAGGTGTAGGTCAGGTACACTAGGCCCGAGGAGGCGAAGTCCGGCGCAAGGGCCAGGCCCAGGAGGCCCTCGTGCTGCGGCCCGGTCTTGATGTCGGGGATCTCGACCAAAACCGTCTTGGTGCCGGTCGCCGGATCGATGTCAACGACCCGCTTGCCTTCCCTCTCGGTTATCCAGAGATGGTCGTCCGGGCCCCATATCATGCCCCAGGGGGCATCCAAGCCCTCCACCAGGATCTTGCCGGTGAAGGGCTCGGCCGTGGGAACCGCATCCCCAGGGGCCGCGAAGGCGGCGCTTGCGATCATGACCGCCATGAGGAGTGTCAGGCAAAATAAAGCGCATCTTTTAGCTAGCATGGTCAACCTCATTATTATAGAAGCATTATGTTGGGTAAAATAATGTATCAGGGCCTTTGTCGCGCTTTGTTGGGACGCTGACGCAGCCCGAAAAAAATGTTGGGGGCGCCTGCCCGGAACCCCTATAGGGGCCGGCCCGCCGGCCGCCTTGGGGCATGGCCGCGCATCCCCAGTAAAATAGAGAGTGCGAAAGAAGATGCCATTCTATCGCAAATAGCAAAAATCCCTCGCATCATCATACATAATTAGAATCTTAATAATAAATATCAAGACGCTAACAAACCAAATCAATGCATCTTGGGTAATATTCGTTGTGGTTATGGGTTCAGCATTGGACGGTAGCGTCCTTATAAAATGTTACCACAAGTTTCAGGATCCACAAAGAATCCGCAAGGTTTTGGCCGTGGGCCTGAGCCTTTGGCTGAATTCGGGAGGCCCAACCCCTTGGAAAACCCCAAGACGACAGGGCAAAGGCTTGTGATTTTTCAAACCCTTGAACATTCCTTGGCGCGCCGGGAAAAGGCCGACCCATGCTTGCGCAAGGCAGGCTTGGGGCCAGGACGCGACGATTATTTTTTTACCGGCATGGTGGGAAAGGCAAATGGGGGATATGGCGTGGGGAGTGGCTTTGGGTGGGATTTGTGCGGGGATTTGTGCGGGGGTTTGCGCGGGGATTGTATTCTCTTGGAGGATAATATCAGGAATCTTGCCTTATCTGCCTTGCAAAGGCCGCAGTCCCAAGCGTTGCGTAAGAGGCCTTGCGAAGAGAGGCTTGACACCTCACGTCCGTGACATGCCATGCGAAAAACCGGACGCCAGCCAAAAAGGGAGGCTAAAGGGAACCCTCCTTCCGCCCGAAATCCGCGCCATCGCACCCTTGGCCCAGTCTTAGGTAATCCAGGCCCAGCTGCCCCAATAACGCGTCATGGCCGGGGGCGTCGATTTCCCCGAAAGCCTCCCGCAGCAAATGGGATCCCAGGGCGGCGGCGAAAAGCGGGGGCACGGCGTTACCCACCTGGCTTATCACATGCCTGCCCATGCCGGAGAATTCCCAGAAATCCGGGAAGGACTGAAGCCTCGCGGATTCGCGGGGGGTCACCTCCCGGGGGGACTTGGGATGCACGTGCCCCTTGCCGCCGCCATTGTTCGAGCCCACCACTATGGTGAAGCTGGGAGTGTGGGGATTGAGGCGGTTTATGCGGGTCCTCTCGTCCCGTTGCCCGTATTGGAGGGAGCCGTAGCGGTCCCTGACCTCCTGGCCGTGGACCCGCCCCGAATGGTTGGGAAGCTTCGCCTCCTCCGGCTCCGGAAGGGATCCCAGGGCATCCTGGACGGTAACCAAGGGAAGAAGGCCTGTTGGGTTGCAACCTGCGGCACCGTGGGTGGCGGTAGGGCAGGGCAAAGGGTCGCCTCTCCTGCCGAACAATATGAGCCTCAGGCGATGCTGCGGCACGCCGAAGGAGGCGGCGTCCAAAAGATGCCATGATATGCCATAGCCTGGGTCGTCCCCCGCCGGGGCCGAGAGCTCTTCCGCGAAGCGCTTGAAGATCTCGCCCCCTAAAATCGTGAGAAGGCCTGGGACGTTTTCAAAGATGAAGCAGTCGGGCCTGATGTCCTTTATGACCCGGAGGTATTCCCACAAGAGGGTGCCCCTCGGGTCGTCCATGCCCTTGCGCCTCCCGAAGATGGAAAATGCCTGGCAGGGCGGCCCGCCGTAGACCAGCGCAACCTCGCCCGCCCTTAGGCCGGCGTCCGCCAGCATGTCGGAACTGCTGTAGGCCGATATGTCCCTACAGGATACCGTCGCCTCCGACAGGAAATCGAAACGAGGATGCCGCCTAAGCCTAAAGCTGTTGCTTTTCAGGGTCAGGCAGCTGTGGGGATCTTGATCGGTGCACAACTTGGTCGAAAAGCCAGCGGCCTCGATGCCGAGGTCGAAGCCCCCGGCACCCGAAAAAAGGGATATGGCGTAACGTTTTCCCACTGTTATTTGCTCACCTTGGGCATAAAAATGGCTTAGGAACCTTGAAATCTTCCCAGCATGATACCTAAATTGCGGCTTTTTTTCAAAAATATTTTTGGGCCTTAGCTATTGTGGTCTTAAAAGTCCGCCTCCGGACATAAGCACGGCACCGATAACTTAAACCAAATGACCTTTGCCCTTGGCCGGTTCCGCATACAACGGGGGGTGGGGGGCAAGGCATCAATGAATATGGGATAATATCCAATGTTATAATATTCAGGATTCCTGGCATTTATGCCAATCGGCTCATTTTTGGCCGTGGTAGCATTTGTATGATTTTACCGTCAAGGGATTTCCCGTTTTTTTTCATGCTTCGCCTTATCCCATCCTCACCCCAAGTCCCCCATTGTTTGAAATAAAAAGGAACCTCATACTTACGGGCCTGTCTTAGCAAAGAGCGGAGCCATTGTGCTTTCATGGGGCGTGCCTTGACCCCGCTTTCCCCTCCTACTATCACCCAATCAATTCCGGATAAGTCGATTTTGCCAAGATCGTCTAATAAGGGCTCGCAGGACAAAAAGCGAATAGGTGTCAAAAGTCTTTTAAGTTTATCAATTCGGGACACTTCCAAATGGGATTCAACCGTTGCCCCAAGCCACAGATTATCAGGTACAGGCCTTTCGGAAAAATACGATGACATTCGATCAATGCGCTTGGTGAGCATTTGATAATTGTGATGTTGCGAATTTCTAATTGTAGTTATTACCTTGTCAACAAAGCTGAACGGGACATCTTTATGGAAGATATCGGACATTGAGCAGACGAATATCGAGTGTGGTGTTTTCCATTTAAGGGGGTCGTTTAATGTTTCCGGATGAAGGGTCAGGGAAAAGCCATTTTCGTATTTCTTCTTCCCCATGCCCTTAAGCCTGCGTGCCATGACCTCAGCGTAACAATTGGCGCAACCTAAAGATATTTTGGTGCAACCTGTGACTGGGTTCCAAGTTCTGTCAGTCCATGATATTTTCGTTGTTTTCATAAGCTTCTATATGTTTGCATGTTAAATTTAAAAAATTGTTAGCATCCATTATCGTTGCATTATGATCTCTGGTGGTAATTTAAGGAATATTATTCACTTACCTAATATTTTCTCATTTTCTCAATCATTTTTTCGAAAACTTTGATTAGTGTGGGTATTTCTATTTTATGCGCCTTTTTTGGGGGATGCCAAAGACAAAGGCCGAAAGCCTCGATTTGCTTGGCTTACGGCCTTAATGGGATTTCTGGGGATTTTGGTGGAGATGAGGGGGTTCGAACCCCTGGCCTCAGCATTGCGAACGCCGCGCTCTCCCAACTGAGCTACATCCCCATCCTGACTTAGACTCCCGGTAAGGCCCCGAGCCTTGCCGAAAGTCATAATAGTATAACCCATTGGCCCCTGGGATGCAAGGGCAAAACAGCCATCCACATAGCCCCGCATACCCCCCCACACGCACTCCCACAAACCCCTTGGGTCAGCCCCCCCCTTGCCTTGCCACCAAGGTGGCATATCCGCGATGGGTAGCCATTGGAGGAGAGCCCCTGGCGCCTCTCCCAAGCCTAACGTGTGGCAAAAGATCACTTTGTGCGGGACGCCTTGCTTCCATAAAACCTCGACCAACCCTACCAGCCGCATCGCTTCCAGTGCGCCCCGGCATCTTGGCTTGGCCCTGCTTGGAGCTGCTTGGCCCTCTTTACCCCGCTTTACCCCTCCTTAGCACTCTGGCAAGAAGCGCACCTAAGCCTTCAAAACCCTGCCGAACGATACCAAGGCCTTCCCAAGAAGGCAGTCCCCAAACATCCCCGGCTCCTACCCACCATAAGTTGTATATATCCTTATAAACACATCCATATATGCCGAAAATTTTTCCAATCCCCTTTATTTTTTACAAATTCGGTCCATGGGAGGCTTATGCTGTTTTGGCTTGCCAAAAA
>JAITKK010000063.1 GCA_031278475.1 Deltaproteobacteria bacterium
GGTACTCCAACGATGCACCATGGGAGTGGGATGGCAGGGAACTCAAGCAAAGGTACTCTAACGATGCACCTTGGGAGTGGAACGGCCAGGAACTCAAGAAAAGATACTCCAACGATGCACCTTGGGAAGTTGATGGTGATGCGCCAATTCCTATATTGGCAGTAGTCATTGGCATAATTCAGGAAAATAAGTAATTAATAATTGACACTAGAGTATAGTGAATATTTTTATATTTTTTTGTTTCTTTTCTTTATAAGCATAATATTTTATTCCAATATTTTATTTCAAGCAATTATTTCTAAAATAGTAAATATATCATTTCTTACCACATTTTTCGTAAATGTATTTTACCATGTAGCCCATGTTGGTGAGCGTCTTTGACAGGTCATGACAACAGAATCGTTGATATTTTTTAAAATTGTAGCATGAAGAAATCTGATCATCCTTCCCTATCCCGGTACGCAAAATAGCTACTACCAGCAGTAAAACCAAGTTGAGTGGTTCCACTAAGTATCGCTGTTGAGCTTGTCTAAGCTTGCAGCGATTGTTGCTTTTCCTTGAGTTCAGTTGAAATGCCAGAGTTTAAGAAAAAATGCTAGATCCTTCCTTAACCTTGCTCGAGTTCGATATCACGAGGCTAGCTAAGATTGCATGAACGGAAGTTTAGAGATTTTTCCGTGTAAATGGCATCTAAGACAGGCTTTTCTAAGGCGTGTAGGGCGATTTTTAGCGTCTGACCTTTGGAAGGATCACCATGGCTTCGAGATGGACTCAGCATTGGTTCCATTTGTCAATGGCCGATGAAATGGGCTATGCAAAAGGCGATTTGTTTTCCGTATTGTTATTAAAGGGACTGAGTCTGTCATTTGAGGCACCCTCTTGTTCGAGCCCCTGGGACTCTGAAGACATGCCGTTTACGACCTCTTCTTAAGTAAAACTCATGGGTAGCATGAGGTTCTCTTTGGCAGATGCCATTTTCCTTTTCCGCTACTCTTGAAAAGCTCACAAAAGGCACTAAGTCTCATATTTTGGAATTTTTTGTCATGCGTGCCGGTACGTGACTTCTTTTTGTACATTCTTAAAAGTGAATGAGCCATTCGACTAAATGCATCCCTCAAGTCGTGCAGGGGCCTTGTTGTCGCGCTTTTCACAGGCATCATCCACCATTGTATGTATAATAATACTTTTTTATCTATATGTTGTGGTTACATTAAAAGAGCTGCCGCTAGTTGTTTTCCGAAAGTCAAGTACTTTGGGAATGGTACTCTTGATACCTAAAGTATTGGCCCAATTTTTGCTCAATATTTGGGTCGCGGTACCCTAGGTTGCATCAGGGTCCGCCAAAGCGACTAGCTAAAGCTAACCCAGGCTTAACCAAGTACTATCAAGCGGGATTGGGTCCACTTGAAGGGCCTGTGACACATGACCACCTGCGGCCACTCCATAAATCGTATTCTTTTACCAAGATGGGAATCTAGCCAATGAGCGTGCTGAGCTCCCACACAATGAAGACAGCTGTCCTAGCGCACTTCCGTTTTAACGAGAGGTGGATCCTCTTTTCCACCGAGGCATCGCAATGGCATGCCGACATTCTGATGGTGGATCCCTCCGACAACCTGGTGGAGTTCGAGGTTAAGGTCTCCCTTTCGGATCTAAGGGCCGACTTCAAGAAGAGAAAGCATGCATTCTACCGTACGTACAAAGGCAAGTCCGGCATGGTTCCCAATAGGCTCTATTTTGTGGTGCCTAAAAGCATAGCCAGCAACGCCAAGAAGATATTACAGTCTTTCCCGGCATACGGAGTCATAGCCGTGAGCGAGCTTGATAAAAGCGTTGAGGTTCTTAAAACCGCCGGTTGGATACACAAGTTTCACAAAGTTACCGATAAGGCAAGAAGAACCATTATCCTTCGCATGGGCTCCGAACTGATTGACCTTAGGCGCAAGAAAGACCACGAACGCCCCGAGGAAAGGCTCTTTCCCCCGGAAGGCGATATTTTGGATCTTGGCCCTTACGTCCTTCCGTAGGAACCCAGCTCATGTTCTTGCCAAATCCCACCGCCTCCTTTTCTCCCAATTGATAGCGGTTTAAGCTATTCCACTCAAAAACCTTCCTGCCACCAAGCCCCCAATCCCATCCTGGGTAAGCTCCCAATAAACACGTAACCCTTGGCCCCCCATCGTCCGTTTCAGGATGTGCCTGCCGCAATCGCCTGCGTCTTGCTCCAAGCGGAACGCCCGTTAGGGGAGAAGTTCACCCTTTTGGCAACTTACAGCTGGGTTATGGCTGTTGGCTTATGACCTATGGCTGATAGTACCGGGAGTTCGGGAAGCCTTGTCCGCTAAGTATGGGTGGCACAGCCTCGTAGGGTTCTTGGAGGCTTTCTGTGGCTTGATTTGGGCATTTGTGACGGGAGGCGGGACTTAGGGGCTTGGGATCATGCCCTTCCCGTACGTTTGCCATACACTTCCATGCCCATATGTGCGTACTGGGTTCTCAGGTAAGCTCTGGGAATGCGCACTCGACCAGTGCCGCGCGAAGCTTGGGCATGCGTTGCTCGCGGCTGCTGGGGTGCACCCTGTTCGCGAGCAGGATGAGCACCCTGTCGAGATCCGTCGACCACCACAGCGTCGCCCCTGTGTAGCCTAGGTGCCCCCTGAGGCTTCCTTTCCTTAATGGCAGGATGTCGAAGCCCAAAGGCCGGGAGCTGCCGTTATTGGCCTTTTTGGGTGCCAGGAACTCCCTCATGAGGTCTTGGGTAATCAAGGGGCTTTCCCCGGCAAGGGCGCTTGAGAAGAGCCGCATGGTCGCATACAGGTCGGAGACGCTGGAGAATAGCCCGGCGTGCCCGGCCGCGCCCAATAGATACCTCGCGTTGTCGTCGTGGCACTCCCCCAGGGGCACGGCGCCCAGGACCCTTGCCTCTTTTGAGTCCAGCGGCCCCCCCACCCTCAAGCCGTCCTCGGTGGGGGCGATGTCCGGGAGCGTCTTTGGCCTGACAGTGCAAAGCCTCGGGCTGAAGCAGCTTGGGCCCAGCCCCAGGGGCTCTTGCAAGAGAGCGCGGTAGAGCGAGGGGAGGCTTTCCTGGAAGGCCTGCTCCAGGATGAACCCAAGCAGCATGAAGCCGAGGTCCGAGTACAGGGTGCCCTCCCCTGGCTTGAAAAGGGGCCTCTCCCTCAGTATGGAGAGACGGACGGCCTTGGCCCTTTCGGGGTAGGGGATATCGGGGGGGTTCAGGTAGAGGGGCTTCCAGGCCGGGAGGCCTGACTGGTGGGAGAGGAGATCCCGCAGGCTTATGCCCGAGAGATCGGGAGGGCTGTCGGGAAAGTGGGAGGATAGCTTGCTGTCTAGGCCAAAGGGGCCTGCGCCAGAATACCCGGGCGGGGGGCCCATGGAGAGGGCCCTGAGGCACAAGGCGGTGGTGGAGGCTACTTTCGTCAGCGAGGCGAGGTCGTAGAGGGCATCCAGGGTTGTCGGCACCCTTTCCCGGGTGCGGCCTAGATTCCCCACGGAAAGGGTGAGCACCCGGCCCGGCTCGGTCAGGCTCCCGGCCAAAAGCACTGCCCCGGGGGTAACGCCCTCGGATACCGCCCTTTCGAGTATCCCCTTGAAATCCCTCCTTGGGATCCCTTCCGGGGAGGGGGCCAAGTCGCCCGGCTTGCTTTGGCCCTCCGGCGGCTTTGGGCTATCAGGCATCGGTCGGCCTATCGGGCATCCTTGGCCTCAGAACGTGCTCCAGTCCAAAAGATCGTGGAGCCGCTCCTTTCTGGCGGTAGCGCTCTGGATGAAGGCCACCTGAAGCTCGGGAGGGAGCTCTTTGCCCTGCTGCTTGGCAAGCTCCGCCTCCGGGTCAAGGAACTCCCCGCCCTTCTTCCTTAGGCGGAAGTCCAGGTGGGGGCCGGTGGAGAGCCCTGTGGAGCCCACGTAGCCGATAAGCTCGTTCTGGGACACCTTGGTGCCCTGCCTCACGCCCTTCTCTATGCGGGAGAGGTGGGCGTAGATGGTCTGGAGGTCCTGGCTTTCGCTGTCGTGGTCGATTATCACGGTGGTGCCGTAGCCGCCCTTGCTGCCCGCGAAGCTCACCACCCCGTCGGCCACCGCCGAGACCGGGGTGCCTATCGGGGCCGCGTAGTCCACCCCGTGGTGGGGGAGCACTACCTTCTTGATGGGGTGCATCCTGGCGTTGGAGAAGCCCGAGGATATCTTCCGGAACTGGAGCGGGGAGGCCAGGAAGTCCTTCTTTATGGACCTGAACTGGGCGTCGAAGTAGTCGTGCTGGCCGCCTTTTAGGTCCTGGCGGTAAAACTCCCAGGTCTTGTCCCGGCTGGTGAACTGGATGACCTCCAGCTGGGGCTCTTCCGCAAGCACCCCATCCTCGTAGCGGGCCCTGAAGAGGAGCTGGAAGTTGTCGCCGTCCCGAACGTCGCCCACGAAGTCAATCTGGGAGGCCAGGAGGTCGGCAAGGGACATTATCAGCCTAGGATCCATCCCGGAGTCGATGCCTGCGTTCCAGAAGGTGGTCTTGACCTTGCCTTGGGACGCCTCGTACAGTTCCAGGGGCCTCCCGGTGGCCGAGTAGTGGATGAAGCCGTTGGGGCCGCCCGGTATCATGACCGTGGGCCTGGGCTGCCCCTCCTGGTAGAACTCCAGGCGAAGGAGGGAGCCCTCGGCCTTGCCTGGATCCGAGTAGTAGGCCTTGACCACGTCGCCAGGGCGCACCACGGGGAGTATCCTCTCCCTGTCCAGTATGGAGAGGGCCGCGTTGGACTGCGAGGGGGGCACCCCCAGCCGCTCCAGGGCCTGGGATATGGTCCCGCCCTGCTGTATGGCCACCGCCTCCTGGTAGGCGCTTTCCATCTCCATGGCGTCGTAGGTGGCTATCCCGACGGGGAGCCTCGGCGGCTCGGCCGCGGGAGCGGGGCTGTCGGGAGGGGCAAAGCCATCCTCCCGTGCCGGGGGGGCCTCGGCCGCAGCGGGAGGGGATCCTTCGGCCATTGGCCCGGCCGCTTCAGGCTTCCCCTCCTGGGGAAGCGGCTCACCAGGGGAACCCGCCTGGGTAACGGGCGCGCCTTCCGTTGAGGGGCTTCCTTCCTCTTCCCCGCCCCCTACCGGGAGCAGGAAGACGAGGGAGGCCCCGGCCACTACCAGCAAGGCAAGGATTGCGAGGATGCGGCGACCCTTTCCGGGGCTTTCCCAGCTAGGTGCCTTGGCAGCCTTCAGGGATCCGTCCCCCTTGGGCGGGAAGAGGCGGTCCCTTGCCGCCGCCGCCTTGTCGCCTATGAAATAGTACAGCCTCTCCAGCCTGCCCGCGTCCTTGGTCCTGACATTCCTGAAACGTCTGGATTTTCGAAAAAGGTTCATAGTCCCCTTGGTGCGCCGACTTGCCTAAGGATTTTGCTCTAGCCGGCCCGGTTTCGGGAGGATCCCGGTGCCGGGTCTCCCACTTATATGCCAAATATGCTCACTTTTAGCACAAAAAAAGGGAAATTGCCAGTAGGAAAGGCTTGACTAGGACAAACCAGGCTCGACCTGAATCGACATATACAGGCATTGGGCGGACAACACTTGGCATGATATCGCCTAAGGCCGGGCATTTTCCAAAAGTTTTAGCGCATCTATCGATATTTTCCAACAAGGGCCCAAGGTCGCAAGGGTCTTGGAAAAATTAGCCCTGCCAAGTCCCGCCCTGTGCTATAATGCATGACAAAAACAGCGGATGGCCCGTTCCGCTTAATCTAAGAGAGGTTAAGAATGTCAGGGGTAAACAAGGTCATCTTGGTAGGCAGGCTGGGAAAGGATCCCGAGATGAGGAACACCCAGCTGGGGCATCCCATGGCCCTGATATCCATCGCCACCTCGGAGCGCCGTGGAGGCGAGGAGAAGACCGAATGGCACAAGGTGGTGATGTACGAAAAGCTCGCCGAGTTTGCCAACCGCTTCCTAAAGAAGGGCGACATGGTCTACATAGAGGGGAAGATTGTGACCCGTAGCTGGGAGGACGTGAAGGGCGTCAAGCGCTATATGACGGAGATAGTGTCCAACGTCCTGGAGAAGCTCTTTTCCCCCAAGCGGGAAGGCCAGGGCGAGTACCTGAGCCCTCCGGATGGCCCCCAAGAGGGGGGCGGCGAACCGCTTCCCCAGGCACCCCCCGCCCCCCAGAAGGCCGCCCCGGCCAAGCCAGCGCCCCCCCAGGCCCCTCCGGCCGCGGCGGCCCCGGAGGCCTCCCACGAAGCGGCCGTCCCGCCGGATGTCTTCGATGAGGATCCCCTGCCCACCGACGACAGCCTGCCCACGGACGAGGAAGTGCCTTTTTAGGGGTTGCCCTTAGCGCTTTAGCTGTCTTTAGCTCCAGGTAGACCCACGACCAGCCAGGGTGCAAAGGCGGGAAGCCGAAAAAACGCCGGTTTTATGCCAACCCGCCCCTTGCGACCCTACCCTCGCCCAGTCCTCCCGCCCAGTCCCCCCGAATAGTGCCCCTAGTGTACTACCCTTCGTTGGGCCCTGCGTTCCGCAGGGCCAGCGAGCCCAATCTTCTAGCCCACATAGCCCCAATCCCCAAGTACCCAATCCCCAAGAACCATATCCCCAAGTACCCAAGCCCCGGCCAAGGAGCACCTTTTTGGCCGCGGCAGTAGTCCTTACCTTTGGGGGCTAGAACGCAGCTCGGACCAAAGGTAGCGCGGGTGGGCGGAACAGCCCAAGGCAAGGCATGGTGTGGTTTTGCCGTGGCTGGCAGGCGCCCTAAGGGCCGTGAGCCAAGGGCAGCGGTAGCCCCTTCGCCCCTGGTCTGAGGACTAGCATGGCCATTCCCGGTAGTACCCGAAGCTTGCGGGCTAAAATGACCGCACACAGGAGCCTATCTCAGTACTACAGGCCCATGTGCCATCATGTAGAGCAAGGATTTATTGTCTTTCGGCCTGGCTCAGTCCGGTACCGGAAATCTGTCTTTCCCGTCACGGATTCCCAGTGTCTCTGATTCACCGTTCCCAATGCAGCCATTCGGGCTTCGGCTGTTTCTACACAGAGAACTTTCGAACATGTCGCAATTATTATCCCTGCGGAACTAGGAAGGATTTGTTAGTGTGGTCGTGATTCATGGCTATCTGTTACGGAGAAACACATTGCCTCTAGTGCGGTAGTCGAATATATCGGGCAATGCTCAGTGAGAGTGGGATTTCCTCAATTCGATGTTTGGCCGTCTACCACAACTTTGTTACGTGTATTCTCAGTGTTCACTCACGTTAAGACCTGCCCACTTGTGTACCACCCTAGGCGGACTTTGCATCCTGAGCTCAAGTCATTTGGTTAATGCTTAAGCGTTTTTATGAGTCAAATGCGCAAATATGAATTGCATGGGTATATAAAAAAGACTTGGTGCGTTAATGTTAGATTAACGCACCAAGCCTTTTTGGAAGTCTGATTTTAAGTACTAGGACATAGAAGATATGGTTAAGTCCTATGTACCATCAGATAATAACATGCAAGAAAACATTAAAAGAATAGCTCAATCAGGATATAGACAATATGATTTTCTAAATGCAATTTTCCTGCATGTAGCATTAGAAAGTAAAGCAAAGGTTAATATGCGTACTCTAAAGCAACATAAAAAGAACGGCCAGGCATAGTAGCATACTGATATCGACTACGGGAATCTGGTGTGGCGAATTCATACTCCTCATTTGTTATGTTTCTGACAGCTACCTTGAGATTGGCTTTTCCATAATCACCAAATGTGAATATTGTTTTTCTAATATCTAAATTAAGTACAACTGATGAATGTATAGGTGGATCAAAACCACTAGTGG
>JAITKK010000065.1 GCA_031278475.1 Deltaproteobacteria bacterium
GCTAGTAGTCCGTTCCTTTTCATAATCGCACCACAATGGGTTGTTATGGGTGGCCTACGGTCCCTTTAGAGCCTTCGGCAAGGGCCTTGGCTGCTCGTTGCGGGACCGAAATATCTGAAAATGTTAGGGAATTATGTCTTTTGCATGTTTGCGGCCCGAAGGTCCTGCCTGGATGGGGCTTGCCCCCGCCGGGGGCGCGCCTAAGGGCCATTATGATCTTACCACGGGAGGCGTTTGGTGCCAAAACCGCAAGGCTCGGGCCCTGCGGCTGGGTAGGCTAGGCTCCCATGCACGGAGGGGCGGATGGCGGCGGACGTGCAAGGGCCCCGAGCCGGATCCCGCTATGGAGGCCGCCAAACCGGTTGAGCAGCCCTTAACGGGGCTCTGGGCTCGGGGCTCCGGGGCAGTGGCTCTGGCCCAGGGGCCCCGGGGCGGCGGCTCCGGGGAAGAAGCCCAGAGTAAGGCTCTGGCAGGAGGAAGCCTAAGGGGTTGTCGCCTTGGTCATTGGCATAGGCGGAAAAAAAGCGGGGGCGAAGGCCATTGGCCCCCGCCCCCGCCCCATTCGTGGGTACCCTCTATACCCTCAGGTGCCCCCGCCGTCAGCCGGCTGGTCAGGCTTCGGCGCGGGCGCCTCCCTCGACCCGCCCCAAAGATCGTGGGCCCCCATGCGCAGCAGCGCTTCCTTGGGGATTGCGAGCTGGTGGGGGCCCTTGTCGGTGGTCCAGATCTCAAAAGGCGCGAAGTTCATGACCGCCCCCGCCTCGGTGAGTACCATGTGCCCCATGTTGTCCAGCGGGCCGGACAGGCCCAGGATGTCGGCCGGGGCCCTGCCCTGGTTGTCGCAGGGGACCCCGAAAGCCCTGTCGGCCCTGGCGTGGGAAGGGGTAATCGAGCAGAGGTCATGGCGGGCGAAGTCATACAGCTTGGAGAGCCCGTCCCTCGGCGACTTGAAGAGGTTTGAAAACCCTATCTCCTCGCCCGAACGCATTTCGAAGTTGTGGGCCCCGAAGCTGACGTCGGCATGGGCCCCGCCCATGAATTCCTCCTTGGTCAGAAGCACGCTCAGGATCCCGGGCCCCGGAAAGTGCGCCAGGAAGCCGGAGCTTGCGAAGAGGTTCTCGTCGAACTCGCAGGCAAAACCCATCTTGAGGGGCCCTGCCAGGCCCTCGGCCTTTGCCTTGGCCGCGAAGTCCTTGGCCTCGCCCTCCAACAAGGAGTCGACCTTGGCGTTCCCGGTGTCCGAGGGGTACTTGACGGATATGTCCAGGGAGATCTTGTCCGGGCAGAGCTTATGCCTCACCGACTCTTTGAGGTTTTTGTGGTCGACGGCCAAGGCGCTCAGGGTGCCTGCCTGGGCCCCCAGGCTCCCGGCAAGGGCCGGGATGAGGCAGAGGCACAATGACAGGGAGAGTGTTAGGCGCAGGGATGCCGCCGGGGCATGGCCCTTGGGAAGGGCGCCCACCCTCCTTGGGTGGGCGCCCGCTCTTTCTTGGAAGAAGGTGTCCATCTGGCCCGGGTTTTTAGAAGGCCGGGGCGGTCGGGCCCCAGAAGTCCCTGGCTCCTAACCCACGGAGGGTGTCCTTTGAGATGGGGAGGGTAAAGTTCCCCTGGGCGTAGGACCAGATGTCGTAGCTCAGGAAGTTAAGGTCGGCCCCTTGCTCGGTGAGCACCATGTGCCCGAGATTGTCGAGTGGCCCTGTCAGCCCGAAGACTTGGCTCGGGGCCCTCTTGTCCTTCCCGCATTCGCCGCCCAGGACCGCCCTTGCGGCATCATGGGTCGCCGTCTTCTTGCAGAGCTCGGCGTAGGCCAAATCGTAGATCCCGGAAATGCCGGTCCGGGTTTTGACGAAGAGATCCTCTATGGTGATCTCCTTACCGGTCCTCAGGTCGAAGTTGTTGGACTGCAATTCCGTGTTGGGGTGCGCCCCGCCCGTGAAGGTTTCTATGGTCGTTAGGACCCCGATGGTCTCAGGGTTGGGCTTGAAGGACTTGTAGTCGCTGTTTGCGTACAAGTTGGAGCCCAAGGAGCAGTTGCCCTCGTCCGAGTTCGCATCGTCGTTTTTCATGGACGAAAGGTAATTATCGGCCTTCCCCTTGAAGAAGGCGTCCACCTGGGCGTTCCCGGTGTTTATGGGGTACTTCGCCGATATGTCCATGGCCATCTTTGATGGGCATTTGGTGTTCCTGACGGTCTCGGACAAGGTACCGGGTTGGCCTTGGGAGGCGCCCGGGGACTTGGATCCCGTGGTCACGCAGGCACCGATGAAGGCAAGCGATATGGCCAGGACGGCAAGGGCTAGGAATCTGTTCTTTTTCATAATTGCACCGTTTTGGTTTGTTTTTGGAGGGGCCAACGGCCCCAAGGGACGCCGGGATAAGTGCCAAGGGGCCCCGCTGCGGGCCCGAAATGTCGGAAAATTATAGGGGATTATGCCTTTTGTATGTTTGGGGACCAAGGGTCCCTTCCCAGGCGATCCCGCAGGGTCTGCCCCCAACAGGCGGCGCCTTAGTGTCGCTTGGATTTTACCACAGGTGGCGTTTGGGGCCAAAGCCACGGGGGGGGGAATACCCGCGGCTTGGACCCCAAGCCCGGGAATCGCATGGCCAGGGCCATGGGCGCTTGCCCATTAGCCCGGGCCGGTAGCCCTGGCCGGTAGCGCTGGGAAAGAGCTTTTTTCCCTTGGGGGGTCTTCCTCCGAGCAGACGCATGTCACTGCACGGAATTACCATATGTGACTGTCGCCCAGGATTGCATGGGAAAATATGGCTCACGGCCGAACAGGCTCTGTCGGAATCCCGAATTCCAAGGGCCCCCCTTGGGGCATCCCCGGCGCTTGGGGAGGGCCACTTGGTTTTTCCGTCCGTTGGCGATACAATGGGGCGTTCTCAAAGGATTCGCATTTTGAACTTTTTAGGCCTTGCCCTGCCGCCTTGCCGAATTATTTTCCTGCGGCTTCGCCTGACTGAAAATCTTTGCACTGCACCAACATTTCCTATAACATAAAATAAAAAAATATTTGGCCAAACCGACCCCTGCCGACTAACGTATCCGGCCGTTCAAGACACAGGGGTCCCTCCCGGAGCCTTTAAGGAGGGCTTTTATGATAATCACCTTCGACGTTGGCAACACCAACATCAAGTTCGCCCTTTGGGACGGCGACAATCTGGTGGGGGACTGGCGGGTCAACACCAAACGGGATCTCTCGGGAGACGAGCTTGGCTTCATGGTGGACGGCTTCCTGCATCTCGCGGGCTACTCCTTTCCCCAGCTCGAGGATATGGTGGTGGCGTCGGTCGTGCCCCCGATGCGCCCGGCCCTCGAGCGCTTCTCCAACAAGTACATCAAGAAGCCGCCCATCTTCGTGGAGGGCCACAGCCAGAAGATGCTTAAAATCGAATACTCCGACCCGAGGCAGGTGGGGGCCGACAGGGTGGTGGTGTCCATTGCGGCCTGGCATCGCTTCAGGCAGAGCCTCATAGTCATAGACTTCGGGACGGCCACCACCTTCGACTGCATAAGCCCGGAGGGCGCCTACCTGGGCGGGTCCATCGCCCCGGGCTTCAGGCTCTCGGCCGAGGCCCTCTTCCAGAGGGCCTCGATGCTTCCCAAGATGGAGAGCTTCTACAACACCAAGAGCGCCATCTGCAAGAACACCGTGGACGGCATAAACAGCGGCCTTGTCCTGGGCTACACGGGCCTGGTGGAGGGGCTGGTGTGGAGGATCGCGAAGGAGATGGGGACCAAGCCCAAGGTCGTCGCGACCGGCGGGCTCGCGGGCCTGTTTGCCAACCAGAGCGACGTGATAGACGAGGTGCTGCCCAACCTGACCATGGAAGGCCTGAAGATTGTCTATGACGAAAAAAAGTGGTGAGCCCAAGCACGCAATCCCCTCCTACGTCCGCAAAGGGGACAGGTTGGCCTTGGTGGCCCCCGCGAGCCCCGGCGCGGCCCGCCGGGAGGAGGGGGGCATCTCGCTCCTTAGGGCCGCGGGCCTCTCCGTTGGGCCGAGGCCCGGGGGGCCGTCCCGGCCCCCCGGGCTCTCGGCGGACGACGGCCCGAGGCTGAGGGACATCGCGGACGCAATGTCCGACGCCCGCTACGCGGCCCTGCTCGCGGTGCGTGGCGGCTACGGCTCCATGCGGCTGCTCCGGGGGCTAAGGGGCCTGTGGGGGGGATTCCCGCCGTCAAAGCCCCTAATCGGCTTCTCCGACATAAGCGCCCTGCACCTTTCGAGGTTGGCCCTTTCCGGCGTGGGGGGTTGGCACGCCCCCAACCTCTGCACCCTCACCCGCCTGGCCCCCGGGGGGGCGGCGGAGGCCCTGGGGATCCTCGCGGGAGGGGCCAGGGCCCCCTGGCCCTTCCCCAAGGGGTCGGTTCTGCGGAAAGGCGACGCCTCGGGGCCGCTCATAGGCGGGAACCTTACATTGTTCTCCCAGCTCTACGGGACGCCCCACTGCCCCAAGGGCAGCGGGGCCATCCTCCTCCTGGAGGACACGGCGGAGTCTCCCTACCGCATTGACCGCATGCTGACTGGGCTATCCTTGCGGGGTGCCTTCGGGGGATGCGCCGGGGTGGTCTTCGGCTCCTTCCTGGGCTCGGGCGACCGGGGGCAGGCGAGGGGGGTCCTCAGGGACTTTGCCGGTTCACTCGGCGTCCCGGTCGTCATGGGGGCCCCCTTCGGGCACGGGCGCGCAAACCTTCCCTGGTTCTACGGGGAGCACGCTTTTATCGAGGGGACGGCTGACGGGGGGGCCAGGCTTTGCTTCGCTTGCGCCAATCGTCCGAAGGGCAAGGCCGCAAGGGCCAAGTGAGGTGCCGGGAGGGGCGGGGATGACCTTGGAATCACAAGAGCAAGGTCATGGTGTTTGTCATACAACCATGATGAAATTGCTAAATGGGATGAACCTTGCAACCAACAAAAAATGGCTGGCCCCAAAATAACGACACCCTCATGGAAACGCCAAATTCTCATCTTTAATTCAATTGTCACAAAAGAATTTGAGGTTGTAATCCTGTGATAAGTGCGGATATCAAAAGAAGGAAATTTTAGGCGATTTCAAAAACAATGCTCCATTGGGTTATTTCCGGGGCGCCTATTGGGGTTCATGATTTCCCGGGCCCTCCTTGCCCAAAGCCATTACTTATAGCATATGATAATAAAAGGAATGCTTGGTATCTTTGGGTAGGGCGCAAACACGTCACGGCTTGATTTGCTTTATGCCCTGTTTGCCAATGGTTGCCCGAACGCAAAATAGATAAACCATTTGCAGCGCTTGTTCCTGCAACCCATAATTGCGCCATACGCCGCAATGCCCACCAAGGCGAAATCCCCGCCCTGCCGCTAAATACAAGGGCCTCGCAAATCAACCATTGTCAATAGTGTGAAATGGGCCGCAGAGGGCTCTCCTCCATCACTACAGAGAGCTCACCTTGGAGAAGTCCGCTATCAGCTCGAACAGCCTTGAGGTCCTTGTAAGAAGGGCGATGCGCGTGTTTTTTAGCTCGGGGTCGGGGTCGTCGACCAAAACGTCCTCGAAGAACTTGTCCACCGGGGCTTTCAGGGCGGCGATTTTGTCGAGAAGCTCTGGGAAGCTGCCGGATCTGACGTAGCCCTGGGCGTCTTCCTCGAGCTTTGTGATGTCTTTGAGGAGCGCCTTTTCCGCGTCAAGTTTGAAGTCGCTCTCTTTGAGCGGGGCCTCCTTTTCGCCGAACTTCTTTATGATGTTCACCACCCTCTTGAAGGTCTGGGCAAGGTCGCGGAAGCCCTCTCGCTTTTTGAGGTTTTCCAGGGCCATGGCCCTCTGGAGGGAGGACAATGGGTAGTTGGCGTAGAGGGTGAGCACGGCCTCCGCCCCGTCCGGGGAGATCCCCTGTGACAATATGTGGCTCTTGAGCCTCGCCTCGAAGAACCTGAGCGTCTCAAGGAGCGCCTCCCGCTCCGGCCGCTTGCACAAAGGCCCCAGGATCCTCAGGGCCTTGCCCACGTAGGTCTCGAGCGAGAAGCCCCACTTGCGGTCAAGGGCTATGAGAATTATCCCCAATGCCTGGCGGCGCAGGGCCAAGGGATCCGCCGAGCCGCTGGGCTGCAGGTTGACGGCCACGCAGCCGCAGATGGTGTCGAGCTTGTCGGCTACCGACAACACGGCCCCGGGGAGCGTCGCGGGGAGATCCCCGCCCGCGCGGACCGGCAGGTACTGCTCCCGGATGGCGTCCGCCACTTCCTGGCTCTCCCCCTCGGAGAGGGCGTACTCGCGGCCCATGACGCCCTGGAGGGACGGGAACTCCTTCACGACCCCGGTCGTGAGATCGCTCTTCATGAGCATGGAGGCCTTGCGGATGGTGTCCCTCAGCTCCGGGGCGAGCTCGGCCGCCAGCTCCTGGGCGAGCTCGGCTACCCTTTCCACCTTGTCCCGGTAGGATCCCAGATCGTGGTGGAACACGACGTCCCGGAGATCCTCCAGGCGGTCGCTTAGGGGTATTTTCTTGTCCTCCACGTAATAGAAGCGGGCATCCTCCAGGCGGGCCCTAAGCACCCTCTCGTGCCCCTTGCGGACCACGTCCATGTCCCTTGCCCTGGTGTTGTTCACCGCCACGAAGTAGGGCGCCTGGCGGCCCAGGTTGTCCTCCACCGGGAAGTAGCGTTGGTGCTCCTGCATGGCGGTTGCCGACACCTGGCGCGGGAGATCCAAAAACTGGGTGTCGAAGCGGCCGAGGATCGCGACCGGCTCCTCCACGAGGTTCGCGACCTCGTCCACCAGCTCCGGTTCAAGGAGCGGGGTGAGGTCCGTGTTGGAATCCCTTATGGCCTTCTGGATCTCGGAGAGCACCGCCTCCCGCCGTTCCTGGAAGTCCACCAGCACGTGGCTCTCGGCAAGCCTGCCCTTGTACTCGGAGGGGGACGCGATTATCACGGCCCCAGGGGATAGGAAGCGGTGCCCGTGGCTGACCTTCCCGGCCTTGATGCCGGCGAAGCTTATGGGCAGCACCTCGCCCCCCAGCACGCAGAGCAGCCAGTGCACGGGGCGCACGAAGGAGTACTCCCCGCTTCCCCAGCGCATGACCTTGGGGAAGGGCAGGGACTGCAGGATGCCCGGGAGTATCTGCGCGAGTATGGCACCGGCCGGTTTGCCGGCTATGTGGCGGCGCACGGCGAGGTAGGGGCCCTTGGGGGTGTTGAGCGTCAGTATCCCGGATATGGGCACGCCCTGGCCCTTGGCGAATCCCTGGGCCGCCTTGGTGGGGTTCCCCACCGAGTCGAAGGCCGAGCTCAGGGGCGGCCCTATGATCTCCTCCTCCACGTCCGGCTGCATGGGGTCGATGCCGGTAAGCCCCAGGGCTAGCCTCCTGGGCCCGCCCCATACCTCCATGCCGGAGAAGGGCAGCCTTTGGCTGCCCAGCTCCTTTGTGAGCCTGTCCTCCAGGTACTTCATGGCCGGCCCGAAATAGGAGGCGGGTATCTCCTCCACGCCCAGCTCCAGGATGAGGTCGAGTGCCCCGGGCGCGCTCACAGGGCCACCTCCCAGCGGCCCAGGAGCGGGTGGCCCATGCCCTCCCGCTGGCGGGCGAAGCCCTGGCAGGCCTCCCTGGCGAGCCTTCTGACCCGGCCTATGAAGCGGCTGCGCTCGGGGACCGAGATGGCGCCCCTCGCGTCCAACAGGTTGAAGGTGTGGGAGCACTTGAGGCAGTAGTCGTAGGCGGGGAGCATCAGGCCCTTGGCAAAGAGCCTCAGGGACTCGGCCTCGTACATGTCGAAGAGGGAGAAGAGCATGGGGACTGAGGCCACCTCGAAGTTGTAGGTGGAGTACTCCACCTCGCCCCGGTGGTGCACGTCGCCGTAGCGGACGAAGCCGTTCCAGTCCAGGTCGTAGACGTTGTCCACGCCCTGGAGGTACATGGCGAGCCTTTCCAGGCCATAGGTGAACTCAACGGATATGGGCCTGAGGTCGAAGCCCCCCACCTGCTGGAAGTAGGTGAACTGGGTAACCTCCATGCCGTCCAGCCAGACCTCCCAGCCTATGCCCCAGGCCCCAAGGGTGGGCGACTCCCAGTCGTCCTCCACGAAGCGGATGTCGTGGTCCAAGGGGTCTATGCCAAGGGCCTTCAGGCTCTGCAGGTACAGCTCCTGGGACTCCAGGGGCGACGGCTTGAGTATCACCTGGAACTGGTAGTAGTGCTGCAGGCGGTTGGGGTTCTCGCCGTAGCGCCCGTCTGTGGGCCGCCTGGAGGGCTGCACGTAGGCGCAGCGCCAGGGCTCCGGGCCCAGGCTGCGCAGGGTGGTGGCCGGGTGGAAGGTGCCGGCCCCCACCTCGGTGTCATATGGCTGCCGCACGAGGCAGCCCCTGTCCGCCCAGAATTCGGTGAGAGCCAGTATCACGTCCTGGAAGGAGAATGGGGTCTTGGGGGTCATTTAGGCTTTCCTGGGCTTCCTTGGGCGTTACCTTGGCCAAGGCCAGGGCCGCCGCCGTTTTTTGGTGAGAGAGGATTATAGCCCTTTTGGGCGCAAAACTCCAGAGCCGGGCCCAGGGGGCGGCATCCCGCCACGGGCGGGAGGCCGCCCCCCCATCCCCCTGCCGGGGAGTGGCCAAAGCTTCCCTGGGGCTTCCGGGGTTGCCCCGGCCGGCGCC
>JAITKK010000199.1 GCA_031278475.1 Deltaproteobacteria bacterium
GGCCGGGGACTGTTCACAGGGAAACTCGCGAGCCGCAAAAGGCAACAAGCAATTGAATCCTGGGTAGTGACCGTTTCTTCCTCTCACTACCACTTATCACTACCACTTATCACTACCACTTATCTAGGAGTCGCGCGTTTCGTCGGTCATTTCCGAAAGCGTCATGCCTTGTTCCCGAGCGTCCCTGGAATGCCGCCCCTCTGATGATGCCATGCCCAAAACAAGCCCAAAACAAGCCCAAAACAAGCCCAAAACAAGCCCAAAACAAGCCAATGACAAAGAGCTTCCAAGCCAACGCATCGTAGGTTGGCGCACCCAACCCGCACCTGCGCTTTCGGCCGAAAGGGCTCGCACAGGCGCAAATGCGCCGTAAGGCGGGGATACCGGACGCGGGGCCAGGGTTTTTCGGAAGCGGGCGCGACTATCGGGCGCTTCCCGGGACTTTGCGCGTCTTGCGGGAATTGCCGGAAATCGCAAAAATGATGGAAAGTCCTTCTGACTTGCGTGAATGAATCGCGACTTACGCCTCGTCCGGGTGGAAGGGGGTCTTCCTGAAGGCTTTCTCGCCTATGTCCTTGCGGTAGTGCGCGCCTTCGAAGGATATGTCGGACACGGCAAGGTATGCCCTGTCTATCGCGTCCCTCAGGGTTTTCCCCGTGGCGGTGACGCCAAGGACACGGCCCCCCTTGGTTATCGGGATGCCGTCGCGCACACCTACCCCGGCCTCGAAGACCTGCACCTGGTCCCTTGCGTTGGCCTTGTCGATTCCGGTTATCGGGTCGCCCTGGCGGTAGGGGCCTGGGTAGCCCTCGGAGCTCATTACCACGCAGACGGAGGAATCCCCGGACCACTCCATTGTCTTCCCCTTGAGCTTCCCGGTCGCGGCGGCCAGCAGGGTTTCCCCAAAGTCGCCTTTTAAGAGAGGCATGAGGGCCTGGGTCTCCGGGTCCCCGAAACGGGCGTTGAACTCCAGGAGCTTGGGGCCGTTCAATGTTATCATCAGGCCCGCGTAAAGAAGCCCCACGAACGGGGCGCCCTCCACCCTGAGCCCTTCCACGGCCGGGAGCAGGATGCCCTCCTCCACCAGCTTGACAAGCGTCCGGGTGGCGACAGGCGGGGGCGAGTAGGCCCCCATGCCGCCCGTGTTGGGGCCCCGGTCGCCGTCGTTCACGGTCTTGTGGTCCTGGGCGGCCGGTAGGGTGATTATGTTCTCGCCGTCGGTGATTGCGAAGAAGGATATCTCCTCCCCTGCCAGGTACTCCTCCACGATCACGCTTTTTCCGTGATCCTCCCCCATGAGGGCGTCAAGGGCGGCCATTGCCGCGGCATTGTTCCCGCAGACTATCACCCCTTTTCCGGCAGCGAGGCCGTCGGCCTTCAGCACCACCGGGTAGGAGCTGTCCCGCAGGTAGCCCTTGGCCTCCTTCGCGTCGTAGAAGACGGCGTAGCTCGCGGTGGGCAGGTTGTGGCGGATCATGAAGTCCTTGGCGAATACCTTGGACCCTTCGATGCGGGCGGCCGCCTTGGACGGGCCGAATACAGGGAGCCCTAGGTCCCTGAGCCTGTCCGGGAGCCCCAGCACGAGGGGGAGCTCGGGCCCCACCAGCACAAGGTCGGGCCTTAGGTCCCTCGCGAGGGCCACAAGGCCCTCGGTGTCGTCAAGGGCGATGGGTCTGATCTCGCCCAGGCGGCCAAGGGCCGGGCTGCCCGGGGCGGACACGACGGACGCGCCCTTGTCCTGCGCGAGACGCCAGGCGAGCGCGTGCTCCCGGCCGCCGGAGCCAATCAGGAGTGTCAACATTTTAGGTTCCCTCCTCTAACGCCCGCCCCTGGCCCGTTGCCGGGCTCAGGGGGCAACTTGCCCCACAAGCTCCCTTGCCTTGGAAAGGGCCTCGTCGATGCCCGAGACGTTCGGGCCGCCTGCCTGGGCCAGCTCCGGCCTGCCGCCGCCTTTCCCGCCAACGGCCCTTGCCATCTCGGATATTATGGCCCCCGCCTTGAGGCGCCCGTCAAGCCCCTTGCCCACGGCCACCAAGAGCAACGCGGTGCCGTTGGCGTCCGTCGCCAGGGCCAGGACCGATTTCGGGCCCAGGAGCTCCCTTAGGCCGTCAGCGGCCTCCCGCAGCTCCTTGGGGCCGGCGGCCTTGAGCCTTGCCGCGAGAAAGCGGGTCCCGCCGAGGCTTTCGGCCTTCTGGGCGAGGCTTTTTAGATCGTCCGCCCCGGCCGCCTTCGCGGCCGGGGCCTTTTCGAGGTCCCTTGCCCTCTTTAGGAGCCTTTCCACCCGCTGGTGGAGTTCCGGGACGGGCGCCTTTAGAAGGAAGGACAATCCCTGGAGGGAGGCCCGGTCCCTGTGGACCTGGGCCAGGGCGGCAAGCCCTGTCACGGCCTCTATCCTCCGTACCCCGCTTGCCACGGCCCCCTCGGAGGCTATGAGGAAGAGGCCGATTTTACCGGTGGACTCCGTGTGGGTGCCGCCGCAGAGCTCCCTTGAGCCCCCCATGGAGACCACCCTCACCTCCTCGCCGTAGCGTTCCTCGAAGAGGGCGACCGCGCCAGAGCGCAGGGCCTCGTCCATGCCCATGAGGTGGGTGTCCACGCTGTGGTCGGACAATATGTCCCCGTTCACCAGGTTCTCTATCCGTTCGATCTCCTCCGGGGTGACCGGCTTGGGATGGGTGAAGTCGAAACGCAGCCGCTCGGGCGCGACCGATGACCCGGCCTGCCTCGCGTGCGGGCCCAGGGTTTCCCTGAGGGCCTTGTGGAGCAGGTGGGTGGCGCTGTGGTTGGCGGCTATCCGCGCCCTTCTCACGGGGTCCGCCTCGAGGGTGGCCTCGGTCTTGGACACCTCCCCCTCGAGGAGGATGCCCGAGTGCAGGAACACGCCCGAGCCCGGTGCCTTCTGGACGTCGGTCACGGCCACCTTGCCGCTTTGGAAGAGGATAAGGCCCTGGTCGGACTCCTGGCCGCCGGAGGCGGCATAGAAGGGTGTTTCGGGGAAGACCAGGGTAAGCCTGGGAGGGTCCCCGGAAGGGACCAGCTCTTCCCACTCCCTGCCCTCCGACCAGATGAGGGCCGGGGTGCTTTTGCCTACCGTCCCGCCATAGCCCGTGAAGCGGGTCCTGAAGCCCTTGGCCGTGAGGGCGTTCACGGCATCGATGACACCCTCCGCCTCGTCCTCGCCCTTCCAGGCGGCACGGCCCTTGGCCCTTTGGCCCTCCATCTCACGCCCGAAGCCTTCCTCGTCTACCGTCAGAGAGTGCTCCCTCGCGACATCCGCCACCAGGTCCACCGGGAACCCGTAGGTGTCGTAGAGCTTGAAGGCGAGGGCGCCAGGGATGGCGCCCTCGCCCCTTGCAAGTATGCCCTCCATCTCGTCGCCCAGGATCCTGAGCCCTTGGTCCAGTGTCTCCCGGAACCGTTCCTCCTCGAAGGTCACGAGGTTCCTGATGTAGTCCCTGGACTGGCCGAGCTCCGGGTAGGCCCCGTCCAGGGTCCCTATCACCGCGTCGCACATGGAGGCCATGAACGGTTTGGCGAGCCCCAGCTTGCGGCCGTGGCGCACCGCGCGGCGCAGGATGCGCCGCAGCACGTAGCCGCGGCCCAGGTTCTCGGGGCGGACCCCGTCGGCCACAAGGAAGGTGACGGCCCTCGCATGGTCGGCGACCACCCTTAGGGACACGTTGGTCTGGAAGGAGGGGTCGCCCTCCTTGGGTGGGGCGCCCCTCACGTAGGCGACCCCCGACAGGTCGGAGATCCTCGTAAGAAGCGGGAGGAACAGGTCGGACTCGAAGTTGTTGCGCACGCCCTGGGTCACGGCCGCGAGCCTTTCAAGACCCATGCCCGTGTCGATGGAGGGCCTGGGAAGGGGCCCCATTGTCCCGTCTTTGCCCCGCTCGAACTGCATGAAGACCAGGTTCCAGATCTCAAGATAGCGGTCGCAGTCGCAGCCAGGCCCGCAGTCGGGTTTGCCGCAGCCAAGCTCCGGGCCCTGGTCGATGAGGATCTCGCTGCAGGGCCCGCAGGGCCCGGTGTCCCCCATCGCCCAGAAGTTGTCCTTTTCGTCCAGGCGGCTGATTCTGGATTCGGGGAGCCCGATATCCTTGCGCCAGAGCCCGTAGGCCTCGTCGTCGTCCTTGTAGACGGTCGCGTACAGCTTGTCGGAAGGGAGCCCGTAGCCCTCGGTCAATAGCTCCCAGGCGAAGGCTATGGCATCCTGTTTGAAGTAGTCCCCGAAGGAGAAGTTCCCCAGCATCTCGAAGAAGGTGTGATGCCTCGCGGTGTAGCCCACGTTTTCCAGATCGTTGTGCTTGCCGCCGGCCCTCACGCACTTCTGGGAAGTGGTGGCCCTGTTGTAGTCCCTCTTCTCCTCGCCGGTGAAAAGCCTCTTGAACTGCACCATGCCGGCGTTGGTGAAGAGGAGGCTGGGGTCGTCGTGGGGGACAAGGGAGCTAGAGGATACCCTCCTGTGCCCGCGTCGCTCGAAGAAGCCCAGGAAGGTGTTCCTGATGTCCGTGGAAAGCATAAACGCACCTGGAAAATGGTTCTCGGCCGCCCGGGGCCAAAGCCCCGGGCCCTAAATTATACAACAAAAGGCGGGTCCCTTTCCAAAAAGGGCAAGCGGCCGGGGCCTCGGGCCAGCTGCCCCAAGGCCCTTGGCATTGGGCAAGGGGTGGAGGGGGGCGTAAGGTGAGCCTTGGGTGGGGCATTTTGAGGCGTAGTGGGATAAAATTGGGGAGAAAGTGGGTTTTAGGTGGCTTGGGGCGGCCAAATATGCTGGCAAAGTGGGGCCAATAGTGTGGGGCCAATAATGTGGGGCTAATAATGTTGGGCCAATGCGGCATGAGGGCGTGTGCTAAAGCCCTGCATTGCCCTGTTTGGCCCCATAGGTCCCCTTGGATACCCCTGCGGCACTATAGCTGCCCCGCCCGCCTGCCCTGAGCTCGCGCTCCGGCAAGCGGATCTTGGGATACGTTTTGGGGGCTGCGGGGATTCAGTTTAAGGGGTGAAGGGATTCGTTTAAGGCGCCGAGGGGTAGGGATGGAAAAAGGCAGGCTGCGGGGGCCTGCGGCCCCCGGCAGCCTGCCTTTGGGTAAGGGCGGTTTTGCGGGCTTTGCGGGTTTTGCCGGTTTTGGCGGCGAAGTTGCCTAGGATGCCGCCCCTTTGGCGTCCTTGGGCAGGGCCTCCACCAGATCCTCGTCCTGGGGCGGGGAGTCGAAACGCTCCAAGGCCTCGGCCTCGGAGATCTTCTCCGTGATGATTCCGTAGGCGGACTTGAGCTTGTCCTCTATGTCCTTGGCTATCTGGGGGTGGGTCTGGAGGAAGGCTATGGCCTTCTCCTTGCCCTGCCCGATCCTCTCGCCCTGGTAGGAGTACCAGGAGCCGCTCTTGTCCACTATGTCCAAGGTGGAGCCCAGGTCTATGAGCTCGCCCTCGTGGCTGATGCCCTTGCCGTAATAGATCTCGAATACCGCCTCCTTGAAGGGGGGGGCCATCTTGTTCTTGACCACCTTGACCTTGGTCTCGTTTCCGACCCGCTGGTCGCCGGAGTTCTTGATTGCCGCCCCCCTGCGGATCTCTATGCGCATGGTCGCGTAGAACTTGAGGGCGTTCCCGCCCGTGGTCACCTCCGGGTTGCCGTAGGCCATGGGGCCTATCTTCATGCGCAGCTGGTTTATGAAGATGACCGAGCACATGGAGCGGTGGATGGAGCTGGTGAGCTTCCTGAGGGCTTGGCTCATGAGCCTCGCCTGGAGGCCCACGTGGGTGTCGCCCATGTCGCCCTGGATCTCCGCCTCGGGGACCAGGGCCGCGACGGAGTCTATGACTATTAGATCCACCCCCCCGCTGCGGACCAGGATCTCGGCTATGTCCAGTGCCTGCTCGCCGTGGTCCGGCTGGCTTATGAGCAGCTCGTCGGTGTTCACCCCCAGCCTCCTGGCGTAAGAGGTGTCCAGGGCGTGCTCCGCGTCTATGTAGGCGGCCACCCCGTTCTGGCCCTGGGCGTTCTTGGCCTTCTGGGCCTCGGCCACTATGTGGAGCGCCAGGGTCGTCTTGCCGCTGGACTCGGGCCCGTAGACCTCTATTATGCGCCCCCTGGGTATGCCCCCGATGCCCAAGGCCGCGTCCAGGGTTATGGAGCCCGTGGATATGACCGGGACGGACTCCTCGCCGCCGGTGCCCAGCCGCATGATGGCGCCCTTGCCGAAGCTCTTCTCGATCTGGTTCACGGCGTCCGAGAGGGCCTTCTCCCTCTGGTTGTCGGCTGCCTGGTTCCTGTCGTCCTTGCCTTTCTTGTTTTTACTGTCGGCCTTGGCCATAAAACCCTCGATTGTGCCGGGTGCCCGGAGTTTTGAAGATTGTTTGGGGGCCCCGCCTGTAGGCGGGGCGGTTCTCTTGGGGGCGTTCCGCCCGGTTCGCGCTTTGCGGGCCAAGGGGCAGGAAGGGCCCCAATCCCGGAAAGGCGCCCCCGGGCCATGGCCCGGGGGCCGCCGGGGGGGCGCCCCCGGGAAGCCGGTCCTAAGGACGGATTTTTGCCCCTGAGCACAGAATGTGACATGTTAGCACCCGGCCCCCACCATATCAAGGGTTTTTTTGGGCTTTCACCAAATAAAAGGCCCTCGCGGGACTTAAGATCCCGTGCCATACCGCCACCCTTTCCGCGCCTTGCCTGAGCCTTCCCGTGCCTTTGCGGGTCGGATCCTTTGGCCTTTATGAGGAAAACCCTTTGGTATTTTGCCGCGATCCCAAAAAAAGCTAGGAACGCCCCTCCAGGGCCCTAGGCACTTATGGGTTCCAATCCTATGGGCTCCAATCCTATGGGTTCCGATCCTGTGGGTTCCAAGCCTATGGGCTCCAATCCTATGGGCTCCAATCCTATGGGTTCAAATCCCGGGCTTTGGCTTGTAAATGTCAGTTGGATCTTGACAAAATCAAGAAAATGAGTAAATTTAAAGGTAAGGGGAGCCGCAAGGTGTCAAGGGCGCAAAGCTGCGCCCAGACCCCAAGCGTCCCGCAGCACTCCACAAGACCAGGCTTTTTAAGGTTTACCCCGCCTCCGGGCCCCCATATGGCGCAAGGCGGGGGCTTAGCCAAGCGGGCAAGCAAGGGGTTATTGTATGGGCGAACATGCTTTGGGGGTGGTCACCTGCGACGTGGTCCGCTCCGAGATGGAAAGGGCCATCGGCAACAGGGACATCCCGCTCAAGGCCATGGACTACGCCCTGCACGCCACCCCCAAGGAGATGCCCGTGAAGCTCAACGAGGCGGTATCCGCCATGGGGGCCTCCGGTTGCCCAAGGGTGGCCCTTGGCTACGGGCTCTGCTCCAACGGTACCGTGGGCGTGAAATCCGAGGGCGAGCTGGTCATCCCCAGGTGCCACGACTGCATCTCCATGCTCCTGGGATCCCCAGAGCGCTACATGGAGGTCTTCAACAAGTGCCCTGGCACTTATTTCCTCTCAGACGGCTGGATGCGCAACGCGGGCGACCCGCTCTCCACCGTGGAGCTGCGCTACGCCCCCAAGATGGGCGAGAAGAGGGCCATGAAGGGCATGGCCCTGGAGATCGCAAACTACAAGTACGTCTGCCTCATCAACAACGGGGTGGGGGACATCAGGCGCCTCCGGGAAAGGGCCAAGGAGAACTGCCTCGCGTTCAAGAAGGAGTTCATGGAGCTGCCGGCGGACCTTAGCTACTTCGAGGCCCTCTTGGACGGCCCCCCCTACAAGGCAAGCGACTTCATCGCACTGGAGGCTGGCGAGCCGATCATGGACCATCAGTTCTACTCCCCCATACGGCCAACCCGGGAGCTGAACAGCTCCGGCATCCTGCCGATGGCAGCGACCGAGGCACCCTAGGGACACAGCCCATAGCCTTAGCATGGACAAAGCGCGCCTTGCGCAAGGGTCTTAGGCCCTTACGCGGGGCGCGCTTTTTTGTGGGTATATGGGTTTCAGGAGGCTTTTATGCCAAGGCATAACCTTGTGTTGCCAAGGGATGGCCGAGTATTGAAGGGATGATCGAGTATTGGAGGGGATGCCCGAGTATTGCAAGGGATGCCAATAGCTTCCAGGGTATGCCCAGGCATCCAAGGGGGTGTATTTTTCCGGAAACCGGGAATCCGGGAAACCAGGAATCCGGGAAACCGGGAATCCGGGAAACCGGGAATCCGGGAATCCAAGAATCAGGGAAACCGGGAATCCGGGAAACCAGGAATCCGGGAACCCAGGATACCAAAACGGCAAGGGGGCGGGCCTGAAGGCCCGCCCCCTTGCCGGGGACAGGAAAGCCGGTGGTGGGGTACCCTGGGACTGGCCCCCTAGTTTTCCAGGCGCTGGCGGTAGGGGTAGTAGTCGCCCCTTCTTACCCGGTGGGTCTTCATGATGATGGCCTCGTTGGTCCCGGTGTGGAAGATAAGCCGCCTGCCCT